>CADCWN010000347.1 GCA_902806415.1 uncultured Thermomicrobiales bacterium | reverse complement strand
GGGCCGGTGGGTGAGCGCGTATGCCCCGACCATCGGCCCGCCTCCCTATTGCCGAAAGCCTCTCGTTCGCCTACGATCAGGATAGTGATCAACCTCTCTGCGGGGAATGGAGGCGGCGATGACCCAATTCCTGGCGAGCAATCAGGCGCTCGGGTTCGTGCTGCTCGCCCTCCTGGCGGCGCTCGGCTGGTGGCAGCGGGAGATGCTGGGCGACATCGCACGCGCGCCGAGCCCCCCCTGGCGAGTCGTCGCCTGGGCGGCGCTGGGGCTGACCGTCGCGCTCGTCCTCTGGTTCACCTTCGCCGACGACTGGCGCAAGATCTTCGGCGAACTGCTCGACATCGGCGAGCGTTTCCCGAGCCAGCGCGCCGTCCTCGACCCGGTCGATCCGGCTATCCGGCGCGTGTCGCTCATCCTGCTGATCGCCGCGCTCCTGACGACCGGCGCGCTCTTCGCCCGCTATATCGGCGGCTACGGCCTCCAGATCGTCATCGCTATCCTGGGAATCTCGTCGTTCTTCCCTTGCTACCTCATCCGGCAGCGCCTCGACACCGGCCTCGCGGGGATCCTCGATCTGCCGAGCTTCTTCTCGCTGGCGATGCTCGGTACCGTCTTCTTCCTGCTGCTCGACTATAGCGCCAACATCGCGCTCATCCTGACCAGTTACCTCGGCCTGCTCGGGCTGATCGCCCTGCCGATCACGGCGATCCTCGATCTCCTGGGTCGGCGCGAGGCTCCGGTACGCCCGACGGCGGAGGTGACCGATTTCTACAGCCGCCTCAGCGCGGGCGTGGAGGAGCGACGCGCGGCGCAGCTCGGTCGGCGGCAGAGCGACGGCACCCCACCCGGACCGTAACGACCGGATCGACAACGCCCACGCCCGGCATGATGGCCGTGGCGCGGGCGTTGTCATCACAGGCTGCGCGCTTACTGTCGCGACATCCGCCACCCGAACGTCACCAAACCGAGCGCCAGGACCAGCAGGAGTCCAGCTCCGCCGAATATCACCAGGGCGGGATTGCCGCTCTGTGCCCCGGCGGTCGCGGTCGACGCGACTTGCTGCGCCACGGGTGCGGGCGACGCGGGGGCATCAGCCCCACCGGCGGTGACCACATTCGCCGCGCGGGCGACCGTGGGCGTCGGCTGCGCGGGCGTGGGCGTCGGGCGCGGCGTGGGCGTCGCTTTCGGGGTGGGGCTGCCGCCCGGGCGCGCGGACGCTGCAGGCTGCCCGGTGCCGATGGTAAGCCTCGGGCCACCGGTATTCCCGGCTCCCGGCAGGCTAGCGCCGAGGTTGCCGAACGGCAACGCGGCCAGAGAAGAACCGACGCCAGCGGGGAGCGCCCCGGTGAACGCGGTGGCGGGCGAGGAAAGGATCGGGGCGGACGACACCGGCACCGCCCCCGCCGGTGCCACGATCGTCACCGGCTGATCGAAGTTGCTGAAGGTCAGCGCGAAGGCGGCGATGAATCTCACCGCCGGACCGCTCGCGTCGGCAACGCTCATCGCCAGCGCGAGGTCGAAGCGGTGGAGGTAGCCATCGTCGTCGCCGATCCAGAGATCGACCGCCACCGCGAGTTGCGGCAGCGGCATCCCTGGATCGCTCGGGACCGCGCCGCCGCCCTGCGCCGCGAGCAGCGCGGCGAGATCGACATCGGCGTGCCAATGGGTCGTCGTCGCGCCGCCGAGCGTCTCCTTGCGCAGCGCGACGAAATTCAGCCCATTGAGCCTGGTGAGATCGAGCGGATCGAGGGAGAAGTCCAGTTGCCCTTCCATCTCCGGGGTGTTCGCCATCCAGGACCACGTCCCCGTGACCGGATAGCGCCAATAGGTCTTCCCATCAACAGTCACGACCGCGAGCGACAGCCGCTCCGCTTGCGGCTGCGACACCCCGGCTTCGGTCCCCTCGACGAAGAGTTCCGCCGCGAACTGGGACGCCTTGCGCGCCCGATCGAGGCCCCCTGCCCGGAGGCGGTCATCCGCATCCGCGTGGTGGTTTCACGGTCGTCCATCTCCAGCGAGGCGTCGAGTTGGAAGTGCGCCATCGGCGGCAGGGCGAACGTCGGCATCGTCGCCGCGCCGACCGAGCCCGCGCCGCGCGCCGCCAGGGCGAGCGACAAGAGGAGCAGCACTATCCCCAGAGTCATCTGCAACCGATGTTTCATCGTCGCCCCTCACAAAAGGTGGTAGTCCGTAGTTTGTAGACAAGTAACTGATTCAAATAGTATACGAAACAGCAGACCGCACTTCGATCATCGGGCGTGGGGAGTCGGGCCACAATAGCCCGATTTGCCCAAGAGGGTGGTACTTGTGGTAATAGGGGAATCGGACAGAGGGCGAGCGAGCCGGGGACAATAATTGGTATGGAAAATAGCTGGCGGCTTGGGCGTAGGGGCGTATGCAATACGCCCCTACGCCCAAACCTTGTACCCGCCCACAAGCAGGAGCACGCTAACGCCTTTCTACGGACTACGGACTACGGACTACGGACTCTCCGCTCCCCCATCACCCCTTCTCCGACCGCGCCGAGACGTAGGGGCCGGTCATCTGGCGCAGGGGGCGGCGATAGACCTTCTCCATCCGCACATTACGAAGCGCGGGGACGTGCCGCACGTTGCGCGCGGCGAGCGCTGCCAGGATCGCCTCGTTGGGGTTGACAATTCGCAGGTGTGCGGCGTGGGGCGGCGCGCCCTCCCCACTCGGCAGGGCGCGCAGCACCCCATCGAGCAGGGCGAGGAAATCGGACAGGGTCGGCGCGGCGGCCGGGCCGAGGCGACCGGTCGCGGCCTCGACCAGGCAGTACCCGGCGGGCTGCCCGTCAACGCGCAGCAGACGCGCGGCGTCGAACCCTTCGCTCAGCCAATAGAGCAAGTCGCGGTCGCGCCAGCCGCCATAGTAGCTATCGTCCAGAGCGGGCAGAAACGCGAGGTCGTCCTCGGTCAGCGGGGCGACGACCCGCACCGCGTCGTCCGTCGACTGGTCGCTCGCGGGGATGATCGGTGCCTCGCCGCGTGGCGTGCCGCAGAGATCGGCCACGCCGGTGGCGACGAAGCCGAGCCGCTCATAGAGATCGATCGCGCGGCGATTCCCCACACGGACTTCCAGGATCGCCGCGTCGCAACGCTCCTCGGTGCGAAAGTAGTCGTCGGCCGCGCGGCAGAGCGCCCACCCGGCCCCGCGCCCCTGGTGGGCCGGATCGACCGCCAGCGCCCCGAGCCAGCCGACCGGCTCGCGTACCCCCACGAAGGCGAAGCCGACCAAGTCGCCCGCCAACTCCGCGACGAGCCCGCGCGTCTCCGTATCGTCCAGGAGGAACCGGAAGCGCGCCTCCGCGTGCGCCCAGCCGACCGCCCGATCGATCGCCAGGATCATCGGCAGATCGTCGGCAGCCATCGGGCGCACCACAATCGCGCCGCTCATCGCCCACCCCTCATCACTTCGCGCTCCATGTGTACAGATCGCGCTGACACGGCGCATTATCGCCAGCGAGCGGGATCGCGCAACATCCGCGCGCCGCAACGGGGAAACTATCGGCCCGGCACTATCGTATTTGGGAGCGTGGGGGGGCTGATCCCGCGCGCGAGCCCGGAGGAGGACACCGTATGGCGACACCGCCACCGTATAACCCGCAGAACGTCGGCGGGACGCCGCCTCAGCCAGGGTATCCGACCCAGCCGGGCCACACCGCGCCGCCACTAGGCTACGCGCCGCCCCCGCCGCCGAAGCGCGGCAAGCGCGGCCTCTGGATCGGCGGCGGCATCGCCGCTGTCCTGCTCCTCTGCTGCGTCGGGGCGACCATCGTCGGGGTGATCCTCGGTCCGCGACTGGTGCGCGTCACTGCGGGCAACATCGGCGGTGCCCGCAACGCCACCGAGGGCTATTACGACGCGGTGCGCGACCATGACTGGGCCGGGGCGCACGACTATCTCAGCCGTTCGCTCGGCTCGTCGATTTCGCCGACGGCGCTGCAAACGCTCTGGACAACAAAAGAAACTACCGTCGGGCGGGTCAGTAGCTTCTCCGTCACCAACACCAACGTCTCGTCGAATAACGGTCGGACGACGGCGATCGTGACCGGCACGCTGCGCTACGCCAGGGGTTCCAGCGAGACCAAGACGGTCAACCTCGTCAAAGAGGGCGACGACTGGCGGCTCTCGAATCTGCCCTGAGCCCCTAATCCGCCGCATCCTCCAGCCGTCCCGGCGCGGCGAACGCTTCCGGGAACTTGGCACGCAGCCCCTCATCGAGCAGTTCGACGAGATGCATCACGCGCACCTCGCGCCCGGAGGCGTCCATCCCGCCGCGCAGGTGCATGATGCAGCCAGGGTTGTCGGTGATCAGCGTCGTCGCGCCGGACTGATCGACGTTCTCCAGCTTGCGCGCCAGGATATGCTCCGACAGCTCCGGCTTGTCGAACGAGGTCGAGCCGCCGAAACCGCAGCAGACGTTCGCCTCCGGCAGATCGACCAGGTCGCGCCCCAGCACCCCGCGAATCAGCGCCAGCGGCTCAGCGTGCAGCTTGAGAACGTTGTACGACTGGCAAAAGTTGTGATAGGTCACCGGGCCGACGTTGCGCTCCGGGGCTGCCAGCGCACCATCCTCCAGCTTCGCCACTCGCACGAGGAAGGAGGTCAGGTCGAGCATCTTCGCCGCCAGCGCCTCGGCGCGCGCCCGCCAGGCGGGCTCATCCCCGAAGAGGTGCGGGTACTCGTGAGCGATCGCCACCGCGCAGGACGCCCCGGCGGTCACGATCCACTTGGCGTCCGCCGCTTCCAGCGACTCGATCGTCGCGCGGGCCATCCGCTTCGCCCGCTCCCAGTCGCCGGAGTCGAACGCGGGCAGCCCGCAGCAATGTTGCGAGACCGGCACCACGACCTCCGCGCCGCACGCCTGGAGGATCCGCACGGTCGCCTCGGCCATCTGCGGGTAGAGACGATCGGTGAGGCACTGGATGAAGTAGGCGACGCGGGTGCCGGTCACCCTAGTCTGCAGGAGTGGCGGCGAGAGGCGCGGGGCGCGGGGCGTGCCGTGGACCTCGCCGCCGAAGAGCCGATCGCGCGCCGGTTCCTTCGCCGGGACCGGCAGGCTGCGCCAGCGCTGATAGTTCCCCGCGCCGGGCAGCTTCCGCATGAATGCCCCGCCCGGCTCCGCCAACGGTCGCGAGAACTTCGCCGCTGCCCGCGCCGCGTGGTCGAAGAGGGTCGCGTTCGACCACAATTCCAGCGCCGGGCGCTTGTACCACGGCAGGCCGTACTCCTCGACGACCTTCCGGCGCACATCGAGGATCTGGCGCGGCAGATCGATCGCCACCGGGCAGACGGTCGCGCAGGCGTTGCAGGAGACGCAGAGCGATTGCGGCCCGGCACCCGCCGCCAGGCCGTGATGGAACGGTGTGTTGACCAGACCGATCGCCCCGGCATAGATGTAGCCGAAGGCGTGCCCGCCGACGACCTGATAGGGCGGGCAGACATCGGCGCAGGCCCCGCAACGGATGCAACGCAGCGCGTCGCGGAAAGCGGGGTCGGCGGCCATCGCGCTGCGCCCGTTGTCCACGAAGACGTAGTGGACCTCCTTCTCCGGGCGGTCCGGGCCGCTGATGAAGGTGGTGTAGACGGAGATCGCCTGCCCGGTCGCCGAGCGCGCCAGCAGCCGCACTTGCGTCATCGCGTCGGCCATCGTCGGCAGCAGCTTCTCGCGCCCGACCAGGACGACGTGAATGTCGGGCAGCGAGGTGACCAGTTCGGCGTTCCCCTCGTTGGTGACGATCATCGTCGTGCCGGTCTCACAGATGATCGCGTTCGCCCCGCTGATCCCCAGGCGCGCGCGCAGGAAATCGTCGCGCAGCTTGTGCCGCGCGGCGCGCACCTGCCCGCCGATGTCGTCCGGTTCCAACTGCTGCCCGGTCGCCTTCGACAAGAGCCCCGCCGTGATGAAGCGATCCATGTGGACCGCCGGGGCGATCAGGTGCGAGGGGCGCTCGTCGGAGAGTTGCACCAGCCACTCGCCGAGATCGGTCTCCGCGACGTGGATGCCGCGCGCCTCCAGGTAGTGGTTGAGGCCGATCTCCTCGGTCGCCATCGACTTCGACTTGTCGATGACCCGGATCCCTTTGCGGTCGCAGAGATCGGCGATGTAGCGATTGGCGTCCTCGGCGCTGTGGCTCTCATAGACAATCGCGCCGTTTCGCTCGGCGGCGGCCTTGAACTGCGCGAAATAGCGGTCGGGGGCGGCGATGACGCGATCTTTGGTCGCGGCCAACTCGTCGCGCATCGCCTCGAACGTCTTGCCGCCATCCTCGGCCTCGCGGTACTGCGCGAACGCGGTGTCGCGCCCGACCCGCCAGTTGCGCTGGAACCGCAGCAGCCCCGCGCGCATCCGATCGTCGTTCAACGCGCGCTGATAGCGCTCGGCGAACGGCTGCGGCAGATGCCCCCCCGCATCCTCCTTCGCCACCCGTGTCCGACCATCGGGCGGAGTCAGGGCGCGGCGCGCGGCGCGCGCCCCGCCGACCGCCGCGCCGACGGCCACCGCCAGCGCCGCCAGCCGCCCCCAGCCGATCCCGCGCCCCGTCTCCTGCTCCGCCATCGTCGCCTCTCTCGCTCATCAGTTCGGGTGGCGTCGAATACCTGTAGAGATGGCATCCGAACTCCAGCATCCCGTGGTTTTGTCACATACTAGAGCGTCAGCCCTGCGCCGCCCCCAGGATCGCGATGTGCAACTCCGCCGGACCGTGCGCGCCGACCGTCAGGCTCATCTCGATATCCGCCGTGCGGCTCGGCCCGGTGATGAAGCTGACATACCGCCCCGGCGTATCCGGCCCCGCGGCGGTCAGGGCGCGCAGGCGCTCCCCCGCCTCATCGAGGCTCGGGAGGATGTCGGCCATCTGGACAACGAGGATATGTTTCGGTGCAAGCATCCGCACCAGGCGATCGGCCAGGCCATCGGCCACGATCATCGTGCCGGTCTCGGCCACCCCATGCGCCGCTGCGGAGATCCCGACCGCCACCCCGACCGAGGCTCCGGTCGGGCGGTCGGGCGTCACCTCGGCGAGGGCCACGCCACGCGTCGTGAGATGCTGCCGCAGGGCCGGGGAGGCGGCGTCGAGGGTCGGCGCGATGATCGCCCGCCAGCCTGCCCCGGCGGGCGGCGCGAAGGCGGCGGGGCCGCCATCCTCGACCAACTCGGCGGCCAGCACCGCGACCTCATCGAGTGTCGCCACCCGATGGATCTGGACGCCGAGTTTGCCCGTGCGCTCGGCGAGTCGGTCTACGAGAAGATCCAGCGCCACGCCCCGCTCGCCCGACACCGCAGTAGCCATACCCTTCTCCTCGTCGCGCAAACCCGCTCACCCGCTCAATAATTCAGAGTGTAGCAGTTTCAGTCGGGGGCCGCGCGCGGCGACGGCGATGGAGCAGGGCAAGGCGCAAGGGGCGGGCGATTGCCCCCCCTGACTCTGCAGGGGACCACGCCCCCTGACTCCGCAGGGGACCACGCCCCGAGACCCGGCTCGGGACAAGCCCTGTGACGACGCGCAGGATACAGCCGCGCCCGGGGGTGTGCGCGCCACGACATACCGCTGAACGGCACAATGCTCGCGTCGCGTGTCCGGTTCTGGTGAGGAGTTATCCAAGTTCTCGAATGTGCTCTCACAAAAACTTGTTCTACTATCTTCCGACAACCACCGAAATTAGCGATGAACTTCGTCCAATTGAATGGGCTTTGTGGCCGCAGCCATTGAGCGTTAGTTTCATCCGGCAGCACCCACGCCCGCAAATATCGCTACGCGCCAACCCCCAACGCCTCCTATTAAAGAGGCCGGTCGGCCACCCCAACGAGTGGCCGACCGGTGCGCCGCGCGTCTCCCTTTCGCCCCAACGGCCCGACGCTTTCCCTCACCATCGAACAACTCCTTCTTTCCATCATCGCGCCCGTGCACAGCATCATCGTCACGCACAGCGCCCCCGCGCGCCTATCCCATCCAGCGCCCCGCCACGTCCGGTTCATCGCCCTCCGCCATGATCCCCGTCACCCCTGCACGGAGCCGGGAGGCTGGAATGTGGAGCGCGTCGGCGTCGGCCAGCTGCATCGTCGTCGCGGGTATGGCGGTGGACCGCGCCCCAGGGTCGCCACCAGACACCGCTGCCTCCGCACCAGAAAATTCATCAGCTCACCCTTCTGTATCGAGATCGATCGTCTCATCGCCCGCGCGCCGCAGCCGCCGGAAACTATCGTAGCGGTCCCGGTCGATCGCGCCCGCCCGCAGGGCCTCGCGGACCGCGCACCCCGGCTCGTGTAGGTGCGTACAATCGTTCATTCGGCACTCGCCCAGATAGGGACGGAACTCGCGGAAACACCAGTCGAGTTGCTCAAAAACCCGCCCGGCCAGCGACAGCGACCGGAACCCCGCCGTGTCGGCCAGGTAGCCCCCCGCCGGGCCGTCGAGCGGGAAGAGCCGCGTCCCGGTCGTCGTGTGCCTCCCCTTGCCGGTCGAGCCACTGACCCCGCCGACCAACTGCCCGAGGTCCGGCTGCAAGGCATTCAGCAGGCTCGACTTCCCGACGCCGGATGGCCCCAGCAACGCCGAGGTCTTGCCCGCCAATTGCGCCCGCAACGCCTCCTGCCCCTCGCCGGTGACCGCACTGACGACTAGGACCGGGTAGCCGATCGCGCGGTAGACCGCCAGCCGCTCCGCCAGCCAGGGCTCGATCCCGAGGTCGGCCTTGCCGATGCAGACCGCCGCCGCGATTTCCTGCGCCTCGGCCAGCACCAGCAGGCGGTCGAGGACGCGCAGGTGCGGGGTCGGCTCGCTCGCCGCGAAAGTCGCCACGATCTGGTCCAGCCCCGCGATCGAGGTCACCTTGCCGCCGCCCTTGTTGGGGTCGTGCCGGGTGAACGACCCGCCCGCCCGCTCGACGATCTCCTCGATCGTCCCGGCCCCGCCGCCGCTCGGCAGGACCCGCACGCGGTCGCCGACCGCCACCGGGTCATGCCCCTTCACCTTGACCTCGCGCACGCTCTTGCGCGTCTTGGTGTTGTCGCTCTTGGCGTAGACCAGCTGCTTCCGCAGCCGCCCCCGGATCGTGCAGAGGATCGGACCCGCGCTCGTCTCCACCCGATACATCCCCCGGTTGCCGTCCACGATCAGCCCTTCCAGCAACACCGGCCCGGTCGGCGCGGCCCCGATCTCCTCGATCGGCACCGGTGCCGCCCCATCGACCATCCGCAGGCCCATCCCGGCCCCGCGCGGCAACCTGTCTTTCTTACCCAAACCGTCGCACTCCCATCCTCGCGCGTCTTCAATAATCGCTCCGCACCTTCCCGGCGCGCGGGCGACGCGAATCGCCGCCCGTGGTGGCAAGAGCCACCGGGCGAGCGTCACCAGCATCGTGGGCGCGACGCGGCGCAGGGCGACCGCACGGCCCGGAGAGCAAGCCGAAGTTGACTCTCGGGGTTCGTCACGCCCGGACTATTCGGATCGAAGGGGAGAAATTGAGAGGCTTGTGCGGATGTCGCTGCGGGGCGACGTTCCTACCGCTCGATCCGGGGGGCGCGACGCTGACGCTGGTGACGCAGCACCGATGCAGTCCCTGCCATCGTCGTACCTCCTTCCCGAGGTGAGTGAACATCAACACGCGACATCATTGGGCCAGTGGCGACCCTCACCCGCATCATACAGGGTTGCGGGCCGTGCGTCAAGCATGGATGAGGATCGGGTGGTGACGGAACAGGAGGCGCGGAGACCCGGAGGGAGCGGGGGGCGGGGATATCGGTGAGGGTGGCATGGCCTTGGTGGTCTGCCGATCGCGGTGAGGGATGGAGGGGCGTACTGTATACGCTGCCCACGTGGGGGCTTTCTGCGAACGCGGGTGGCGGGACGACGTGCGGGCGTATGCGATACGCCCCTGCCCCGACCGCTGTACCTGTTCCCGCAGGGGTGAGATGTTCCTGGCGTTGGGGACACGATTGCGCGGGCTGCGTATCGACCACCGTCGGTTGTAGAGGCGTATCGCATACGCCCTCTCCGTGTCGGCCCTTCTGTAGACGTTCGCAGGAACCCTGGCGTGGGTAAGCGTATGCAATACGTCCTTACGCCCGACTGCCCCGCCCGCATACCAAAATCGTTCCCCTCCCCGCGCCCTCCGTGTCTCCGCGCCTCCTGTTCTCTCCCCTCACGACTCGCCCTGCAAGCTCCGCAGCACCGCCGGGGCTGCGAAATCCCGATCGGTCGTCAGCCGCACCGAGCGATTGAGGAGCCCTTCGAGTTCATCGAGCAGCCCCTCGGGCAACCGCAGCCGTGCCACCACGCGGGCATCCTGCCGCGCCATCAGCCGCAAGAGCTTCAGGGCGTTGACGGAGAGCGGGTCAGCCGCCGGGTCGTGACTGCGGCAGTCGGGGCAGAGGACGCCGCCCAGCTCGAAGCTATAACGATTCTCGATCGGCTCCAGCGGTCGATCGCACCCCGCGCAGGAATCGAGATTCGGCTGATACCCGAGATAGCCGAGCAGGCGCAGATCGAAGTGCAGCCCGACCATCCGTGGTGGCACCCCATCGGAGAGCGCCCCCAGCGCCGCCACCAGCAGATCCCAGACCGCGCGGTTCTCGACCCCATCCTCGGTCAGCCGGTCCAGCCGCTCCGCGATCCGGTACGCCCCCCCGACCGGTTCGAGCGAGGACGAGTCCTCTGCGCGCAGCCCGCGGAACGCCTCGGTCGTCTCTGCGGCGGTGATCACGTCCAGATTGCGCCCGCGCGCCAGCATCAGCTTCGCCCGCGTGAAGAGTTCCAGATGGCCGCGCAGCTTGCTCGCCGGGCGGCGGATCCCTTTCGCCATCGCGCGCAGCTTCCCGTACTGCGGGGTGTAGAGGGTGAGGATCCGATCTGCCTCGCCCAACTCCATCCGCCGCAGGACGATCCCCTCCGTGCGATAGATCCGCTCCGCCAGCCTCGTCACCACGCCCCCAAATTCCGTATTCGTTACGTCAATTATAACAAATTTACCCCCAACTCGCGCCACAGAGACGATCACCGCAGAGGCGCAGAGGCGCAGCGGGCCGCAGAGAGGTCAAGCTATCATTCTCGACCCTGCTCCGCGGCCCGCTGCGCCTCTGCGCCTCTGCGGTGATCGCCCGATGACAAGGGCAGGCTTTGAGGTGATACAGCAGGCTGTTCAGCCGTCTGCGTACTTAATCACTCCGTGACATCCTCCACCGCCTCCTCATCCTCCCCAGCCCGCTCGCCGCGCGCCTCCCGGAGCGCCGCCAACTGCGGCTGCCCAAGCGCATCCAGGTGCGCCAGCCAGCCCTCCCGGTGCGGGCGCAGCGCCTCGACCAGCAATTGCGCCACCGCCACGTTGCGGAACCACTTCTTATCGGCGGGGATGATATTCCAGGGGGCGCGCGTCGTGCTGCACTCGCGCAATGCATCCTCGTAGGCGGCGGTGTAGTCGTCCCACAGCTGGCGCTCGGCCCAATCGCCGGGCGAGAGTTTCCACGCCTTGGTCACGTCCTGCTCGCGCGCCAGCAGCCGCCGCTCCTGCTCGTCCTTGCTGATGTGCAGGAAGCACTTGATCAGGATCGTCCCCGTCTCGGTCAGCAGCCGCTCGAAGGCGTTGATCTGCGAATAGCGCCCGCGCCAGACGGCATCAGGCACCAGTTTGTGGACCCGCACGACCAGCACGTCCTCGTAGTGCGAGCGATTGAAGACCCCCAACTGCCCCGCCTCCGGGACCTTGGCGTGGACCCGCCAGAGGAAGTCGTGCGCCAGTTCGATCGGCGTCGGCGACTTAAAGCTCATGATCTGGCAGCCGGTCGGGTTGACCTCTTTCAGCACCCGCTTGATCGTGCCGTCCTTGCCGCTCGTGTCCATCCCCTGCAACAGGAGCAGGACGCGGTGCTGCCCCGCCGCGTAGAGCAACTCCTGCAACTCGGCCAACTCCTCGTCGAGTTGTTGCAGCAGATCGCGGCCCTCATCCTTCGTCAACCCCTGGGTATCCGCCGGGTCGTAACGGTCGAGGTGGACCCGCTCACCGGGTACCACCCGCCGCGCGTACTGTTGACTCGCCACGCTCACGCTCTCCCCCACCGCACTCACAATCCCCCCTCCCCCTGCTCGCGCGCCGCCCAATCGGCGACCGCGCCACGCACCGCCGCCGCCGCCATCTCCGGCGCATACGCCCGCTCGGGCGGCAGCCCGCCCAGCGCCTCGGCGATCCGCCCCGCCGTCAGCGCGCCGACCTCGGCCACCGCCCGCCCCTCGATCAGGGTCGTCGCCATTGACGACGCCGCGATCGCCGCGCTGCACCCGAACGTGCGGAAACGCGCCGCCGCGACCCGCCCCGCCGCGACCACGATCGCGATCTCGATCCGCGTCGGGCCGTCGTGCAGGTCGCCGACCACGCCGCGCCCGTTCGCCTCGGGCAAGCGCCCCAGGTTGCGCGGTCGCGCGAAGTGTTCCAGCACCTGCGGGCTATACGGCCCTTCTGTGGTCACGAATACCTCGCCCACGTTGCCCTATCCCGAAAAATTGTAGCACGGGAGTTTAACCGCAGAGGCGCGGAGGCGCAGAGGGCCGCAGAGACGAGGATAAAAGGGAAGGGGTCGTGCCGTAACCCCCTCCTTTCGTTCCCTCTCTGCGATCCTCTGCGCCTCCGCGCCTCTGCGGTAATCGTCCTTTCATCTCACGCCAACGGCTTAACGGTGAAGACCAGCACCTCCGGCCCGCCCCCCTCGGTCAGCGAGCGGTCGGCCCACTGCTCCATCACCTCGCAGTGCGTCCCCGCCACCGGAATCAGTTGGCCGATTTCCGGCAGGCGCGGCACGAACGACACCTCCTCCACGATCCGCCCATCGACATTCTCGAAGCGAATCCAATACCCCCCGGTCGTCTCCACATCCTGCACCATCTCACCCCCTTATGATCGCGCGGTCGGCTGGCTGAACGGCGAGGCCGCGTCGCGGTTCAGCAGGCGCAAGAGTTGCGCCGACGGCTCGACCGCCAGCGCGCCCGGCGCGTCGGCCAGCAACCGCCCTAACTCGTCCGGCGCGAGGTCGCGAGTCGGGTCCCACTCGTGGACTTTCATCAGCGCCCGCCCGCGCTCGTCGAACCCCACGCCCTCCCCTTCGAGCAGCCCGCGCATCGCCTCCACGCCGCCGAAGGCCCAGCCACCGGTCAGCGTCCCGTCCTTGCTGATCACCCGTTGCGCCGGGATCACCAGCCGATTCGGCGTCTCGTTCATGATCCAGCCGATCATCCGCGCCCCGCGCGGGTGGCCGAGCGCCTTGCCGATCGCCCCGTAAGTTGTCACCCGCCCCGGCGGGCAGGCGCGCACGAGCGCATAGACCCGCGCGCAGAGCGCCGCCGCATCCTCGGTCGTGATCGCCATGATCCGCTGACCTTTCTACCCCTCCCCCGGCCTCTCCCCTGAAGGGAGAGGGGAGCACGATGCGGGGCGGTGCCTTATCCAGCAGCTGGTGCCTCTGCAATGTGGCACCCCTCTCCCTTCAGGGGAGGGGCCGGGGGAGGGGTCACCCCTTCGCCCACCGATATTCCTCATCGACCACCCGAAACCCGACCGCCTCGTAGGCGCGATTCGCCGCCACATTGTCGGTATTCGTGTTGATATAGGCGGCCCACGCCCCCAGCGCCTGGAAACGCCGCAAGCCTTCCGCCAAGACCGCCCGCGCGAGGCCGCGCCGCTGGTGCGCCGGGTTGGTCCCGACCGGCTCGAAGACGCCGATCCGATTCGCCGCGTCGAACCAGCCGAGCGCGTAGGCGGCGAAGCTGCCGTCCGGCGCGACCGCCACCAGATCGAGATCTCGCCGGTAGGTCGGCGCGGCCATGACGGCGCGATGCTTCTCGATCGTCATTCGCGATGGCGCGAACGCCGCGCGGTGGACCGCCACCCGCGCCGCCACTTCGTCGTCGCCGCGCAGGCTCCGCAGAACATAGTCCGCCGGGGGCGGCAACTCCGGCAGTGCTCCATCGAGCGCCACGCGCCGGTAGCGGTAGCCATGCTCCTGGCGGGTGTAACCGCGCTCGCGTAGCAGGGCGATCCGCGCCGCATCGCCTTCGTAGCTATAGGCGATCAACGGCGCGTTGGAGCCGCCGACGCGGTGCCGCGCCTCGGCCCAGTCGAGCATCGCCGCCTCGATCTGGCGGTGGCGCGGATCGGTCAGCAGGATGATCTCGTTCTTGACCGGCCAGGCGCAGCCGATGACCGCCCCATCGGGAGCGAACCAGAGTTGCGTTGTGAAAATCCCACGCGGATCGTTATCGGTGTAGCGCCACCAATCGAGATCGCCGACCGTGCAGTAGTGCCACTCATCCCCCTCGGCCACCGTCGCGATCAGCATCCGGCGCAGCGCGTCATAATCGTCCTCACCGCCGAAAGGGCGCGAAGTCACCCCCACCGTCATCCGCCCCCCTACGACCGCCGCGCGCCCGACCGCTCGGTCGCCCGCGCCAACCCATAGCCGATCAGTCCCGCGACGATGAATGCGGCGATCGACGGCCCGATCGTCCACAGGGTCGTCCCGCCGGTCGCAAGATCGAGCACCCCCAGCCCGACCGCGAACGCTCCCGGCAGCAGCACCAATCGCAGCAGATACCGCCCGAACCCCACCCGGCTCGCCACCCGCCGATTAATAAAGGGCAGCGCCAACCCGAACAGGATCGGGATAATCAGCCGCGTCAAGTCCATCCGTGCTCCTCGCCTCGGTCCGGGGATACGATTTTACCGCAGAGGCGCGGAGGCGCAGAGGGTCGCAGAGACGAGGGGAAAGAAGTCGCGAAAATATCCGGTGACGCCCTACGCCCGATTCTCGCTCGCCTCTCTGCGATCCTCCGCGCCTCCGCGCCCCTGCGGTGATCGCGTCCTCACCCGCCCCGTCGATATGTCCGCACCCCACTCGCCCCCGCCACCAGGACCGTTTCGACGATTCCGATGAACAGCCCGTGCTCGACCACCCCTGAGATCGCCTTGATCGCCGCCGCAGTCGCGGCGGGATCGGCCAGCGGCCCGAAATCGCAGTCGAAGATCAGGTTGCCGCCATCGGTGACGAACGGCGCGCCATCGCGCCGACGCAGCGTCGGGCGTGCGCCGAGCCGCTCCAACGCGGCCCCGGTGTGGCGCGCGCCGAACGGCACCACCTCCACCGGCACCCACTTCGTCAGCCCGCTCGGCGCGACCTTGCTCTCATCGGCGATGATGATCTGGCGGGTCGTCGCCAGCGCCACCAGCTTCTCGCGCAGCAGCGCCCCGCCGAACCCCTTGATCACGGCGAACGAGCCCAGATCGACCTCATCTGCCCCGTCGATCGTCAGATCCAGCCCCGGCACATCGTCGAGTTCCGCCAGCGGCACCCCGAGGCTCCGCGCCAGTTCCGCCGTCGCCTCCGAGGTCGGCACCCCCACAACCGTGAGGCCCGTCGCGACCCGCTCCCCGAGCGCCCGCACCGCGTGGGACGCTGTCGAGCCGGTCCCCAGCCCGACCCGCATCCCGTTATTGATCATCGTGACCGCCAGCCGCGCGGCCGCTTCCTTCAACCCCTCCGCAGACACCGCCCCCTCCCCCGCGCCATTTTCAGGAAACCAGCGTACTCCGACGATTGCGCCGCCGCGATTGCGTTTTACCCCTCCCCCGGCCCCTCCCCTGAAGCGGGAGGGGTGCCGCGCTGCTGTGCGGTGGACGATGGCGAGGTGGGGACAGGAATATGCCGGGCGGCACCGAGATACCAACGCATCGACACTCCTGCTTATCCGGGTAGTCCACCACATCTTACCGAGGCACCCCTCCCACTTCAGGGGAGGGGCCCGGGGAGGGGTTAAAGCCTCCCCCGGCCCCGAAAGAGGGAATAACGCCGCCGATTCCCCCACTTCGTACTTTACTCGTCACTCGTCATTCGTCACTCGTCACTCCCCCAGTTCCCCCGCCGCCGCCTCATCAAGCAGCCAGACCAGCCGCCCCCCCGCCGGGGCGACGATCTGCGCTGGCAACTCGTCAGGATTCTTCGGGTCGCGCAGGATCGCGCGCACGATCGCCGCCTTCTCCGCGCCCGCCGCCAGGAACTGCACCTCGCGCGCGGCGTTGATCGTCGGCGGCGTCAGCGTGATCCGAAAGCTGCCCAGCTTCTCCACCCACGGCGCGGCGATCGATCGCGACCGCTCCGCGAGTGCCGGGCTGCCGGGGAAGAGCGACGCCGTGTGGCCCTCCGTCCCCAGCCCCAGGTGGATCAGGTCGAAGCGCGGGAACTCGCCGTCGGCCAGCGCGAAGGTCTGCCGCAGCGTGGTCGCGTAGGCGTCCGCCGCCGCCTCCGGGTCCGGGTTCTCGGCCACGATCCGATGGACCTGCGTCTCCGGGATCGGTACTCGGGACAGCAGATGCTCGCGCGCCATCCGATAATTGCTCTGCTCGTCGCCCGGCGGCACCGTCCGCTCGTCGCCCCAATAGACATGGACACGCGCCCAATCGAGTTGCTCGTTGTACGGTGCCGCCGCCAGCAGCCGGAAGAGCGCCCTCGGCGTCGAGCCGCCCGACAACGCCACCGTGAAGCGACCGCGCGCCGCGACCGCCGCCCTCGCCGCCGCGACGAACCGCCGCGCCGCCTCGTCGGCCAGCGCCGCCGCGTCGCGGCTGATCACAATCTCCGGCCCCGCCCCCGCCGCGCTCATGCCAACCTCTCCACGCCGCCCGCGAGCTGCGCGGCGAAGACCAGCGCCCCGTCGTAGGTGCGGTCGTGGCCGAACTGCCCCAGGGCGTGCAACAGCAAATCGTTCTCATCCGGCTCGGTCGCGCGCATGATCTGCTCGAGATTCGGCGCGCCGGGCACATTGACCCGCGTGGTGAGGTGCGCGCCGCTCTCGCGGTAGACCTCAAACGTGCCGGGTGCCCGCCCCCCGGCGACGATCGTCAGGGTCCGCAGCCCGACGATCGGATCATCCTGATGCTGCGGGCGCAGTGTCACGGCGATGGTGCGCCCCCCCGCGCTCAACTCCCAGCGGTACGCCCCCAGGCCCTCCCGCGTCGGGCGGCGCTCGACCAGCCAGCCGAGCCGACTGCACGCCCAGCCCAGCGCCAGCAGCCCCTCGCTGAAGCCGGACGACCGCCGCCCGCCCTCCGGCTCGTAGGCGACGATCATCTCCTCGATCGTCGCCAGGCTGGCGGCATACGCGGGCGGGTCGAAGAACTGCGCCACCAACTCCCGCCAGGGCCGCAGCCGCTCCCAGGCGAAGTCGCTGACCGCCGCGCTGTGCGGCACGATCGTCATCTCGGCCAGTTCCCGCAGCCCGACCGACATCTCCCGGAACGACGCCGAATCGACGATCAGCCGATCGACGATCTCGATCATCCGCGTGAAGCTGGCGTCGCTGAACGGCGGCTGCCCCAGCCACCAGAGGAAATCGGGCAATTCTGCGACCAGCAGCGGATCGACCACGCCGGGCAGGTGCCTGGCCGCCTCGCCCTGGGCCATGATCGTCACCTGCTCGAAGATCAGGCGGCGGTCGCCCATCGTCTGCACATTGGTGTTCACGTAGGCTTGGAGCGCCGACTCCGACCCCACCGACTCCGCCAGCAGCAGGATCGCGCGCGACGGGTGATGGACCCCCAGGTGCGCGATCGCCCGCGCAACTTGCTCCAACTCCCCGCGCGTCGCCGCGTGGACGATCAGGTTGAGGACGTTGGTGCGCGCGGCGAGCGAGCCGTTCGCCTCCGGGGCGCGTGCCGCCTCCTCGCGCCACGCCTCGCGCAGCGCCTCCTCGATCTGACCCACCCCCACCGGCAGCCCGGCCCATGCGAGGCTTGTGTCTGCGCTCATCGTTCGCTCCGCTCCGGTCGTGAGTCGTGGGTCGGGAGTCATGAGAAGGTCCGCTGCTCGCTGCATGGCCTTTATCGACGCTGCCTCACTCACGACTCCCGACCCACGACTCACGACTCACAACCGTCGCCACCGTCGCCCATCGCGCTGGATCAGGGCGTCGGCCTCGGGTGGCCCCCAGGTGCCGGCTTCGTAGTTGGGGAATTGCGGGCGGGGGTTGCGCGCCCAGTAGTCGAGGATCGGGGTGGCGAGGGTCCACGCCTGCTCCACCTCGTCGCGGCGCGCGAAGAGGGTCTGGTCGCCGCGCATGCAGTCGAGCAGCAACCGCGCGTAGTCGTCCGGCCCGGAGGCGGTGAACGCCGTGCCGTAGAAGAAATCCATGTTGACCGAGCGGATCTGCATCTCCGCGCCCGGCACCTTCGCCGCGAAGCGGAGCGAGATCCCGGCGTCCGGCTGGATCCGCAGGGTCAGCACATTCGGCTCGGGCGGCATCGTGCTCGTCCCGGCGAAGAGCAGCGCGGGCGCGGTGCGGAACTGCACCGCGATCTCCGTCGTCCGCTGCGGCAGGCGCTTGCCGGTGCGGAGGTAGAACGGCACCCCCGCCCAGCGCCAGTTGTCGATCCGCACCTTCATCGCCACGTAGGTTTCCACGCTCGAATCGGGATCGACCCCCTTCTCGCTGCGGTAGCCCGGCGCGACCCGCCCGGCGACCCACCCCGGCCCGTACTGCCCGCGCACGACATCCGAGGCGATCGACGCGCCGCGCAGCGGCGTGATCGCCTGGAGGACCTGCACTTTCTCATCGCGCACCGTCTTCTCGTTGATCGTGCTCGGCGGTTCCATCGCGATCAGGCTGAGGACCTGGAACATGTGGTTCTGCACGATGTCGCGCAGCGCCCCCGCCTCCTCGTAGAACTCGCCACGCCCCTCGATCCCGATCGCCTCCGAGACGGTGATCTGGACGTTGTCAATGTACTGGCGATTCCACAGCGGCTCGAAGATCCCGTTGCCGAAGCGGAAGACGAGCAGATTCTGCACCGTCTCCTTGCCGAGGTAATGGTCGATCCGGTAGACCTGCGACTCCGCGAACGTCCCGGCGATCTCGTTGTTCAGCGACTGCGCCGAGGCGAGATCGTGGCCGAACGGCTTCTCGATCACCAGCCGCGTCCAGCCGTCCTGCCCGTCGCCCGGCACCGCGCGCTGCGCCAGCCCCGCCGCGTTGAGATTGTTGATGATGGTCGGGTAGTAGCTCGGCGGCGTGGCGAGGTAGAAGATCCGGTTGCCGCCCGCGCCGCGCTCCGTGTCGAGGCGGTCCAGCGCCTCTTTCAACCGCTGGTAACCCGCCAACTCGTCGAAATTCGCGCTGACGTACGAGAGGCGCGGCGCGAAGCCCTGCCAGCTCGCATCGTCCATCTCCTCGCCGAGCGCCCCCTTCACCGCGCCGTGCATCTCCGAGCGGAAGCGCTCGTCGTCCCAGTCGCGCCGCGCGAAGCCGACGATCGAGAAGGAAGCGGGCAGGGGGGTATCGACCGTCAGGTCGTAGAGTTGGGGCATCAGCTTGCGGTGGGTCAGGTCGCCGGTCACCCCGAAGATCACCATCGTACACGGGGGCGGCGTCTGGTCCAGCCGCAGCCCCTCGCGCAACGGATTCATCGCCGGGCGACTCGGCGCGGCTGGGGGCGCATGTCCAGTCATAGCTCCTCCGGTTGGGGAATAGTCCGTAGTCCGTAGTCCGTAGTCCGTAGTAGGGACGGAGGAAGTCGGCTACCTTGCCTTGCCGCAGACCCTCTACGGACTACGGACTACGGACTACGGACTCCCCGCCGTCACTCCTTCGTCACCCGCTCCGCCGTCGACTCGTCCTCGCCGACCGCGCCGGTCGAGCGCGACGGGACCGACTCGGCCTCCATCATCGGCGCGACCTCCGGCTCCCAGACGGTGTGGAACGTGCCGTCCTTGTCGGTGCGGCGATAGGTGTGCGCGCCGAAGAAGTCGCGCAACCCCTGGATGAGGTTCGCGGGCAACCGCTCGGCGCGATACGAATCGAAATAGTCCAGCGACGCGCTCATCGCCGGGATTGGCACGCCGAGGTCGCGCGCCACCTGGGCGGCGTAGCGCCACTGCCCGTTGAGGCCGTTCAGCGTCTCCGCGAAGCCCGGATCGAGCAGCAGATTGTTCAGCTGCGGGTCGCGCTCGAACGCTCCCTGGATCGTGTCCAGCAGCTCGGCGCGGATGATGCAGCCGCCCTTCCAGATCCGCGCCATCTCCGAGAGGGTCAACTCGAAGCCATACGCATCCGACGCCGCCCGCAGGAGGGCCATCCCCTGGGCGTAGGAGCTGACCTTCGAGGCGTAGAGGGCCGCCTCCAGCGCGTCGAGCAGCCGGGCTTTCGGCCCGGTGCTGGCGTCCTCCAGCGACGCACCGCCCGGCCCGCGCAGGATCGTCGAGGCCGCGACGCGCGCCCCCTTCATCGCGGAGATCCCGCGCGACCAGACCGCCGCGTCGATCGTCGGGATCGGGATGCCGAGCTCGATCGCGTTGCTCGAGGTCCAGCGCCCGGTCCCCTTCTGCTCGGCCTCGTCGAGGATCAGATCGACCAGGGCGTGGCCGGTGTCGGCATCCCGGAAGCCCAGCACCTTGGCGGTGATCTCGATCAGGTAGGAATTCAGCCGCCCGCCATTCCAGCGCGCGAAGATGTCGGCCATCTCCGGCGCGGTCAGCCCGAGCGCGTGCTTCATGATGTTGTACGTCTCGGCGATCAGCTGCATGTCGCCGTACTCGATCCCGTTGTGGACCATCTTGACGTAGTGACCCGCGCCGCCCGGCCCGATGTAGGTCACGCAGGGGCCGTCCTTGACCTGCGCGGCGATCTTCTCCAGCGCGGGGGCGATCAGGTCGTACGCCTCGCGCGGCCCGCCCGGCATCAGGCTCGGGCCGTAGCGGGCGCCCTCCTCGCCGCCGCTGACCCCCATCCCCACGAAGTGCAGGCCGGACCCCTCGAACTCCATCGAGCGCCGGATCGTGTCCTGGAAGTACGAATTTCCGCCGTCGATCAGTACATCGCCCTCGGCGAGCAGCGGCTTCACCTCGGCGATCACCGCGTCCACCGCCGCGCCCGCCTTGACCAGGATGATGATCCGGCGCGGGCGCGCGATCGATGCCACAAACTCCTTGATCGTCGCCGCGCCCGTGATCGGCTTCCCGCGCGCCTCGCCCGCCAGGAACTCCTCGGTCACCTTGTGGGTCCGGTTGTAGGCCGCGATCGGGAACCCGTGATCGGCGATGTTCAGCGTCAGATTCGCCCCCATCACCGCCAGCCCGATCAATCCGTAATGGGTCGCCCCATTCGTCTCCGCCATCGTTCCCTCCCGACGCTCGCGCACACCATGTCGGTCCCGCGCCTGACAAAATCCGGCCCTGCGCGACCCGGCCTCGCTCCCGCTCAGTATCCCGCTTCTCGATCACCCGTACGCTTGGCGATGCTCCCACCCTCCCGCTTCAGGGATCTTCGCCGCCGGGGCGGCGGGGAGGGGTCATCCCATCCGCCTAATAATCACCCGCAAAATAGGGCATTCAGCCTTCGCCGCGCAACCGCCGCAACGCCTCCTGCAACTCCGCAATCTGGCGCTCTTGCTCGACTTGTTGCCGCGCGGCATCGAGAAGCTGCCGCTCGCGTGCCTTGGCGAGATCTCTCAAATGCTGATAGCTCGGGATGAGGTCGCCCGCCTCGTCGTAGACGCGCAGCGTCGCCCCCTGCGGCGCAAAGGCGATGCCAAGGCTACTCGCCCAGCGCCCCGCACTATCCGCCTCCCACGGCACATACATGCCGGTCGGGCCGAGCCGCCAGGCGCGCACCTGCTCGGGGATATAGTCGCCGAAGAGATCGAACGCCAGGTATTCGGCCACGCCGCTCGCCGCATACGCCCCGATCTTTCCGTCAGCGTTCAGATCGTTGCCGAGCGCCGTCGCCGGGCTCACCACCTCGATAATCAGCGTCGGCGGGCCATAGCGGGCGACCGACAACGACGTGCGCCCCTCACTCCCCAACGTGGGGTGGATCAGCAGATCGGGTGACGGGTGGTACGACGCCCCCCCCTCACGCGGGATGACCAGCTTCGTCTGATTGCCGATAAACCAGGGCAGGTCACGCTCCTGCCGATGGAGTTTCAGGCTCACGTAGGTGTCCACGATCGCATCCTGGTGGAACGACGATCCCAAGAGCGACTCCTCCGTATCGTCGGCCAACTCGGCAAACTCCGGGCCGAGCGCAATTCGCGCGCGCGTAACCATCTGCCGCTCCTCACCACCTCGCCGTTCACCACCGCCAAGCCCCACCCTCCCTTGTAGGGGAGGGTCGCCGCCGGGGTCCCCATACGGGGATAAACTCGGGGGAGGGGTCCATCCCCCCACCCCGATACACAAAGGGGGCGGGTCGCCCCGCCCCCCCTAGCACCAACGCCCTAGACCGCCGCCTTGAGATCCTGGCGCTTCGCCTCGACCCCCGACAGGAGGTCGTCGAACGACTTGGCGAACGACGCCACCCCCTCCTCTTCGAGTTGCCGCGTCACCGCATCGATGTCGATCCCCGCCTCCTTCAGCGCGGCCATCGTCGCGCGGGCCTCGTCAACCCCCTGGTCGATCGTCCGCGCGACCGTGCCGTGATCGCGGAAGGCGTCGAGGGTCGCGGGGGGCAGGGTGTTGACCGTGTCGGGGCCGATCAGGCTGTCCACGTAGAGGGTGTCGGGATAGGCTTTGTCCTTCGTCCCGGTGCTGGCCCAGAGCGGGCGCTGCGGACTCGCCCCCTTCGCCGCCAGCGCCGCGAACCGCCCGCCGCCGAACAGTTCCCGGAAGCGCGCATAGGCCAGTTTCGCGTTGGCGATCGCCACCTTGCCACGCAGGCCCCGCACGCGCGCGCCCTCGGCGCTCCCTGCGCCGAGTTCGGCGACCTTCGCGTCGATCAGCTTGTCCACTGCCGTATCGACCCGGCTGACGAAGAACGAGGCGACCGAAGCGATCCGATCGACCGGCTGCCCCCCCGCCGCCCGCGCCTCCAGCGCGTCGAGGTACGCCTCCATCACCGCCTCGTGGCTGGCGAGCGAGAAGAGGAGGGTGATGTTGATGTTGAGCCCCTCCGTCAGCAGGGTCTTGATCGCCGGCGCGCCCGCGAGAGTACCGGGCACCTTGATCATCACGTTCGGGCGAGCGACCGACGCCCAGAGTCGCCGCGCCTCCTCGACCGTCCCCGCAGTGTCGAGCGCCAGGGTCGGCGAGACCTCGATCGAGACGAACCCGTCGCCGCCATTCGTGCTGTCATAGAGTGGGCGGAAGAGATCGCAGGCGTCCTGGATATCCTTGATCGCCACCGCCTCGAAGACCGCCGTCGCGCTGCCGCCCTGGCGCATCAACTCGGCGATCTGCTCGTCGTAGGCGTCGCCCTCGCTGATCGCCTTCTGGAAGATCGTCGGGTTCGAGGTCATCCCCCGCAGCCCGAACTCCTCGATCTCCCGCTTCAGCCCGCCCTGTCGCACCAGATCCCTGGTGATGTAGTCAAGCCAGACACTCTGCCCCTGCTCCAACAGCGCGGCCATCCGCCCCGCCGCCCCGACCTTGCCCTCCGCTGTCGTCGCCATGTCGCTCACCTCCATGCAGCTATCAGTCGGCAGTCGGTAGTCGGTAGTAAAGGTCCGTTGCCAGCGCAGTGCCGCAATACTACCGCGCAGCTACTACCGACTACCGACTACCGACTACCGACTACCGACTTCACGAGTGTCCTTCCTTCGGGCTGGTCGGCTTCACCGCCGTGTCGCCGCCCTCGCCGCGCCCCTCGGCCTCCACGGCGTCGGCCTCCTCGTCACGCCCGAGCAGGCGTAGCGCGGTCGCCGTGACATGCTCCTTGGTGAACCCGAGTTCCTGCATGATCCGGTCGGCGGGGGCCGAGGCGCCGAAGCGGTCGAGGCCGATCGTTGCCCCGTCCGTCCCGGCCCAGCGCTCCCAGCCGAACGTCGCCGCCGCCTCGACCGTCACCCGCGCGCGAATCGTCGGCGGCAGGACACCGTCGCGGTACGCTTGATCCTGCGCCGCGAAGAGATCCCAACTCGGCATGCTGACGACGCGCGCCCGCACGCCGAACTCCGCCAGCCGCTCCCGCGCCCCGACGCAGAGCCCGATCTCGGACCCCGCGCCGATCAGGATCACGTCCGGCGTGCCGCCCTCGGCCTCGGCCAGAATATAGGCCCCCTGCGCGACCCCGCCCCGCGCGCCCGAGCGATCGAGGATCGGCAGGTTCTGGCGCGAGAAGGAGAAGAGGGTCGGCCCGTTCGTCCTCCGCAGCGCCACCACCCAGCCCTCGACCGCCTCGTTCGCGTCGCCCGGTCGGATGACGGAGAGGTTCGGGATGGCGCGCAGCCCGGCCAGGTGCTCGACCGGCTCGTGCGTCGGCCCATCCTCGCCGACCCCGATCGAGTCGTGCGTGAAGACGTAGATCGCCTGCAACCCCGAGAGCGCCCCCAGCCGGATGGCGGGCTTCATGTAGTCGGAGAAGACCAGGAAGGTGGCGCTGTAGGGGATCACGCCGCCGTGGGCCGCCATCCCGTTGACCGCCGCGCCCATCGCGTGCTCGCGGATCCCGAAGTGGATATTGCGCCCGCTGTAATCGACCGGCCCGCCGGTCGCCCCCTGCGACGAAGGATCGCCGGTGGCGGGATTCTGGAAATCGCCCAGCCCCTTCAGCGCGGTCATCGTGGAGGGGTTGAGGTCGGCGGAGCCGCCGACGATATTTGGGACCTTCTTCGCGATCGCCGTCAGGGCGTTGCCGGCGGCCACGCGCGTCGAGATCCCCTTGTCCTCGACTTTCCAGGAGGGCAACCCCTCATCCCAGCCTGTCGGCAACTCGCCCGCCTGCGCGCGTCGCCATTCCTCGGCCAACTCGGGGAACTCGCGGGCGTAGGCGTCGAACCGCCCCTGCCAGTCGGCCTGCGCCCGCTGGCCCTGCGGGACCGCCTCGCGGAAGTGCGCGACCGCCTCCTCCGGCAGATAGAACGGGTCGGTCGTCGGCCAACCGAGCGCCTTTTTGGTCGCCGCGACCTCGTCGGCCCCGAGCGGGCTGCCGTGCGCCTCGAACGAGTCCTGCTTCTTCGGACTGCCGAAGCCGATGTGCGTCCGCACCAGCAAGAGCGACGGCTTGTCGGCCACGCCGCGCGCCGCCTCGATCGCCCGCGCGACCTCCTCGGTGTCGTTGCCGTCTTCCACCGCGAGCGTGTGCCAGCCCTGCGCCGCGAAGCGCGCCGCCACATCCTCGTTAAAGGAGAGGTCCGCGCCGCCGGCCAGGGTGATGTGGTTCTGATCGTAGAGATAGATCAGCTTGCCAAGTCCCAGGTGGCCCGCCAGTGACGCCGCCTCATAGGCGATCCCTTCCATGATATCGCCGTCGGAGACGATCGCGTAGGTGTAGTGGTCAACGATCGTGTGGCCGGGGCGATTAAAGCGCGCCGCCAGCCACGCCTCGGCGATCGCCAGCCCCACGCCGTTGGCGAAGCCCTGGCCCAGCGGCCCGGTCGTCACCTCCACGCCGGGGGTGTGCTTCCGCTCCGGGTGGCCCGGCGTCATGCTCCCCCACTGCCGGAATGCCTTCAGTTCATCGAGCGGCAGATCGTAGCCAGTCAGGTGCAGGAGGCTGTAGATCAGCATCGAGCCGTGCCCCGCCGACAGCACGAAGCGGTCGCGGTCCGGCCAGGCCGGGTCGGTCGGGTTGTGCTTCAGGAATTGCGCCCAGAGGGTGTAGGCCATCGCCGCCGCGCCGAGCGGCAGTCCAGGATGGCCGGAGTTCGCCGCCTGCACGCCGTCGATCGACAGGGTGCGGATCGTGTTGATCGCCAACTGTTCGAGTGCTTGCCGCCCCTGCTTCGGAGCCTGTCCCACCGCCACGGCTACCTCCTCATCTTTAGTCCATCGCGAAGACGCACCCGGATCGCCGTGTCGCACAGGCGCGCGTGCGGGTCACGTTCGGTATACCCCCGCCGCGCATCGCTGTCAACTCGGTCCGGCAGGAACTGTGCCAGGGCAGGCAGGGGTCGGTAGTCCGTGGTCCGTAGTCCGTAGAACCTCACTGATGCTCCTGCGGTGTACCGCCAGGGCATCGCCTCGGCAAGCAACTACTACGGACTACGGACCACGGACCACGGACTCCGAACTCAGAGGTACGCCTCGAACCACCGCACGATTTGCCGCAGCCGCTCCGCGCGGTGGCCCGGCTTGCCGCCGCGCGACAGGTTGTGGTCCTCGTCCGGGAAGCGGACGAACTCGGTCGTCCGTCCCAGCTTCTTCAGCGCGATGAACATCTGCTCGCCCTGCTCGATCGGGCAGCGATAGTCCTCCTCCGAGTGCAGGATCAGCAGCGGCGTGTGGATATCCTTGACATAGCTGATCGGCGAGTAGTGCAGCAGCTTCGCCACGTCGTCCCACGGCTCCGTCTCGAACTGCATCTCCAGGAAGGTGAAGCCGATGTCGCTCGTCCCGAAGAACGACAACAGATTCGACACGCAGCGCATCGTGACCGCCGCCTTGAACCGATCGGTGTGGCCCACGATCCAATTCGTCATGAAGCCGCCGAACGAGCCGCCGAGCACCCCCAGCCGCGCCGGATCGATCCAGGAGTGTGCCGCGAGCGCCGCGTCCACACCGGCCATGATGTCGCGGTAATCCTCCTCGCCCCAGCGCGACCGATTGGCGATCGTGAACGCCGCCTCCTTGCCAGTGCTACCGCGCGGGTTGGTGTACAGCACCCCATAGCCCCGAGCCGCGAGCAGTTGGAACTCGTGGAAGAAGGCGAAGCCGTACTGCGCCGCCGGGCCACCGTGAATCTCCAGCGCCAGCGGGTAGCGCCGCCCCGCCTCCAGCCCGACCGGCGCCATGATCCAACCGTCGATCTCCAGCCCGCCATCGCCCGCGTAGGTGAACCGCGCGGCGTCGGTCACGGCCACCTCGGCGAACAGTTCCGCGTTCACGTCGCTCAACCGGCGCTCGTCCGAGCCGTCGATCGCGCAACTGAAGAGGTCGCCCGGATTGGTCACGCTCGCCGCCGTGAAAATGATCCGCCCGTCGGCGCTCAACCGTGCGTTCATCACGCCGCGATCCCCGGCGATGATCCGCGTCGGCTCGCCCCCCGCCAGGTCGATCCTGAAGAGGTGCTCGGTCCCGCGCTCGATCGCCGTCGCGTAGAGGCTCGCGCCGTCCGCCGACCAGAGGGGCGGCTGCGCCACCAACCCCGAGCGCAGATCGCCCGCCACGTCGCCCGCGAACGAGCGGTCGAACGTCTCGGTCAGGTTGCGCGGCGGGGCGGACCCGTCGCCCGGCACCGCCCAGACCGCAGCGTTGGCGTAGCGCCCGTACGGCTCGGGGTTGACGTGACCTAGGAAGGCGATCTGCGCGCCGTCCGGCGACCAGGCGGGCAACGACGCCGGGCCGCGCGTCTCGGTCAGCTTGCGCGGTTCCCCCGCCACCACGGAGACGATCCAGAGATCGGTGTGGTTGTTGAAGTCGCGGTCGGGCGTGCGGTTCGAGCAGAAGGCGATCCGCGTGCCGTCCGGCGACCAGGCCGCGCCCGCGTCGTCCCATTCCCCGAACGTCAACTGCCGCCCGGTGCGCGGCTCCGCCGCCGCCGTCGGCACTTCCGTCACGAACAGGTGACGATACCCGCGCCCGACCAGCAGGTGATGGATCCCATCGGCCTTGTAGCGGATGTCGGTGATCACCGTGACATCGCTCTTCTTCGGCCCCTTCTCGCCGTCTTTCTTCCCGTTCCCTTCCTCGCGTCGCGCCTTAGCGTGGGCCTCCTCGTCCTCCGCGCCGCCGATCCGCGTCGTGTAGGCGAGGTGCTTGCCGTCCGGCGACCAGGTGGGGTCCGCCGCGCCGTGCAGGGTCGTGGTCAGTTGCCACGCCTCGCCACCGTCGGTGTCGAGGACCCAGATCTCCGCCCGCGCCGCCTTCTTGCCTTTCTCGGTGCCGTCGTCGCGGCGCGAGACGAACGCCAGCCGCGACCCATCCGGCGACCAGCGCGGCGCGGCGTCGTTCTTGCCGCCGGTGAAGCGGATCGCCGCCCCGCCCGCCGTCGGCAAGACCCAGATCTGCGACCGATAGGTGTCCTCGTCGGTGTCCATATAGGTCACGACATAGGCGATCCGCGACCCATCCGGCGACGGCTGTGGATCCCCAATCATCCGCACCCGGAAGAGATCCTCGATCGTGATCGGGCGCTTCCCGGCGGTCGTCGTCCGCGCCCCTGCGGCGGTCTCTGTGGCGGTCATCCTGCCCCCTCGTGTGTATAAACCAGCCCTTCGCCGCCCGCCTCACGGTTCTCACGGGCGACCCCTATCCGCCGCACTCTACCATACGAGTCAGCCGCCGTGACCCGCCAGAAGACCGCAGCAGGAGGCGCGGAGGCACGGAGAGGCGGGGCGAGTAACGGAAGAAACTGCCAACCTGGCAATGAAAAACCCCTCTCCTTGGATGGGGAGAGGGGTCGCCGCCGACAGGCGGCCGGGGTGAGGGCCACCTCCCCTACCCCGCCGTCACCATCCGCCGCCGCCGCCCGCCGAGGGTCGCCCGCACCTCCGGCCACACGCACACCCCGGCCAGTAGGGTCGCCACCACAATGATTGCCCTGCTGTAGGGCGGCGCGGCTCCGCCGCCGCCAGCGGGCAACGCCAGATAGGTTGCCGTGTCGGTGCGGATCGCCGCCACCGGCACGATCCCGCGCCCTTGTGGGTCGGCGGGCAAGAACCGCTTGTAGACGGTCAGGTAGATCCGGTCGCCCGGCTGTACCTCCCGCAGCAACTCCGCTACCGCGATCTCCGGCACCCGATCGTCGTTGACGCGGAAGATCGTCGCGTGGTCGTGGACCTCGATCAGCAGATCGTGCTCCGCCGAGGCCGGGAGCACGGTCCTGCCGTACGCCCCCGCGATCTCCGTCAGATTATCCGGCGTCGCCGCCGGTACCCCCCAGACGAGCAGCGCCCCGAACAGCGCCGCTACTAGAATCGCCACGCCCGCGACCGCCCACCTTGCCAGCCCGCCGACAACCCGCCGCATCGCCTCCCCCTCCACCATGCCGCGCCGCGCCAGCGCCAGCGCCCGCCCCAGCCGCTGCGCCGAGCCAAATCGCCCGACGATCTCGGCCTGTCGCACCGTATCGGCCACGCCCCCGCACGCCGCCACAGCATCCTCGAGGTGCGCCCGCAGCTCGCGCACGATCTCCTTGCGCGCCGCCGGCGGCAACTCGCCTAACCCAGCCGCGACCTCGCGCAGATACGCCTCGAACGGCCCCTCGCCGCGCTCAGCCATGCCCCACCACCCCCGCAACCGCTGCCGTGAACCGTTGCCACTCGGCGCGGCGCGTCGGCAGCGCCGCCCGGCCCGTCGCCGACAGCCGGTAGTAACGCCGCGACGCCCCATCCTCGCGCGGTTCCCAGTAGCTCTCCAGCAGCCCCGCCGCTTCGAGCCGGTGCAGCGCCGGGTAGAGCGAACCCTCCTTGATCTGCAAGACCTCCTCGGTCCGCGCCCGCAACTCCTTGACGATCTGATAGCCGTAGAGTGGACCGCTCTCCAGCAGCGCCAGCAGCAGCAGATCGAGGCTGCCCTTCAACAATTCCCGATGTGACTGCCCCATCTGTCCCTCCATGACCTGCCGCTACGAATACCTAGCAACATCATATACTTTATTATTCTATGTACAAGAATAACGCGCCGATCGTTCGCCGTCAATCCCCTGCCAGATTGCGGCGCGCGACTCACAGGAAATGACGCGTCCCTTCTCGCTCAGCCGGGGACTTGAAGAATCGTGGCATTCTCAGGGTGGCACTGCGGTCGGGGGTAGATGGGTATTACAAATGCCCACCCACGTTGGCCCGCTGTAGACGTTTGTAGACAGGCGAGGCGGAGAGGGCGGATGCCATACGCCCCTACCCCCGACCACCCCGCCCGCACACCACCGCCTATATCTCCCGCGCACCGCTCTCCGCCCCCTCCGTGTCTCCGCGCCTCCTATTACGTCCTATCTCACCGGTCCACCGGCCACCAGTCCACTCGACTGCCGACTGCCGACTGCCGACTGCCGACTGCCGACTTATGGTATCCTTACGTTGCGAAAGTCCACCATTCACGCATTCACGCCGCAATGGCGACGCGCCACAGGGACAGCGATGGAACGACGACACGGTACAACGCGGCGGGAGATCCTCGACGCGCTGCGCCGCTCGACGGGGCTCAGCGCCGACCAGCTCGCGGACAACCTTGGCGTCACCGCGATGGCCGTCCGCAAGCACCTCGCCGCTCTGCAAACCGAGGGTCTGCTGACTGCGCGGGTCGAGCGCCGACCGGTCGGGCGCCCCGTCCACCTCTACGCCCTCGCCCCCGCCGCCCAGGCGGCCTTCCCGCAACAGTATCAGGATCTCACCCTCGAACTGCTCGACGACCTCCGCAACCTCGATGGTGGCGACACGGTGGGCCTCCTCTTCCGTCGCCGCGCCGCCCGCGCCTATGAGCGCCTCGCCCCCGCCGTCGCCGACCGCCCCCTCCCCGAGCGCCTCGACCTGCTCGCGGGATACCTCGATGAGCAGGGCTATCTGGCCGACTGGGAGGCGACCCCGGAGGGCGACTACCTGCTCAAGGAGCACAACTGCGCCATCTACGGCGTCGCCCGTTGCGCGCCCGAAGCCTGCGCCTGCGAGCTCGACCTCATCCGGCGCCTCCTCCCCGACACCAGCATCGAACGCGAGCGCCGCATCGTGGACGGCGACGGCTATTGCTGCTACCGCCTCCGCCCCCGCTGCGACGAAGTTACCTACCCGTAAGGAACGAGCGAATGGCGGAGGAAGGAAAGCGACGGCCACCTAGTGGCTGGGAAACCCGAGCAATGGATGGACTGCCTGTGCTGAAGGGACCGCTCGGCATCTTCGATCGCCACGGCAACCCCGGCAACTGCTATTTTTGCAACTACGATGGTGGTGGCGATTATGACCAGTATGAGCCGGACTCCTGGCCGCTGGTCGCCTATTGCGGTCAGACCCCGCTCGGCAATCGCAACTATGTCGCCTGGCTCTGCGACGAATGCGCTCACAATGGCTGGACAGGCGAGTTCCGCGCCGCCGTTATCCGCGACCACGATGGTGCCCCCGATCTGAGCTTCGTCAGCTATCCTGGCATTGAGCACGAAGGGTGGTCCACACTGTGGCCTGACACCCTGGCCGCATTCCGCGCCCGGTTCTATGAATTCGAGGGGGCATTGCTACGCGGTATCCAACTCCACTTAACTCGCGCGCGCGACCGCACTGGATAGGCCGAACCGCGCGGCGTGGTCATCACTATCGCCACGCGCGACCGCCAAGCTGACCCGGACGACGGATGGGTGACGCTCACGCTCGACTTCACTATGGTGAGCGAGTTCCATTTCCGGGGCGGCGACCACGATTGGACTGCGCTGTCAGGATTAAGTATCAGTTTCTTCGAGGACGATACCTACCTCGCCCTCGCCCACGCCGTGGTCACACGCGATGAATTCTACGCCGCCAATAGCTTTATCAGCGGCTTCCGTTGCCTCTGGGCAACTGGTTCCTACACCGACCACAACATCACCCCCCGACGTGGCGAAGAACCGAACGGTTATGCCCGCCATAAAGCTGCCGGAACTTTCTACGACCCGGACCTTTTTTAGTGCCAATCTCGCACGATCTACAGGTACTCCACCACACTACTTAACTTCCTGGTGCCCCATCTCGCCCTACTCACTCGCCATCTGTCGCCCCCACTTACTGCGCCGCCGGATTGTCTCCACTTGGTGATACCGCTGAAGATCGCGATGATCCAGACATGATGCCAAGGTCGCCGCGCGATCGTGCGTTGTGACGCTTACCGCTATGGATATAGCCTCTCGACCTTTGAGGGCCGGACCCATTTCGATCCAGCGACGGCCTTGGAACCCGCTACAACCCGATGATTAGTGGAGCACCCTCGCCGTTGTCACCCCGTCCCCGTTATTCGTCCACTGCGGGTCGAGGATCCTACCGGCGAGCCCGACCATGTAGGTGCCTGTGGGCATCCCCGCGATCACTCCATTCAACGTGTAAACGCCCTTCTCGCCCAATCCGATGCTGAACCCAACGTACTGGATGCCCGTCGTAGCGGAGTCATTCGCAAACGAGTAGGCAATACTAAGCTCGACTTTAGCGCTTCAGGCGACGTAGCAGAGCGCCTCGGTCAGGCGCTCCACGAAGGCGCGCGGGAGTTTGACGACCTCCTCGGCACAAGCGGATGTCTGAAAACCCTCGTGCCGCCACAGTTCGCGCCGGGCGAGCGCCAGGGCGTCGGCGAAGGTGGGCCGCGCCTTGCGGTACCACGCGGCTTGCCGGACGGTGGCGGCCGGGTCGGCCATGTGCTCGTGGGCCAGCAGGGTGACGAGCGAGAAGAGGCCCAGCAG
>CADCWN010000346.1 GCA_902806415.1 uncultured Thermomicrobiales bacterium | reverse complement strand
CCTCGCCGACATTAACGACGCGCGGTCTTACGCCCGCGCGTCGGCTCCCGATCCCCAGAGAGCCTCCTGAGCGATCGTGGCGATCGTTTCTTGGGATAAGTAGTCGGAGAAATGTTTCAGGACGGGCTGGAGGTCGAGACCGCGCTCGGCGTGGCTGCTGAGGTCGTTCCGGAGGACGTCACGCAGGGAGCGGAACGACATCTCCATGCAGTAGTCCGCGACGACACCCACGTCGAGGTCCTGCGCGTCCTCACGGGTGTACTGCCCGGCCACGAACGCGTGCTTCGAGAACTTGTCGTCGGTGTGCCAGCAGTGGATATGCGCATAGCGCGCGCTCGACCTCCGCGAGGTGTTCGAGGAGTCGAGCGACTCGGACCGATGCGCGTCGGGCGCGCAGTGGTTCACCGCGATCTCGCCCGCGTACAGCAACGAGACCCCCCAGTACCAGCCCGGCCACTCGCCTTCGTGATCGGCGAAGCAGTGCATGAGGATGTACTTCAGCAGCATCTCGGTGAAGGCGCTCGCGCGCCGCACGACCTCGGTCGGCCCGTACCAGGTCGAACCGATGTTGGTGAACCGCCGGTGGGCCAGCCCGTGCCGCGCCGCGATGTCGCGGATCCACCGCCTGACGTCCTCGTCGTTGGAGTAGGCACCGTTGCCGAACATGAACGTGGCCGGCTGGAAGTCGTTCCACGCGGGGGTGATGAAGGTGTCGACGTCCGTCCGCAGGACGTGGGTGTAGCGATCGAGCCGCTCCGCGCCCGCGCCATTCATGCAGATGATCGAGTTCGCGTAGGGGTAGCCGCGCCACTGCGGGTCGTCCTCGACCGACCGCTGCTCGATCTTCACCACGTCGTCCGGGAGGCTCGCAAGCACGCTGCCCGGCCCCATCATCACTAGGTCGGTGTCGGGGCTGTGCGCGTACAGCCAGGAATGGCGCAGGGCGAGCGCCTGCTGGATAAGGTGGCGGTGATCGTCGACGTAGCAGACGATGGCACGTCGGCGTGGCGTGTCATGGATCGTCGCGGCCACGCGGCGGGTCCGGGATGATGCCTCGCCATCTCCGTCCGCGATCACCGCAGGCGGCGCGGGGCTGACCGCCGCATCGGCCTCGATCTCGGGGGGCGGCACCACCGTGGCTTCGGCCACCCCGGATTCCCCCAGTGCCTCCTCCGCGATGGCGACAATCTTCTCCTGCGGCAACCACTCGGAAAAGTGCGCCAGCACGGGATCGAGATCCAGCCCGAGCTCGGCGTGCCCGATGAGGTAATTCCTGAGCTTGTCCTCGACCGTCAAAGGGTACGGTACGCCCGCGGGTCGCCCGAAGCGATGCAGCCAGCGGAACCAGGGTAAGCAGAGGCACCGCCCCCCCGCCCGCCTGAACTTCTCGTGGATATACCCCTCCTCGCCCCCGAAGCCGCGGAACCGCGGGTTAAAGCCGGGCCAAGCCTCCTTGCGGCAACTGAACGCCCCCAGCCCTTGCATCGGGATCTCGAATGGGTCCCCCTCCGGATCGTGGCCCCTGGGATCGGTCGCCCACGTCCCCCACATCTCCGCGCGCCACTCGGGCGCGAAGTGGGTGGAGATATTCTGCAAATCGTCGTACACGAGAGGACCCTGCAGGAGATCGGTACAGCCGGGGTGGTCCCGGTAGAATGCCTTCAGCCGCGCCACCGCGCCGGGGGCGAACAGGACGTGCGAATCGCAACAGAGGACCGCTTGCCCTCGCGCCTCGCGGAAGACCAGGTCGCGCGGGGCCGCCGTCCCCCAATCTCCGTCGCCAGCACGTAATGCCCGTTGACTCAGCCCTCGACCAGTTGCTTGGTATCCGCGCACCCGTAGTTGTCGATGACCAGGAACTCCGTGTCGCGCACGTCCTGATACAACCGGAGCGCTTGCAAGGTGAAATAGACGCCGTCGAAATCTTTGTACGTCGCCATCCCGATCGTCAGCGCGACCACAACGCCTCCTTGCCCCGGCGATAACCCGCCTCGTGCTGCTCATGATCCGCCTGGTACGGTAGCGCGCCCACCCCCTGGCAGTCAAGCGGGTAGGGGTTAGTCTCGCTAAAACGTCGCCCAGAGCGGTAGATGGTCGGAGGCTCGCGTCGCCGCAGCGCCCGCGACCCGGTCGCAGCCGGTCAGGCGGGCGGCGAGGGTCGGGTCGGCGAAGGCGTAATCGAGCCGCAGCCAGGGGGCCGCCGCCGGGTAGGTGTATCCGGCGGCGCGCGGGCGGCGGACGCGGTAGCAATCGACGTAGCCCGCGCCGAGCAAACGCCCGAGCACCGGTCGCGGCGCGCCCGCCACGGCCTCGCCGCGCGGGATCACGCCGGGCGGCGGCGTCCCGACCGGATCGCCGGGCCGGAGGGCGTTGAAGTCGCCGACGAGCAGGTGCGGTCGCCCGGTGCGCGGGGCCATCAGGTCGAGGAGGATCGGGATCTCATCGACCGGCTCGGGCGGCTCGTGGCGCGACGCCAGGTGTGCGGCGAAGAGGTGCAAGGGGGAATCCTGCCAAGCTATTGTGATCTCCAGCAAGGTTTTCGCCAGGGCCGGGTGCCGGTGGTTCTCCACAGACGCGATCGGCGCGCGGCTGAGGCAGGCGATGTGCGCGGCGCAGTTCCCCTCGCCATAGGCCAGCGCCAACCCCAGCCTCGCTGCCAACTCCTCGGCATTCGCGCGACTGTTCGCCTCCAGGAGCGCCACCGCCTCGGACCGCTGCCGCGCAATCACGCCCGCCAACTCCCGCAGCCTGCCCGCGCCAGCCTACTGGATGTTGTAGCTGAGGATTTTCATCGATCCTCTCTCGTATATCGTCAGCATGGCGAGGCACGCGGGAGGCTGCTACTACCACATTTTGGTAATTGTACGCGAGGCGGGGAGGGGTGTTTACCCCTCCCTGGGTCCCCCGCTCGCGGAGGTAGCGCGGGACCGCCAACCTTGCCCCGTTGACTCCGCCGAGGCGGGCTTTAAGGAAGTAAGTAGCGCCATCGTCCGTCCGCGCGCGGTAGACCCACCCCGGGGCGTCGTGCCCCAGTGGGAGGAGGGCAATCTCGGTCACGGCGATCCCATACTGCTCGCCCAGCCGAGTGCGCAAGGTGTCATTAGCAAGATTGTTCGGCGGTTCGTGCATCGTTCGAGCCCGGGTGCTATTGACCGGCCCCGGACCGCTTCTATGCGGTCCGAGGCCGGTCGTTCATTCCACTTTCGCGTAGTCGAGGGACGCGCTCACCGGCGCGAAGCCCAACGATTCGTAGAGCCGCAGCGCCGGGGAGTTCGCCTCGCCGGTCGAGATGCAGACGCGGTCCATCCCCCGCGCCCGCTGCCGACGCAAGCTCTCCAGGAGGGCCGCGCGCGCGAACCCTTGCCGTCGATACGCGGCGCGCGTGCCGACCGGGCCGCACACGCCGATCCGATTGACCGGATCGATCCAGTTGTTCACGTACGCCGCGATGGTACCATCCGGCGCGCAGGCGATCACGTCGAGCTCGCGATGGTAGCCGGGCAGCCGCATCAGGCGCGCGTAGTCGTCGTCGGCGATCTTCCCGACCGGCCACGGCAACCACACGTCGCGCTCGATGGCGGCGCGGTCCGGCACGTCGGTCGTCCCGGCGACCGCGCGGACCCGGCAGCCTGCGGGGGGCACCGGCTCAGCGATCGGCTCGCCCAGCGAGCGCAGCAGGCTCACCTCAACATGCTCCCCCCGCCGGAAGCCATGCCGCTCCAGGAACGCGATCCGGCGCGCATCGCCCGGTCGGGCGACGGCCCCCAGGGGATCGCCCCAGCGCTTCGCGTCCTGCTCGCGAAGCGCGGCGAGTCGCGTTTCCGCCCAGGCCAGCGCTTCCTCCTCGACACCGGACCATTCGTGCTCCCGCAGCACCTGACAGTCGAAGGCCGGATCCTCGCCCAGGATCGCGTAGGCGAGCAGTTTGCCCCTCGCGTCATGCCAGAGACAGATGTGCTCCTGCAAGCGCACGTGGCACGAGAGCGGGAAGACACTGCCCATCAGATCGCCAACGTGCGGGTAGTGCCAGTCATCGGTGCGCGAGCGCCCCTCCACCAGCAGGTCTTGCATCGCCCGCAGGTCGCGCTCGGTGTCATAGAGCCGGGAGTTCAGCGCGTGTTCGGAGTTCGTATCCATCGATTGCCTTCCATCGGGGTACGCCCCCGCCCTTCTGGGGTGATGTGCGGGGAACGACCATCGCGTACAGCCAGGGTCGAGGCAACCACCACCATCATGCTACCCTCCGTGTGTCAGAAAGAACCGCGCGATACCGCGTCCGGAGCACGCGCCCCCGGTACTGTAGGGGGAGGGGCAACGGCCCGCACTGCCGGATGGTACAGGGCGAGACTGTCCCTCCGGTCGGGGACGATCGACATTCGGCACGCTCGTGCTGCGGCCCGCTCGGCGCGCCTAGCGACAAGGTTGGGGATAGTGAAGATGCGCCATTACCAAAGTTTGGTAATTGTATGTGCGGCGTGGTGGGTTGTTGATCCCTCCCCGCCGCTGCGGCGGCACCCCTCCCCTGAAGAGGGAGGGGAGAATGCGACGACACCACCGTTTGCGGCACGAACCGGGCCACAACTGCTACCCTTCGCCCGGTAGCACCGCACACGACGGTCCTCTCACGACGCACGACGCACGACGCACGACTCATCATAGGAGACTTCCCGATGGCGAAGATGTACGACACGATCAATGAGGCGCAGCGGGCGTTCATCGCCGAGCAGCGGGTCTTCTTCGTCGCCAGCGCGCCGCTGGGCGCGGAGGGCCACGTCAACCTGTCGCCCAAGGGGCTCGACTGCTTCCGGCTGCTCGGGCCGAACCGCGTCGCCTACCTCGACCTGACCGGCAGCGGCAACGAGACCTCGGCGCACCTGCGCGAGAACGGGCGGGTCACGTTCATGTTCTGCGCCTTCGACGGCCCGCCCAACATCTTGCGACTCTACGGGCGCGGCGAGGTCGCCCTGCCCAGCGACGCCCTCTGGGACGAGTTGCGCCCCCACTTCGGCGACCATCCCGGCGCGCGGCAGATCATCGTCGCCGCGATCGACCGGGTGCAGACCTCCTGCGGCTTCGCGGTGCCGCACTACGAGTACGTCGGCCAGCGCGACGCCCTGACCAGGTGGGCGACGGTCAAGGGCGACGCCGGCCTCGCCGCCTACCAGCGCGAGCGCAACGCCCGCAGCATCAACGGCCTGGTGACGCCGATCGGCGCGGCGGGGGAGGAGGGGGTGGCGCGGAGATACTAACGATGCGGGATACGATGGGCTTCCCATCTGCCCCTCACGGTCGGTTGTAGGGGCGTATTGCATACGCCCGACCCACGCCAGGATTGTCTACACAGGTGGGTGGGAGGACGACGTGCGGGCGTATGCAATACGCCCCTACAACCGACCGCTCTGCCGATTTGGTTTGCCGCGTGGTGTCCCTGGCGTTCGGGAGAAAATGGTTGCTTTTCTGGCGAGGGACTCGCCCAGAGATCAGCTCCCATCGCCAGTCCCTCGCGTCCCCTCTCCGAGCAGCCCCAGCACCTCCTCATAGATGAGGTAGTGGACCTGCGCGCCCGGCCGGCCGCAGAGGTCCGCCACGCGGGCGGCGACGCGGGCGCGGGCGGCGGCGTGCGCGGGGCCGTTCGCGCGCCCCCAGGCCGCCCGGTCGCGGAAGATCAGCGCGCCGTGCGCGTCGCCGACCGGGGCGTGGAAGAGGGCGTCGCGGAACGGCGGCGGCAGGGGGGGGGCGGTCTGCGCGAT
>CADCWN010000345.1 GCA_902806415.1 uncultured Thermomicrobiales bacterium | reverse complement strand
CGGGCTATCGGCGGGCAGCGGCTCAACTTCCATCACGTCGAGACCGGCCCCGGCGATCGTGCCGTTCTGCAGAGCGGTGATCAGCGCCGCCTCGTCGATGATCGGCCCGCGCGCCGTGTTGATGATCACCGCGCTCGACTTCATCAGCGCCAACTTCTCGGCGTTGATCATCTTGCGGGTCTCGTCGTTGAGGAAGCAGTGGATCGAGACGACATCCGCGCGGCGCAGCAGATCGTCGAGCCCGACCAATTCGACATCGAGATCCAGCGCAACCGAAGGATCGACATACGGATCGGAGGCGATGATCGTGTAGCCGAACGCCCGCGCCTTGCGGACCACCGCCCGCCCGATCGTGCCCAGGCCGATCAGGCCGAGAGTTTTCGTCGCGGGGCGATGCAGTAACATCCCGTCGGGCAGGCGACGACCGGTGCGCGCCCAGTTCCCCTCGCGCACCCAGCGATCATCAACCAACAATTGGCGGTCGGTCGCCAATGTCAGGGCCATCATCTGCGTCGAGACATCGTCGTAGATGGCGTCGGCCATGTTGCAGACCAGCACACCGCTGCGGGTCGCGGCGTCCACATCGACATCATCGAAGCCGACGAACGGGCGGACGAACAGGCGGGTCGCCTTCAGCGCGCCGAAGAACTCGTCGCCGTAGCGCTGCTTCGCGAAGCCGGCCACCACGACATCGGCCCCGACGATCGTCGGATGGACCTCGCCCACCGCGGTATAGGCGGCGGCGGGGACCACCTCGGCATCCCCTTCGAGGACGATTTGCTGCGCCGGGTCCTGATGATTCACCTCGGTCATCCCCGCGAACGCGACCCGCGCGGGACGGTTCCACCCCTGGGGATTGGCCCAACGTTCCGGTGTCATGGTTACCTCCTCTTTAGTCGTCAGTCGTCAGTCGCCAGTCGTCAGAAGAGCGTCGTCAATCCGCAGCCCGCAGTCCGTGGGCTGGTGCCGCGCCACTCGCCCCCTTTCTGACGACTGACGACTACTCCGCGGCGAGATGCTTGATGCCGCTCTCGTCGATCGCGCGGCGGGTCAGGCGCAGACCCGGCAGGCGCTTGATCGAGATCTCCGAGAGGGCGAGGACTTCGCAGCCGTCTTCCAGATGGCCGCCCTGGTACTGCTTCTGCGAGTCCCAGAGGGAGATGTGGATATGGGGCTCATAATTGGCGATGATCCCGCCGAATTGCACCACCTCCAGCGGCCCTTCCAGCTCGATGAACTCGTCGCCGGGCGGGTAATTGTTCGTCATGATCGTGTGGATGCGCGCCCGCGTCACGCTGCCGATCCCGCTCATCACCACCCCGGAATGGATATCGGCGACGCGCGCGACCTCCTGCAAACTCTCCAGGATCTTCTCACCGCGCCGCAGCCCGACGATCACGATCCCGGCCTCTTTGTCTTCGAGTATTTCCACTCGGCCAACCCTCCCTACTACGGAATAGCCCCAACCGGATGGGGCAAAAGGTTATAACGCCGTGCGCTGCACCGTCGCATCGTCGCGCTTCAGCACCTCCGGACGCAAGCGGATGCCGAGGCCGGAGCCTTGCGGCAGGGACATCCGCCCCTCGCGCAGGATTGGCTCGCCCTCGACGAGTTCGTGATAATACCCGAAGCGCGGATCGGAGAAGACGCGGGTCGTCTCCATGATGTAGGCGTTCGGCACATGCAGCAGGACGTGCGCCGAGGCCCAGATATTCACCGGCCCCGAATGATCGTGCGGCGCGAGCGGGATCCCGTAGGTCTCGGCCAGCGTCGCCATCTTCTTCAATTCCGAGATCCCGCCGGTCCAGGTGACATCGCCGATCATCACGTCGGTGCCGTGCGTCTCCAGGAGGCGGCGTATCTGGTGTCGGGTGTAGAGGCGCTCGCTCCCGGCGATCGGGAACGGCGACTTGTCGCGCAGGTCGGCCCACTCCTCGGCGTTGTCCTGCCAGAGCAGATCTTCGAGCCAGTGGATCGGCAGGCCATCGAGCGCGCGGGCGATAGCGATCGCGCTGGTGAGATTCCAGAGGCCATGCCCCTCGATCATCACCTCCATCCGCCCGTCGAACGCCTTGGCGATCGCCTCGATCCCGGCGATCCCCTCCTTCAGTTGCGCTTTCGTGATCGACTGGCCGTGGCTCTGCCGCGCGTAGGGATCGAACACCGACCATTTCATGCAGGTGATCCCGTCGGCCAGCAGTTCCTCGGCCAGCCCGACCGGCTCGGTGCGCGCCCGCGCGGCGTCGGAGTGCAGGCCATAGGTCGAGCAGGTGTTGTAGATGCGGATACTCTCGCGTGAAGGGCCGCCGAGCAGGGCGTAGATCGGCTGCCCCGCGACCTGCCCCAGGATGTCCCAGAGGGCGATGTCGATCGCCGAGATCGCGCGCAACTCCGCGCCGGAGTAGCCATGGAATCCGGCGAAATCGAACATCGTGTTCCACAGCGACTCGACATGCAGCGGATTCTGCCCGAGCAGGAAACGCGCGGCCAAGTCGTGCACGACTGCGGCGGTGCGCGTATCGGCGGTCTGCCCCAGCCCCACCAGCCCTTCATCGGTGTGGACGAGGACGAAGATGAACGGCGGATGGACCTTGCTCAGATGGACCGTCTCGACGGCGGTGATCTTCACCCGATTCCCCACACTACACGCCCCGACCCCGCGCCCGACGCCAAGAGCGAGTCAACGTTTCGCGGGACCGGCGCACCATACACCGGGGGGATCGAGGCGTCAAGAACCCGAGTGGTGATGCGCCGCCCCCCTATACCGCCGTCGGGCGATAGCTCGTCAGCCACCACCGGTGCAATTCGTCGCATAACTCTGGCGGGATCGGCGCGGGCTCGCCCCCGAGTTGGCGCGCGAAGAGGTAGGCCCGCGCGCTATCCTCGACCGCGACCGCTGTGGCGTAGGCGCGCTTCAGATCCTGGCCGCAGACGACGAGGCCGTGCTGCCCCATCACCGCCGCCGTGCG
>CADCWN010000344.1 GCA_902806415.1 uncultured Thermomicrobiales bacterium | reverse complement strand
TGGCCGGGAGCGCCGCGCCGGTGGTGCTCGCGGACCGGGGCGACGCCGCCGGGGCGCGGGTGCTGGCACCCCTGCGGGAGGCCGGCAAGGCGGCGGTTAGCCCGCCCAAGCGCAGCCGGAAGGGGCAACGGGCGTGCGACCGCGACCTCTACGGCGCGCGGCACCGCAGCGAGAACTCCTCCCGCCGCCGCAAGCAGTACCGGGGGATCGCCACGCGCGACGACACGACGAAACGCAACTTCCTCGCCGGCGTCCACCTCGCCGCGACGGCCATCCTCCTCAACTGCGGACACGCCCTAGCCGGACGGTTTGCAAATGCTTGCGAGATCGGCGGGGTGGGATAACCTCTCCCCACGGCCCCGGCGGCGACCCTGCCCCATAGGGGAGGGTGAAGATTGGTGCTATCAAGCAATGGGTGCAACGGGCCACTCGCCAGGGTCGAGGACTATGGCGGGGTTCTTGCGTTGTCGCCCCGCACTAGCCCGTCGCGGCGGACGCGGCGACGTCCCGCGCAACGCGACCGTTCCGGGACGAACGGCCCAGGAGATCCTATGGTCCTGTCCTCCCCGGCGCTCGTCCTCATCGCCGAGGATGAGCTGCCGATCGCCGAAATCGTCGCGGACGTGGTTGCCGATGCAGGCCACGCCTCGCTGATTGCCCCGCACGGTCGCGCGGCGCTCGACCTCGCTCGGGCGCACCGCCCCGCGCTGATCATCACCGACCTGATGATGCCGCTGCTCGACGGTGCCGCCCTGGTCGCCGCCCTCCGCGCCGATGCGGCGGCGGGGGGCTTCCCCCCGCCGCCGATCATCCTGATGACGGCGTCCGGTGTCGCCCGCGCCGCCGCTGTCGGGGCCGATGTTGTCCTCCTGAAGCCGTTCGACCTCGCGGAGTTGGAGGCGTTGTTGGGGCGATTCCTGCCAAGCGCCGTGGGGGTGGGGGGGACGTGAGGGTTGGGGAAGGGTGACGGGCCCCTCCCCGTCGCTCCGGATGAACCGGATTTATCCTGCTGCAAGTCAGGACAATGTGCAGCGGCGACCCTCCCCGACGCGGGGAGGGTGGGGAACGGGCTCTGAGTGCTGGGGCGCGATCAGGGATTGGCGAGGTAGGTGCCGACGGCCCAGCCGTTACCGTCGGCGGTGTCGGTGGCGATCCGGTACCACTCCTGGCCGTCGGCGCTGACCGGGCCGCCGATGATTTGCGCGGCGATGCCGAGGGCGAGGACGGCGCGGATCGGGGCGTCGAGACCCGGTCGCTCGCGGAGGTTGAGGTCGGGGGAAGCGACGATGACGGTATCGCCGGGGGCGAAGTTGACCTCGGGCGGCGGGGCGATCAGGAACTCCCCGGCGACCCAGCCGCGCAGCGCGACATCGACCGTCTGCACCTCGTACCAGCGGTAGCCGTCGGCGTCGCTCGGGCCGGTGAGCAGTGTGAGCGTGAGGCCGAGCGGCAGCGCGGCGATGACCGCCCCGCCCAGGCCGGGTGTGTCGCGCAGGTTGAGGCCGTCGAGTTGCACCATGACACCGGACCCGGCGGGGAAGCCATCGCCGGCCGGGGTCAGGAACTCACCGGCGACCCAGCCCGGCGTCGCGCCATCCGGCCCATAACCCGCGGTGCTGAACTCGTACCAGGTCCAGCCGTCGGCCAGGACCGGGCCGTCGGTGAGGGTGCCGCGCGTCCCCTCCGGCAGCAGGAGGATGATGTCGGCATCGAGACTCGGCGCGACCCGGTAGCTGAGGGTCTCGGCGGCGACGGCGACGGACGCACCGATCGCGTAGTCGGCCTCCTGCGCCCGCGCCCCCCGCGCCCCGCCCAGGTCCAGGGCCACGGCGACGAGCAGCGCAACAGCTAGCAGACGCGCACCCACGCCGCGCCCAGCCCGTACCCCACCCATCGCCGATCCTCCCCAATTCGCGCCGCAGTTGCATTGCTCGGCGGATCGGCAAGATTGGTGCCAGGGGGTGAGTCGTGAGTCGTGGGTCGTGAGTCGTGAGAACTGCCTGCCAGCGGCAACCTGGCTCCTAAAACAGTCGTCGCTGGCAGGCAGTTCTCACGACTCACGACCCACGACTCACGACTTCACCACTCCGCCACCGTCCCGTCGGCGTTGCGCCAGATGGGGCCTTTCCAGTCGTGGCCGACGGCGGCGAGTTCGCGGACGCGCTCTTCATTGACGGTGATGCCGAGGCCCGGTCCGGTGAGGAGGGGGATGAAGCCGTCGGTCTGGGCGAAGACGGTGGTATCGGTGAGGTAGTCGAGGAGATCGTTCGCGACGTTGTAGTGGATGCCGAGGCTCTGCTCCTGGATGAAGGCGTTGGGGGTGCAGGCGTCGAGCTGGAGCGAGGCGGCGAGGGCGATCGGGCCGAGCGGGCAGTGGGGCGCGACGGCGACATCGTACGCCTCGGCCATCGCGGCGATCTTGCGGACTTCGAGGATCCCGCCCGCGTGGGAGAGGTCGGGCTGGATGATGTCCACGTAGCCGTCGGCGAGGGCCTGCTTAAAGCCCCAGCGGGTGTACATCCGCTCGCCGATCGCGATCGGGATGGTGGTGTGGCGGGCGATCTCCCGCAACGCCTCGTTGTTCTCCGGCAGGACCGGCTCCTCGATGAACATCGGGTGGTACGCCTCCAACTCCTTCGCCAGCACCTTGGCCATGCTCTTGTGGACGCGACCGTGGAAGTCGATCCCGATGCCGAAATCGGGGCCGCCGGCCTGGCGGGCGGCGGCGAGGCGGGCGACCGCCGCCTCGACCTTGCCGAACGAGTCGATGAAGTGCAGTTCCTCGGTGGCGTTCATCTTGATCGCGGTCATCCCGAGGGCGACCTGCGCGGCGACCTGCGCCCCGATGTCGGCGGGGCGGTCGCCGCCGACCCAGGAGTAGATCTGCATCCGGTCGCGCGCCGCGCCGCCGAGGAGTTCGTAGATCGGGACGCCGAGCGCCTTGCCCTTGATGTCCCACAGCGCCTGCTCGATCCCGGAGAGGGCGCTGGTGAGGATCGGGCCGCCGCGATAGAAGCCACCGCGATAGAGGACCTGGAAATGGTCCTCGATGCGGAACGGGTCTTTGCCGATCAGGTAGCCGGACATCTCCTCGACCGCCGTGCGGACCGTGTCGGCGCGGCCCTCGACGACCGGCTCGCCCCAGCCGACGATCCCCTCGTCGGTGGTGATCTTCAGGAAGAGCCAGCGTGGCGGGACTTTGAAGAGCTCGAAGCCAGTAATCTTCATCCGGTATTCCCCCTCATTCTTTGTGCGCGGCGCGCGGCGCATGGTAGCACAAAGGGAGGAGCGCCGTTATCGACCGGCGGACAAGCCCGGCGCACCGCACCGCCCGGCGCGATTCTCCCCCGCCGGGGGCGCACAGGGGCGCGGGCGGGGGCGGCGTCAGGAGGTCTTCGCGGCGAGGGCGCGGTAGGAGTGGAGTTCCCCCGCACGGAAGCAGCTATCGCCCTCGCGCTCGTCGCCGGTCACCCCCTCGGGGTGTTCGAGCAGGCGCACGATCTGGCCGCGATTCGGCCCGAGCCCGCTCCAGTGGCGCACGTTGGCGAGGAAGCGGTTGCGGGCGGCACCGGTCCCTTTCCGCTCGTCGGTCTCGTGGCAGGGGGTGCAGAGGGCCGCGACATAGGTGCGCGGTGGGGCGAGGGACGCTGCGGCCGCGCGGTAGTAGGCCGCGTAGGCGAAACGGTGCCGCACCTGTGGGTGTGATGGCTCGCGCGCGCAATAGCTGCAGGAAGTATCGACACTCATCGCGTTCCTTCTCTTCGTGACGCCATATGGGTTTCCTCTCCGTCGCGCTCGTTCGTCAAGGGGCTGGGATGACCTCTCCCCGCCGCTCCGGATGAACCGGACAATGCCCGGCGGCGACCCTCCCCGACGCGGGGAGGGTGAGGGGGAAGCGCAATAGTCGGCGCGGGGGATAGGAGTATCGGGGGCGGGCATGGGCGCTCCTCGGTGTGGTGCTGTGGCGACTCAGGATGCACACGACACGGGTTGCGCCTTGTGTAGCGATCCCCTGCGGATAGGGTGGGCGAGGATAGTATAGCGGAATGGTGCGCCTTTGGTTGGGGATGGGATGGGAAGGGGCTTATGCGTGAGGGCGGCAGGCGGTTGAAGCCGCCCTCCGGCGCTGTTCAGGGCGCGGCGCTCCCAGCCTCCGCAGGGAGGCTTCGTGGCCCGCAGGCCCGCGAGGCACGGCTTCAGCCGCCTGTCAGCGTCAGCAGCGACTCGCGCATAAGCCCTGGGGGATGGGACGGGTGGGGTGACCCCTCCCCGCCGCTGCGGCGGCGACCCTCCCCTGAAGGGGGAGGGGAGGCTCGATCAACACAACACGTACTCGCGCAATGCGGCGCTGGGGCGGTGTCGGCGTGATCGCGGTACGGGGCGTGCTTAAATCGGGTGTCGCCGATGGCGGTGACGGGGCTCATGACGGGGGGGCGGATGGGGGTGGGGCGACAGGGCGCACGAGGTCAGCGGGCGCGCGTGACGACCTGGATGCGCCTGGCGCGAGCCTATCACCGGATCGACCGCGCGTCGGCGGAGTTGCTGCGCGGCTGGGATCTCAGCGTGGCGCAGTTTGATGTGCTGACCCAGATCGGCGCGCGGGAGGGGCTGACGCAGCAGGCGCTGGCCGAGCGATTGCTGGTCACGAAAGGGAATGTCTCGCAACTGATCGCGCGGATGGTGCGGCGCGGCCTGGTGCGGCGCGCACAGGAAGGGCGGGCGATGGCCCTCTTCCTGACCGCCGAGGGGCGGGCGCTCTACGCGCGCGTCGTGCCGGAACAAGAGGCGCTGATCGCCGGGCGCTTCGCGGCGCTGTCGCCCGCCGAGTTGCGGGCGCTGGCGGCGGCGCTGCGGGCGCTGGGTCGCGGGGACGGGGCGGAATAATTCGGGCGTTCTATGGTTTAGTAATAAACATAGGATCGCGTATCGCGGAATATGGGCAAGCAAGGGGAGAAGGCGACGATGACGATAGCACCCGAGACGACGACGCGCGAGGCGACGACGCACTACCCGATCAACGATCTGCTCCGGCGACGCTGGAGCTCGCGCGCGTTCGCGGCTGCGCCGGTGCAACCGGAAATCCTGGGGAGCCTCTTCGAGGCGGCGCGCTGGTCGCCGTCGGCGGGCAATGGGCAGCCGTGGAGCTTTGTCGTGGCCGACAAGGTGCGCGACCCGGAGTGGTTTGCGCGGGCGCTCGCCGTCCTGAATCCGAGCAATCAGACCTGGGTGCAACGCGCGCCGATCCTGCTCTTCGCGATCACGCGACGGATTCGGGAGGATGGCAAGGAGCACGGCAAGGCGCAATACGATCTCGGCCTGGCGGTGCAGGGTCTCGTCGTGCAGGCGATCGATCTGGGGCTGAACGTCCGGCAGATGGGCGGCTTCGACGCGGATGCCGCGCGCGACCTCTTCGCCATCCCGGCGGGGCACGATCCGGTCGTCGCGCTCGCCCTCGGCCATCCCGGCCCCGCCGACGATCTCTCCGACGACTTGCGCGAGAAGGAGCAGGCACCGCGCGAGCGGAAGCCGCTGGAGTCGTTCGTCTTCGGCACACAGTTCGGGCGGGTGTATGAGGGCTTGACGAGTGACGAGTGACGGAGAGAGACAGGAACAGGAGACGCGGAGACACGGAGGGGGCGGGGAGGCTCGGGTATTGGGGGCAGGGCATTGCGGTCGGAGGTAGGGGCGTATGGATACGCCCAACCCACGCCCGGGTTTCTACAAACCGCCGTGGTAGGACGACGGGCGGGCGTATGCCATACGCCTCTACCTCCCCACCTCGGCGTTTATCCGCCGCGCGCCCACTCGCCCACTCGCCCACTCAAATGGAGGGTTAACATGAGCACCGACTCAATCACCGGCTTGCACCATATCACGATCGTGGCGGCGGATGCGCGGCGGACGGTCGCGTTCTACACGCGCGTGCTGGGGCTGCGGCTGGTCAAGCAGACGGTCAATTTCGACGATCCGGGCAGGTATCACCTCTACTTCGGGGATGAGCTCGGGCGACCGGGGACGGCGATCACCTTCTTCGAGTGGCTGGGCGCGCCGAAGGGGGCGCCGGGACTCGGCGGGACGCACCACTTCGCGCTGACGGTGGCCGATCGCGACGGGCTGTTGCGCTGGAAGTGGCGGCTGACCGATGGGGGGCTGCCGGTCACCGGGCCGCTCGACCGGCACTATTTCACCTCGATCTACTTCACCGACCCGGATGGGACGATCGTGGAGATCGCCACGCGCGGGCCGGGCTGGACGATCGACGAGGCCCCCGACGCGCTCGGGGAGGCGCACCGCGACCCGCCAGCGGGGATGATCGTGGCGAATCGGGACGAGGCGCGGATCGCGGCGGAGACCTGGCCGGAGCCGATCAAGGGGATCGCCCCGGAGATGGCGCTGTCGGCGGGGATGCACCACATCACGGCGATCGGCTGCGACATCGGGCGCACCGACGAGTTCCTGGGCGGGCTGCTGGGGTTGCGCCGGGTCAAGCGGACCAGCAACTTCGACGACCCGTCGTCGGCGCACTGGTACTGGGGCGTCGGCGACGGCCAGCCGGGGACGCTCATCACCTACTTCGAGCGCAAGGGTGAGGGGGTGAAGCGGGTGCGACCCGGCGCGGGGCAGACGCACCATTATGCCCTAGCGGTGCCGGATGAGGCGGCGCAACTGGTCTGGCGCGAGCGGCTGCTGGCGGCGGGCTTGCCGGTGTCGCCGGTCATGGATCGGGTCTACTTCAAGAGTATTTATACGCGCGACCCCGACGGGCATATCGTGGAGTTGGCGACGGCGGGGCCGGGCTTCACGGTCGATGAGGAGCCTGCGGAGCTCGGCACGCGGCTGCAATTGCCGCCGTGGCTGGAGGCGCGGCGGGAGGAGATCGCGGCGGGGCTGAAGCCGTTGACGTAGGGGGACGAACGATTTTACCGCAGAGGCGCAGAGGCGCAGAGATTTGGGGGGCAGGGTGGCGCAGGGGTGCGGATGAAGGGGATGGGCGTGATCCAATGAGATGGGTGGACCGGGGACTCAAGTCCCCGGCTAAGTAGCCTGCGACCACAAAGTCCACTCAAGTGGACTGGGGCGTTGGGGCCGATTGCCTTTCTTCATAATACGGCACCGCGCTGTGACCGATGCTAGCCTACTTCAGTAGGCTTCGTGGCCACAGCTACCTAGCGCCGATTTTAATCGGCGGCACCCATCTTTCCAGCAGCCTCTTCGCACATCCACCCTCTCCCCCGCCTCCCCCCTCTGCGCCCTCTCTGCGCCTCTGCGTCTCTGCGGTAAATCGTCATATGCCCCATCTCTGCGGTGAAAATTCGTGAAAGGATCGGCGATGAGCGCGGCGAATACGGTGGTGGCGGGGGTGGAGTTGGCGCGGGCGCGGGGGGCGGTCGTGCTGGTGCATGGGCGCGGGGCGAGCGCGGCGTCGATCATGGAGTTGGCGGGGGTGCTGGAGACGGGGGGGCTGGCCCTGCTCGCGCCGCAGGCGGCCAGGGGGAGTTGGTACCCGCACAGCTTCCTGATGCCACTCGCGCAGAACGAGCCGTCGCTGTCGGCGGCGCTGGCGACGGTCGCGGCGACGCTCGATACGATCGCGGCGGCGGGGGTGCCGGCGGAGCGGACGGTCCTGCTCGGCTTCTCGCAGGGGGCGTGCCTGGTGACGGAGTACGCGGCCCGCAATGCCCGGCGCTGGGGCGGGGTCGTGGGGCTGAGCGGCGGGCTGATCGGCCCGGATGGCACGCCGCGCGACTACGCCGGTTCGCTCGACAGGACGCCGATCTTCCTGGGATGCAGCGACGTCGATTTCCATATCCCCAAGGAGCGGGTGGTCGAGTCGGCGGAGGTCCTGCGCGGGCTGGGCGGCGCGGTCGATCTGCGGCTCTATCCCGGCATGGGGCATACGATCAATGCGGATGAGATCGCGGCGGTGCAGGGGATCCTGGACGGGGTACGGGGGGCGAAGTAGCCGCTGCGACAAATGAGAGAGCGAGGGCGCGGCCGATCGGCCGCGCCCTCGGGCGTCCCGGCACGACCACGCGCCCCAAAACGCGATTCTTGCCCCGGTGGCGGTTGCCTCGCGGGGCGGTCGGTCTTCGGATGGCTCGTTGGTGGGGGGCGGGAGCGGCAATTGATCGCGCTACAACCACGTCGTGCCCCGGTCGTTGTATCCTCTGAGACGGTCCCGCGGCTCCGGAGCGCGGGCCGACTCGGCGGAGATGAGCCCTCGCCGCGCCAGACAGGCGTGCGGCACGGGACGGTAGGATGGATGGAGTGCGCGCCTCGCATGGTGGGAACGTGCGAGGCGCGAGACAGCAATGAGGAGGCTTCGTATGCCACAATCTCGATCGCCCAAGGTGGTGCTGTGCGGGCTCGCGCTCGCGCTCACCCTGGGAGGCACCCCTAGTGTTGGCCTCGGCGGAACCGGCGCCGGTCGCGCTGCCGACGGCCTTCGCCGATGAGGCGTTCCAGCGGACCTGGGAGCGCTACGATCGCCCGGTCTTCTACGGCGAGGCGCGGCGCTCCTGGACTTGGGGCAACCAGATCA
>CADCWN010000343.1 GCA_902806415.1 uncultured Thermomicrobiales bacterium | reverse complement strand
GCTGAGCATTGTCGGCCCTAATCCCGACAGCGGCCGGGCATCCCCCGCGTTCCCGATCACGCAAAGTAGAATACCCATGCACACTCCCACCCATCGGATGCGACTGTGTATCCGCGTTGTATAACGGGGTGCGCCGGGCAGCGTTTGGTTGACAACGCGCCCGCGCAGCGCGATCCTGGATGAATACTGCGCGGACGCGGGTACGCGACGGGGGACGGAGGCGGGGATGCTTCAGCGGATCGGCGGGCCGAAGTCGGCGGCGGCGCGGGGATTCATCCTCCTCGCCCTGATGCAGATCGCGTTCGGCTTCGCGCTGAACGCGCAGCAGAATATCGTCACCAACTATTTCCAAGGCCCGCTCGGCCTCTCGGGGCCACAGTTCGGCTACATCACCGCGATCCGCGAGGTGCCGGGCTTCCTACTGATCTTCCTCAGCGCGCTCTTCTACCGGGTCTCGCTCCAGCGCGTGACGGCGGGGGCGCTGGTCCTCCTGGCGGTCAGCTACGCCCTCTTCGGCGTCTCCAACAGCTTCTGGACCGTCGCGCCGTGGGTCGTCCTCTCCAGCATGGGCTATCACACCGTCCTCCAGACGCAGTACGCCCTCGGGATGAGCCTGACCACGAGCGAGCGGAGCGGGGCGATCCTCGGGCGACTCTCGGCCCTCACTCAGGGCGGCTCCCTGATCGCCCTGGTCTTCATCCTGATCACCTTCCAATCGGGCCTGCTCACCTTCCGCCCGACATTCGTCATCCTCGGGTTCGTCGCGCTGCTCGGCGCGCTGGCGATCGTCCGCTTCCCGCATCTGCACGATGGCGAGGAGCGGGCGCAGGCGGTCGAGCGGCCCCGCATCGTCCTGCGGCGCGAGTATCGCTACTACTACTATCTCAGCCTGCTCGATGGCGGGCGGCAGCAGGTCTTCTTCTCCTTCGGGCTCTATGTCCTCGTCAGCGCCTTCCAACTCTCGGTGGCGCAGATTTCGGCGCTGCTGATCGCCGTCACCTTCGCCTCGATCCTCTCCGGCTCCTATATCGGTCGGAAGATCGATCAGTATGGCGAGCGCAGGCTGCTGGCGATCGTCAATGTCGCCTACGTCCTCGCGCTGGCCGGCTATGCCTTCACGACCAATGTTGTGGTCGCCTGCGCCTGCTACATCCTCTACACCTTCATCACCCCCCTGTCGCCGATCGCCAGCGCCACCTACCTGCAAAAGATCGCCGTGCCGTCGGACCTCGCGCCGAGCTTTGCGATGGGGACGACGATGCAGCACGCGGCGGCGATCGTCGTGCCGGTCACGACGGGGTTCATCCTCAACTTCGTCGGCTACCAGATCCCGTTCATGATCGCCTGCGCCTTCGCCACCCTCACCTTCTTCGTCACGCGCAAGCTCGATCCCGACGCGCAGCGGGTCGCGGAGAGCCCCGCCGACGAGGAGGCTGCGGAGACGGAGACAGCCCCGACAATCCCGGCGGGCGCGCCCCCGCGCCCGATCGCGGTGAGTGGCGATCGGGCCGATTAGGCGCCGACCCGCCGGGCCGTGCCGCCCGCGCTGCTCCTCGCCGTCGCGCCCGGGTGGACGAGGCCCTACTCGTCATCCCACCGGGAGGGAGAGTGAACGACTCCCTTGAAACCGAACGCCTGATCCTGCGCCGATTCGCGGCGTCCGACCTGGATCAGCTGGTCGAACTCGACAGCGATCCCGAGGTCATGCGCTTCCTCACGGGCGGCGCGGCCACGCCGCGCGAGGTGGTCGAGCGCGACATCCTGCCACGCTTCCTCCAGGCCCACGACCGAGCCCCGGGCTACGGCTTCTGGGCGGCGGTCGAGCGGGGGGGCGGGGCGTTCGTGGGTTGGTTCAGCCTCCGGCCACGGCCCCAGGTCGATCTCGCCGAGGCCGTCCTGGGCTACCGGCTGCGCCGGGCGGCCTGGGGCCGGGGCTACGGCACCGAGGGTGCGCGCGCCCTCATCCGCCGGGGCTTCGCCGAGTTGGGCGTGCGGCGCATCTCCGCCACCACGTATGAGGATAACCTCGCCTCCCGCCGCGTCATGGAGAAAGCGGGGCTGACCCTCGTACGCTCCTACCGCCTCACCCCCACCGACCTCGCGGCCCAGGACACCTACCATGCCGCATCCCAGGATCTCTGGGATAGAGACGATGTCGAGTACGCCCTGGAAAAGGCCGACTGGGAGCGGCAGGAGGCGGCAACCTTTTCAGAGGACGTCCCCGCCGGGCAGTGATGACGCCCCAGTGCTCGCGCCACGGTGTGCGCCACACAAGTGGTATCCGCTGCCGACGATGACGTCATCGGCCCGACCGGTGCGGCACAACGGCCCGGCTGTCGCCCGGCTCCAGCCGGGCGACAGCCGGGGTCGAAGGGGTGGGAACGTTCAGCTAACGACTACTTTACGCCGACCCCCACGATTAGCTCGCACGGCCCCTCGAAGCCATCGGAACCCTCGAACTGGCGCAGTTCCCTCTCGATCTCGTCCCACACATCCTGGCGCTCCCCCTCGGGCAAACCGGCCAGCATCTGATGCAGGGCACCGAACGCCTCCCGCTCGAAGCGGACGCAGTCCGCTGCGGAGGGCAGGCGCAGGGGCGACGGCACGACGCGCGTTTCGATGTCGCGGAAGCTCGCGCGTCGGAACGCATCCTCCAAGATACCGGGACCACCGAGGCTGAACGGGCCGGGTTGGCCCGGCAGCGGCGGCGGGAGTTGCGCGCGTCGGCGGATGATCGACACGGGGATGGAGAAGAAGCGGTTGTGCTCCGGGGTGGTGTAGACCACGGCCGCCACCCGCCCACCGGGCTTGAGCACGCGGCGCATCCCCGCCAGCGCGCCCTGCTGATCGGGGAAGTAGATCAGGCCGACGCGCGAGAGGACGGCGTCGAATGACGCCTCGGGGAGGTCCAGCTTCTCGCCGTCCATCACCCGCGTTTCCAAGATATCTCCCACACCATGCTGACGGGCGGACTGCCGGGCGAACTCGAGGAGATTGGCGGAGATGTCGGTGGCGAGCACGGAGCCGGTGGGACCGACCCGCTTGGCCGCCGTGATCGCCGGCTCGCCCGCCCCCGTCGCCACATCGAGCACCCGGCTCCCCGGGCCGACGCGGGCGAGATCGAGCAGCACCTCCGTGGCCGGGTCGAGCCAGGCGTCGAGCGTCGGCCCCCAGCGCTGCCACGCCTCCGCAGCATTCTGCCACTGCTGCCTGGTAGTCTCCTTGTACTGCGCCGGATCGAATGTCGTCGCGGTCATTGCTCACCCCTTTCGCTCAAACCCTGTCGCAGGTCATGGATCGGCCTACGTGGCCTCATCGCCGTGACGGCTACTCTCGCATGGGCCTCCTCCTTCACACCTCCTGTTGTCGCGACCTCTTGCCTCCGGGCTGATCTGAGCGTATCCTGCGAGCGTGGGAGAAACGTTGGAAAGGGCGTGAAATGGGCCTCCTGACCTTCGCCTTGCTCGGCAGGACGGATGTGCGCCACGCCGGGGTGCCTCTCGCCCTGCCTACACGGAAGGCGCTGGCCCTCCTTGTCCGCGGAAGGTGGGCTCCACCCCCGCGAGAAGCTGGCCGCGCTGCTCTGGCCCGAGAGCGATCAGGAGCGGTCCAGGGCGATGCTCCGCTACACGCTCGCCGCCCTGCGCCGCGCGTTGCGCGCTCTCGACGACGCGCCACACCTCATCGACGAGCGCGGCGCTGTCGGCCTCGACTTCAGCTCTGGCGTCGAGATCGATCTACACGCCCTGGAAGCGGCCCATCTCCTGGCCCGCACGATGGCGGGGACCGGCCCGGTGGGCGCGACGCCTCGCGATCTCACCACACTCCGGGACGCGATCGGGCGCTGTCGCGGCGAGTTCCTGGCAGAGCAGACCTGTCGCTACCCGACGCCCCGGATTTCGATGACTGGGCCAGCCTCCGACGGGAAAGCTGGCACCGGAAGACGGACGGGGTGCTCGACCGGCTCTCCCGATTCCTGGCGGATCGGGGCGATCTCACCGAGGCCATCGATGCGGCCCGACGGTGGAGCGCGCTCAGCCCGGTGAATGAAGCGGCCCATCGGCGGCTGATGCGCCTCTACCTGTCCAGCGGCGATCGGGCTGGGGCGCTGCACGCGTATGAGGCTTGCCGAGCGGCCCTCGACGCCGAACTGCAAGTCACGCCGACACCGGAGACGGTGGCACTCGCCGAGCGTATCCGGCTGGCCGAGCCACCCGGTCGCGCGATTGTGCGCGTGCCGGGCGCGTCATCGGCCCCGCGCGCGTCGCTCGAAGGCCCACTGGTCGGGCGTGCGGACGCCTTCCTCGCGCTGGTGGAGCGGTATCACGCCGCCCGTGGGGGGCGGACCGAAGTGGTCGTCCTGCGGGGCGAGGCCGGGATCGGCAAGACGCGCCTGGCCAGGGAGTTCCTCGCCTGGGCGGCGGGACACGAGGCCGACGTCCTCGAAGGCCGGGCGTTCGAGACCGGCGGTCGCCTGCCGTTCCAGCCGCTGGTGGACGCGCTCCGCCCGCGCGTGGATCACGAGAATGCCCCGGAATCCCTGCTGAGCGACGTCTGGCTGACCGAGCTCGGCCGCCTCCTGCCCGAGGTGCGCGACCGCTACCCCGATCTGCCGGGGCCGACCGGCGATGAGGCGGCGGCGCGGACGCGGTTGTTCGAGGCCGTCGCGCGACTCGGTCAGGCCCTGGCCCGACGAGCCCCCGTGGTGCTCTTCGTGGACGACGTGCAGTGGGCTGATGCGGGCTCCCTGGATCTGTTGCGTTACGCCGGGCGACGTTGGGCGGAAAGCGACGTGCCGCTACTGTTGCTGCTCAGCCTGCGGGCGGAGGCGCTGGCCGATATGCCGACACTCGACGAGTGGCTGGTGGGCCTGCGACGCGACCTCGCCCCGACGGAGATCGACCTGGGGCCGCTGACCGCCCGCGACACGCTGCAACTCGTGCAGGGATTCGGGGCGCGGGATCAGGGCGCTGGTGCCGCCCCGATCGCCGACCCCGCGCTGGAGCGCGTCGCCGGGTGGCTCTTCGGCGAGACGAGCGGCCAGCCCTTCTTCGCGGTGGAGATTATCAGGGCGCTGCTGGAACGCGGCACCCTGGCCTTGCGCGCCCGCGAGGGCGGCGGCTGGGCGATCGATCCCCAGTCCGGCCCGGCGAACCTGGCCGCGCTCGGCAGCATCCTCCCGCCCGGTATGCGGGAGGTGATCCGCGCCCGGCTGGCACACCTCACCCATCCCGCCCGTGAACTGCTGGCGGCGGCGGCCGTCCTCGGCCAGGGGTTCACTTTCGAGCAGTTGTGCCGTGTGGCCGGCCTGCGCGAGGATGACGCACTTTCGGCAATCGATGCGGTGGTGCGCGCACATCTGCTCCGCGCGACAACCGACGGTGAGGGCATCGCCAGCACCTACGCCTTCACGCACGACAAGATCCGCGATGTTGTGCATGACGAGGCGGGCGACGCCCGGCAGCGGATTTTCCATTACGATCGGGCGGTGGATTACGCGGCGCGGCTAGGGTGGGCCGCAGTCCTCGCCGACTTGCACGCCCGGCGCGGCAAGGCCCAGATGAGCCTGGCACGATGGCCGGAGGCCAGGCGCGAGTTCCAGGCCGCCCTCGACGGCCTGGGACCGGACCAGCAGGGAGAGCGCGTCGAGATCCTGGTCGATCTCCTGGAAGTGTCCTGGTGGCTGCTAGGGCGTATCTGCAGTTGTGGTAGGGTGGGCGCGCTGGAGGAGGGCTGACGGCGAGGGGGCAGGATGGCGCGGCGGTACGGGTTGCGGGACGACCAGTGGGCGCGGATGGAGCACCTCTTGCCCGGGCGGGTAG
>CADCWN010000342.1 GCA_902806415.1 uncultured Thermomicrobiales bacterium | reverse complement strand
GCGATGCGTCGGCCGTTCGATGCAGCTGGGGGGGACCGCCGTGAGCGCGCGCTTGGCTGCATGACGCCGGGCGCGAGGCCGAGACCAGCCACGCAGCGCGGCTGACTCGTGGCGGATGAGCTGGGTAGCCAATACAAGCCCCTCGACAGCGACCTCACTGACATTGCCGCGCTCGCCCCGCTCGATGGCGACATCCTCCAGCACGTTACCGGCTCCTGGTTCAGCCGCAGCATCGCCCAGCTCACGACCGCCCTGGGCCTGTTTAAGGGCGAGGTGGGCCTCGCCAATGTGCAGAACGTTGATGCCGCTGCCCATGCCAACCACACCGGCACCCAATCGGCCGACACCCTTACAGATGAGGTCGCCAACAAGGCCTACGCCGCCGAGCAAACGAAGCTCGCCGTGGTCGCCAGCGGCGTCACGACGAACGCCACCGCTGCCCAGTTGCGCGACCGGGCGAGGCACACTGGGACGCAATCGGCGGATAATCTCCCCGCTGGGACGACATACAAAGATTCTGTTGGGTTGTGCAGTGATGGGCAGTCGTGGTGCCCAGTTGACTCGCGATCCGTGGGTTTTCAGGGTCAAAGGTGATCGAGGCACTTTAAATGGGCTTGTAACTGTGACTCGAGATGATAAATTTTTCAGCCCGGTGGCCCATCACCCCACAACCCAACGGAACCGATGTGGGTCTGCCGGACAGTGGCCACGCCGCGCTCGTCGTGCGCCGGTGGACGAGCCATGAGCCGGAGTGGGCGCGTCGGCGGGAAGGAAGTGGGGTGTCGGCGTGTTCGGGCTGAGGGTGCCACATGGCGCATTGGGCGGCGGATCGCCTCGGCCCATTCGGTGTCCTGCCCGGTCGGGATCGCGCGAGAACGCCAGGCGAGGCCGATGGCGAGGAGGTTGAGCAGCGTCAGGCCGAGCATCGCCAGGGCGAACGACGGCGCGAGGAGCGCGATGAGGAGCGTGGTAAACCCCCAGGCCAACAACCAGGCCAGGAGGACCAGGAGCCCAATCCGCGTCTGCTCACTGATGCCGCGCATGTCTGCCCCACCCCTCGCGTCTCACGGCCGCGGCCCCTCGACACCTAAGTGTAGACCACGAGAGCGGGATGCGCGGGCAAAGAGAAGGGCGGTGCCAGCCAAACACCGCCCCGCCCGGATGGATGCACGGAGCCCGCTCGCCACAAGCACCCCGTACATCCATTACTACGCATGGCGGAGGTCAAAATGCCCCGCGCAGCGTAGTACTTCGGTCCTGTCTCGGCACCACTACCCCGGATTCTCCTCGCCGGTGTCGAGATCATTGTCCTGCTTGATCTCCGCCTGGCTCTTACCCTGCTGCGGGGTCTGCCCGGTCGGCGTGCCGGTGATCCCCGGGCGACAATCCCGGCGCAGATCGCGGTCGGGCCATAGCCGGCGCTGGCGCTCATCGCGGCGACGCCGTTCACAAACTCTGTCTCGCCGACCGGGCGTAGCGCCTCCGGCCCATCGGCGCGGTGCATCGCGCGGCACTGGAGAAAGACCGTGGCGACGATCCGGTACCCCCTCTTGAGATCGGCCAGAAGTTCATCGAGGAGGTAACGCCAGCCGGGACGGTCCCAGAGATGGTGGTGCGGATCGACGATCGGCAGCTCGGGATCGGTGATCGGCTCCTGCCAGCGGTCGAGCCACGCCTGGCGGACGGGATTTGGTGCCCGAGTCTGGGCGGTCGCCATTGCTGCGCCTTTCTTCACGCTGCGCGCGCAGATCGTCCACGGTGCTGCCAATACCGCCGCGTGACGCTCGAATCGTGGCTCGCCGGGCGGGTCGTTCCCGGCGGGATCGGCTCAGTCAGGGACCGGGATGAAGAGTGAGAGGCGCTCGGAGGTGCCGACGCCGCGCGTGATGTGGCCTTTGCCGGTGGTGTCCTCCGCGAGCATCACGGTACCCGGTCCGATGGCGCGGACCTCGCCGTCGCTCGCTTCGACTTCTGCCTCGCCCGCAAGGGTGACCACAAATTGGCGGCGTGGGGCCGGGTGCCAGTCGATGAATTGATCGGCCGGGCTGCGGCGAAAGATCACCCCCGCAGCAGGGTAAAGCGCCGACAGATCCGAGCCGCTGGGCGATGGGCTGAGGGCGACATCGAGATCCTCAAAATGTGTCTCGCCGTCGGCATCGGCGTAAATGCGGAAGTAGCGCATCGGCCCTCCTCACTTTCCTGGGGACGGAGCCAACCAGGATACTGGCGGTCGCCCGGTGCGGTAAATGAAGTGACGCTGCGTCCCGAGTATAGCATCGGTCAGGTTGCGCTCAATCGCCGCCACTGCTAGCCGACCGCCTCGGGACCTCGAGCAGGAGCGCCACAATCTGCGTGTGCGATACGACGGCCACGGCTCCCGGCTGCGCCCGACCTCTCCTGATGGTGATCGCGCCAAGCCGGACGCGACTCCAGCCCCATCGTCACCGGGCGACCCACAGAGACAAAGGCGGCACGTTAGCGCCGACCGCACGCTATAACGGGCGCGCTCACCATCCAGCGGAGATCGTCGCCAGTCGCTCCAGTTCGTCCGCTGTCAACGCGCCGTCGGCGGCGGCCGCGTTGCCGGTCATCTGGGCGACATCTTTCGCGCCTGGGATGGCGCAGGTGACCGCCGGATTTGCCAGTACCCACTGGAGCGCGGCCTGCGCCAGCGTGCGCTCGGGGCGGGCCAGGAAGCGGATCTGCTCGATCTGACCAAGACGAGATAGATACGCTTCGCGCCCGGTACCCTCGTTCCACCCGACGCGCACAATATCGTCGAAGTGTGTGTCGGGCGTGAATTTGCCCGCCAGCACCCCCTGCGCGATCGGGCCGCGGATCAGCGTGCCGATGTCGTTCGCCGCGCACCACGGTAGGAGGTCGACCGCCGCGCCCTGATTCAGCAGGCTGTAGTTGAGCTGGATCGCCGCGCACCTCCCGTCGCGATTGAACGCCTGGGCCGCCGCCAGCGAGTTGGTCGAGATCCCATAGGCGCGGATCTTGCCCTGTTCCACCAATCGCTCGAACGCCTCCAGGAAGATGGTGGGATCCTGCAAGTCGCCGATGTGGCACTGGTAGAGATCGATCGCGTCGATCTTCATCCGGCCGAGGCTGGCGTCGCAGCAAAGCTCGACGTGCAGCGGCGACGTGTAGTCGAGGGCCGCGCCCTGCCGCCGACCGAAGTTGCCGACTTTGGTCGCGATGTAGACGTCGTCGCGTCGCTCGCGCAGCGCCTTGCCGACCAGTTCCTCGCTCACCCCCGACCCGTAGGCATCGGCGGTGTCGAAGAGATTGACGCCCTGGTCGAGCGCTGCGTGGATCGTGCGGATCGCCTCCGCCTCCGCGACCGGTCCCCACTGACCGCCGATCCCCCAGCAGCCCATCGAGATTGTCGATACCTGCCAGCCGGTCTTGCCGAGTCGTCGGTATTCCACCGGTATCCCCCTTGCTCGACCGGCGCTCTCGCCGATCGTGGTCGCACCGCTCCAGCGACCGGCCCTCGGTCGCGCTCGTGATGGTGGTCTTGCGCTCGTCGGGTGCGGGTGCCGCATCGCAGACGCGCCCATTCGATCTCCCCGAGCGGTTAATCGCCCGCGACCGTGCCCACGGCGCGGGCGAGTGTCAGGAATTCGGGGTCGGTCAGCGGGCGACCCGCCGCGATTCCTCGCTCCTGCGCCCGGCGCAGCAACTCGCCCAGTTGCGCCGCCGTCGCCGTCAGGCCGAAATCGGCCAACTTCTTCGCCACCGCGCCGGTGTCGCTCCATTTGCCCACGACGACGTCCGGGTTCCGCCCGACCCACTCCGGCTCGAACGCGAAGGCCGCCCGGCGCTCGCCCGCCGCCGCCAGCCGCGCCGACGCGCCCCACTGCTCGACCCGCATCGCGCCGCCGCCGGTGACCGCCTTGAAGTAGCCCTGCGGGATCCCGGTCAGGTCGGCCACGAGGCGCGAGATCCAGGGCAATAGTTCGAGGCGCAGCCCGGTGGAGACGCCGTAGAGGGCTTCGAGCGCAACGGCGACCTCGTCCAGCGCCGCGTTCCCGGCGCGATAGCCGACCGCATTGATCGAGCAGTTTAACGCGCTCGCGCCCGCCTCGTAGGCCGCCAGCACGCAGGCGGTCGCCAGCCCGTAGTCGTTGTGGCAGTGGACCTCGACCGGGCGGGCGGTCAGCGCCACGACCTCCCGAACGAGGTAGGCGAGCGCCGCCGGGCGGCAGATCGCCAGGCTATCGACCAGGGTGAACGCATCGGCCCCGGCCTGCTCGGCGGCGGTGATCGTCTCGCGGAGCTGCGGCAACGTCATCCTGGTCGATTCGGGCATGAAGAGGTTGGCGTAGCCGCCCGCCGCCTTCACCGTGCGGACCGCCTGGAGCACCTCGTCGAGCAAGTCGGCACGCTCTCGTTGCAGGACGTGCCGCTGGTAGACGTCGCTCGCCCGGTACCAGACCATCGCGTGGCGCACCCCGAGGTCGAGCAGGCGCGGGGTCTTGGCGGGATCCCAGGTGACGTAGAGATCGAGCGGCAGCCGCCGCGCGATGATCGCCCGCGCCGCCGCCTCCCAGCCCGGCACGGTGAGGAAGAGTTCCGTGCGCCGCACCCCGAGCCGGGCCAGCGCCTCGGCGATGCGGACCTTCGCGTCGACACTGTAGGCAAGGTCGGCACATTCCTCGCCATCCCGCAGGGTGACGTCGTGCAGCTGGACGGGGTGCGGCGGGACGGCGACCCCCTCGGCGAAGTTGTGCGGGCTGACGGACCAGTGCGGCCCCTCCCACGGGGTATCCATGATCTTCCTCCCCTTCGCGCAGCGGCGGCCCGCGCCGGACCGCGCGCAGTATCGCCGCCCGACGTGTGCCGCGCAATGCCGCGCTGCCGCGACGCTCGGTTCCGGCAGGCACTTGGCACCCACCCTGGAAGTGGCGTGCGCGGGCTGAACCTGTGCTGCGCCGAGTCGCGCGCGACGGGTGGCGGCGTGCGCGTTCGCGCCGAGGGTCGGTCGCTCAGTACCCGGCGGTGGGGTCGAAACGGTTGAGGAGCGGCTCATCGGCGAGGAAACGGCGCACATTCTCGCTGATCAGGGCCAGGCCGCGTTCCCAGTGCCGGGGGGTCGCCCCCGAGGTGTGCGCGGTCATCAGCACATTGGGCAGATCCCAGAGCGGGGAGCCGGCGGGGAGCGGTTCGGGGGTAGTCACGTCCAGCCCCGCCCCGGCGATCGTGCCCGCTCGCAGTGCCGCGATCAGCGCCTCCTGATCGACCAACACGCCACGACCGGTGTTGTAGAGGTAGGCGGTCGGCTTCATCAGGCTCAGCTCGTGCGCGCCGATCACGCCGCGCGTCGCCGCCGTGTTTGGTAGGCAGAGCGCCACATGATCCGCCTCGGCGAGGAGGGTGGGCAGTTGGTCGACCGGGAGCAGGCGCGCGATGTGGGCGGGTGGCGCGGCGGGCTGGCGCTTGGTGGCGATCACGCGCATCCCGACGCCGTGCGCCTTGCGCGCCAGCGCGTCGCCGATCGCCCCGAGGCCGACCACCCCGAGCGTCTGCCCTTCGAGTTCGAAGACGGGCGGGAAGAGGGTGCGCGACGCCCCCCGCTGGCGCTGGTCGGCGTCCGTCGCCCCGTCACGCCAGATATGCCGATCCTGCTGGCGGATGAGCAGGCGCAGATTCCGCGCGAAGGCGAAGATCAGCATCAGGATATGTTCGGCGATGTTGGGCGCTGTCACCCCGCTGAAGGTGGTGACGGCGATCCCGCGGGCGACCAGCGCCCCGAGGTCCTGGCCATCGACACCGGCCGTCGGGAGCTGGACCCAACGGAGGCGCATCGCCGCCGCGAGGAGGGTGTCGTCGAGCGCCCCGCCGCCGATCAGCGCATCCGCAGCGCCGATCGCCCGCGCCAATTCCTCCCTCGTCGCGCAAACGGGGAAATCGACCTGCGGGAAGGCGGCGCGTAGTGTGGTCAGGTAAGGCTCATCGAGGGCGAAGCGCAGGATGATTGTCGGTCGCATTGGCGGTCTGGTCCTTCCGTGTTGCTGGTTGTCGCGCGGCGCAAAACCACGCCTGCGCGGCGGTGCCGCAGTCTAGCAGCGGATCACTGGCGCGGCAATCGCGCGATCCGAGCGGGCGCTCACAATTGCAGGCCACGCCGCTCGCGCAAGCCATCGCGCCACGCCTCGGCCGCGCGATTATGTTGCGGCAGTTCCTTGACGCGCAGACCGCTATGCCGGGGGTCGTCGTGTTCGCGATAAAAGGCGTCAAGCCGGGCGCGCAGGTCCGACTCGACGGCCGCGTAGCGCGCCTCGCCGCAGCGATTGGTCGTCTCACCGGGGTCGTCAAGGAGATCGAAGAGATCGTCCGGCCCGGCCGGATAGCGGCGGACAAGTTTGCACTGCGGGGTGCGGATCATCCGCAGATCGCCGTACTCGCCGAACCGGGTATCGTCCCACGCGGCGGGGGTGCCGCCCTCGACGAAGCCACGGTAGCTGCGACCGGGGTATGGCTGATCCTCGCGTCCGTTGCGCGTCGGCCACACCCCGGCATAGTCGCAGATCAGCTGGAAGGTGTCGTAATGATCGACGCAGCGGTCGATCACCACCCCGGTGGTGCGCGCGCCCGGCGCGCGCACCAGCAGCGGCACGCGCAGGCTCGTCTCGTACATATTCAGCGGCCGCGTGCTGTTGCCCTTGCCCCAGAAACCGTGATGGCCCAGGGCGCAACCGTGGTCGGCGGTGTAGATCACGAGGGTATTGTCGAGTTGGCCGCTCGCCGCCAACCTGTCGAGGATACGCCCGACGCCGCGATCTATCTCCGACACCGCTGCGTAGTAGTTGCGGTAGCGCGCGAGCAAATCCTCGCGCGGGTGTTCACCGTTCGCCAGCCCCTCATTCTTCTGCCACTGATGGGGCCGGTATGGGGGGATATCGCCGAATGTGGTGTCCGCGTACGTGGCGACCAGGCCGGGATCCTGGCCGAGATACGGCGAGTGCGTGGAGATATAGCCGACGTTGAGAAAGAACGGCTGGTCGGGCGGGACCTCCGTCAGGAATTGCAGCGCGTAATCGGTGATGAACGCGCTCTTATTGCCGGTGAGCCGCAGGAGCGCGTCGTTCAGGACGTACTCGTATTCCTCGATATGGCCGCCCTGCCAGCGCGGAAGCCCGAAATGCCAGTCGAACCCGCGCGGCGTGGTGTGCGAGCGCCCGAGGTGCCACTTGCCGCTCAGCCCGCAATGATAGCCCGCGTCGCGCAAAAGTTCCGGCAGGGTGCGCTCTTCGGCCAGCCAGTCGCGGTCGCCGAATTCCGGCTCGAGTTCCTGCAGCCAGTCGTGTATCCCGACCTGCGAGGGGGTGCGACCGGCTAGGAGACAGGCGCGCGCGGGCGAGCAAACCGGGCAGGGGGTGAACGCCTCGGCGAACCGTGCCCCGGTCGCGGCGAGGCGATCGAGAGTCGGTGAGCGCACCTCGCCGTTGCCGTAGCAGCCGGTCGCCCAGGCGCCATGATCGTCGGTGAGGAAGAGGAGGATATTCGGCGGTTGTCCCGCGCTTGGCATCGTCACGCTCCTCCGCGCGGTCGCTGGTGGACGACTGACGGCCGCGACATTGTGCGCTGGTGGCGTTGCGCCCCACCGGCGGCAGCGGCACGCCCTGGTTCGGCGCGCAGGGTAGCGCGGAACCGGCCGGTGGCGCAAATCGGCCGGGGCGTGTGGCGAGCGACACCAGTGCCCCGCCGACGGGGTACACTCTGCCTGCCGGGCGGCCACGGCGTCGCCGCTGGCGCGGGTCGTCTTTGCGCCCGGCGCTGCAACTTCATGGGCGGTGGCGCGCGTGCCGCCCCATTCAGGCGGATCGTGGCCGGTGGCTCCGGCGCGGCAGATGGCGAGAGGGACAGGATGACGGGGACGTTGCGACAGGTCGGCACGCCGACAAAACGAATCGACGCGCCCGATAAGCTGCGCGGGGCGGAACTCTTCGCGGCGGATCTGCGGCTGCCGGGGATGGCGCACGCGCGGCTGGTCCTCAGTCCGCACGCCAGCGCGCGGATCGTCGCGTTCGAGGCGACCGCGGCGCGGGCGATGCCCGGCGTCGTGGCGGTCTACGGGGCGGCGGAATTGGAGACCCTCTGGCGCGAACGACCCGCGCCGCCGCCGTTGGCAGTCGGGCGCGTGTCCTACTACGGGCAGCCGGTGGCGATCGTCGTCGCCGAGAACGAGACGATCGCCACCGAGGCGGCGCTGCTCATCCAGATCGACTACGAACCGCTGCCCGCGGTCCTCGATCTCGAAGCCGCGCTGCGCCCCGACACCCCCTGCGCGGTGGACGAGTCGGTGCGCGGCGGCGAGTCTGTGGAGGCGCTCGCTGTCGGGCCGAATGTGGCCGGGATCCACCACCTCCAACGCGGCGATGTCGAGCGGGGGTTGGCCGAGTCGGACGTGGTGGTGACACGCACGTACCGGACGCGCCGCGCGCACCAGGGCTATCTGGAGCCGCACGCCACCGTCGCGGCAACCGACCCGCGCGGCAACCTCGATGTCTGGACCGCCACCCAGGCGATGTTCTTCTGCCGCGATGCGGTGGCGGCGGCGACCGGGCTGCCGCTGCACCGGGTGCGGCTGACGGCACTGGCGGTCGGCGGCGGGTTCGGGGGCAAACATGTCGCCCTCTATGAACCCCTGGTCGGCCTGCTGGCGTTGCACCTGCGCCGACCGGTGCGGCTCGTACTCAGCCGGACAGAGGAATTCGTCGCGACGAACCCGGCCCCGGCCGGGCTGATCGAGCTGACGACCGGCGCGCGTCGGGATGGCACCCTGCTCGTGCTGAAGGCGCGGGTCGTCTTCGAGACCGGGGCCTTCCACGGCGAGGTGCCGACCGGCCTCGCTTGCCTCATCCTCGGGGCGGCCTATCGGATCCCGCATTTCGACATCCGCGGCTACGATGTCTACACCAACACCACCCCGCCCGGCGCCTACCGCGCGCCGGGCGGGCCGCAGGCTGCTTTCGCGATCGAGTCGAATATGGACATCATGGCGCGAGAACTGGGCCTCGACCGGCTCGCGATGCGCCTGGGGAATGTCGCCGTGGAGGGCGATCTGCGCCCCGATCGCACCGTCTGGCCGACGGTCGCGTTCCGGGCCTGCCTGGAGGCCGCGCGCGAGCACCCGCTCTGGCGGGAGCCTGTCGGCGCGCACGAGGGGCTGGGGATCGCGGTCGGTGCCTGGGGCGGTTCGCGCGAACCGGCGACGGCGGTCTGCCGCCTCGACGCGGACGGCTCGCTCGACCTGCTCCTCGGCTCGCAGGATATTTCGGGGTCGAACACGTCGCTGGCGCTGATGGCGGCGGAGACGTTCGGCATCGACATGGCGCGAGTGCGGGTGGTCACGCCCGACTCGACCGCCGCCCCCTACGCCGGGGTCTCGGGCGGCAGCAAGACCGTCTATACCGTCGGCGCGGCGGTCTTGCTGGCGGCCGAGGATGCCCGGCGACAGTTGCTGGCGATCGCGGCCGAGGAGTTGGAGACGATCCCCGAGGACCTGGAGATCGTCGGGGAGGAAGTGCGCGTGCGCGGCGTGCCGGACCGCGCGCGGTCGATCGCCGCACTGGCGCAGTTGACGATGCTCTTCAACGGGCATCACCCGCCGGTCTACGGCCGGGGCAGCTCCGGCTTGCGGCAGGGGTACCCGGCCGCGACGGTCCACCTGGCGCGGGTGCGGGTGGACCCGGAGACGGGTCAGGTACAGCTGCTGCGCTACGCGGCGGTGCAGGATGTGGGCCGGGCGATCAATCCTGCGGCGGTGGAGGGGCAGATCGCGGGCGGCGCGGTGCAGGGGATCGGCTGGGGACTGTACGAGGGGATGGAATATGACGAGTCCGGCACGCTGCTGACGGCGTCGCTCCTCGACTACGCCCTGCCGCGCGCCCCGGATCTGCCGTCGATCGAGACGGTCGTGCTGGAGGAGTCGGCCCCGACCAATCCGTTCGGCGCGAAGGGAGTCGGCGAGCCGCCGATCATGCTCGGGGCGGCGGTCCTCGCCAACGCCGTGGCCGACGCGCTCGGGGAGCGGGTCTATGAACTCCCCCTGACGGCGGCGCGGGTGCTGCGGGCGATCACGACGAGCGCGGATGAGCGGGCGTAGACGTGTGCCCCTGGTCGGATGGTGGTAATGCGCGGTCGGCGACCGGGCAGCGAGGGGAGAGATTATGGCGAAACGGATGGCATTGGGCTGGAAGACACCGGAATTCCCGGTCGATGGGAGCGATTACGCGACGATGATCCGGCAGACCACGGCGACACTCGATCTGGTCGCGGATCGGTTCGACGCCGCGTGGGTCACGGATCATATGCTGCCCTGGGCGTGCTGGCAAGATGTGGCGACGCCGGTCGCCAAGTGCTGGACGACGCTCACCTTCCTCGCCGCGCGCTATCCTCAACTCGCCTGGGGTACGATTGTTCTTTGCCAGTCGTACCGGAATCCGGCGCTGCTCGCCAAGATGGTCGCGAACCTCTGCGCCTTCATCCCCGGCAACGTCATCTTCGGCATCGGCGCGGGCTGGAAGGAGGACGAGTACCGGGGCTATAACTGGGCGTTCCCGCGCCCCGCCGTCCGCATCCAGCAACATGAGGAGGCGGTGACCTACGAGGGTCGGCATTACGCCGTCCGCGACGCCTATCTCAACCCGAAGCCCGATCCCCTGCCGCCGATCATGATCGGCGGGGTGGCGAGCAGCTGACCCTCCGCGTTGTCGCGCAGCACGCCGATTGGTGGAACGGGGGTGGCACGCGCGAGGTGTACGCGCACAAGCTGGACGTCCTGCGCGGCTACTGCGCAACTGTCGGGCGGGACTTCGATCCGATCGTAAAAACCTGGCAATGTGAGTGCGTGGCGATCGCGCCGACAGCGGCGGCGGCGTCGCACTTGGCCTCGGCCAGCCCGTTCTATGCCGGGGCGGCGGCGTCGTTGGTTGGCACGCCCGCGCAGGTGAGCGCCCAGATCGAAGGGTGGGCGGCGCTCGGCGTGTCGCACATGCAGATCCGTTTCGCCGATTTCCCGCGCATCGGGGGGATCCAACTCTTTATGGATGAGGTCATGCCCCATTTCGCGTAGCCACGGCGCAGCGTCGGCGTGTCGGTTGCGGCGGATCGTCCTGCCCACCGACACGCCGACGCTGGGGGACGGTGGTCCCTGAGGAGAGGCTACGCGGTCGGCGCGACCGGGCGCTCGTTGGTGGTGAACCGGCAGGTCGGGTACGCTGAGCAGCCGTAGAACGTTTGCGGCGAGCCGTTGGCGCGGCGCTCGACGAGGGTTCCCTCCTTGCACGATGGACAGGGGACGCCGGTCGTGCGCGGGGCGTTGCGTGTCCCCGTTCCCTTGCGCACGCGCCCGGTCGTGGGACGCTTCGCGCCGAACTGGCGGACGTGTCCTGCTCCACCCGTGGCCGCCCGCGCCGGACGCGCGATCGGCGGCCCGCTCGGGAGCCGGGCGGCTCGCGCCACGCTCTCCGCGAACGGCCCGTAGAACTCGGCGAGGACCGGCACCCACCGCTGTTTGCCGGCGGCGACGTCGTCGAGCTGGGCTTCCAACCGCGAGGTGAAGCCCGGATCGACGACGTCGGGGAATTGGGCGACGAGCAGGTCGCTCACCGCGCACCCCAATTCCGATGGGCGCATCGACTTGCCGTCCTTCTCGATGTAGCCCCGGTCGATGATCGTCGACATGATCGCGGCATACGTCGATGGGCGACCGATCCCTCGCGCTTCGAGCGTCTTGACCAGCGTCGCCTCGGTATAGCGATGTGGCGGCTCGGTGAAATGTTGCTCCGGCAGGAGTCCCCGCACGTCGAGCAGTTCGCCCTCGGTCAGCGGGGGCAGCGTCTTGTCATCGAGCGCGTCGCGCTGATTATCATCAAGCCCCTCGCGGTAGACCTCCAGGAAGCCGGGGAAGGTGATCAGCGAGCCCTCCGCCCGGAAGAGGAACGGCAGCCGCTTGCCGTCGCGCCCGGTGGCGATCTCCGCCGTCGTCCGGTCGGCGAGCGCCGGGGCCATCTGGCTCGCCACGAACCGCCGCCAGATCAGGGTGTAGAGCTGGTCCTGCTGGGGCGAGAGGTGCGGGCGGATACTTTTCGGCGTGCGCATGGTGGCGGTCGGGCGGATCGCCTCGTGCGCCTCCTGCGCGCCCTGCACCTTGTTCGCGTAGCGCGGCGCGGTGGCGGGGACGAAGCGGTCGCCCCACTGGCGCGCGATGAAGGTGCGCGCCTCGGCCTGCGCCTCCGCGGCGACCTGGGTCGCGTCGGTACGCATGTAGGTGATCAGGCCGGTCTGCCCCGCCGCGCCGAGCGCGACCCCCTCGTAGAGTTGCTGGGCGACGGCCATCGTCGCCTTGGCACCCCAACCGAGCTTGCGCGACGCCTCCTGTTGCAAGGTGCTGGTGGTGAACGGCGCGGCGGGGCGGCGGGGGGTCTGCTTTGCCCGGAGTGTCAGGACCTTATACGCCGCCCCGTCGAGCGCCCGCACCACCGCCTCGGCGCGGTCCCTGGTCGGCAGCGCCGCCCCCTCCTTGCCGATCGCGACCAGCCGCGCCCGGAAATGCCCCGCCGGATCGTCGGCCGGGCGTTTGGCGAGATCGGCATCGAGGGTCCAATATTCGACCGGCACGAACGCCGCGATCGCGCGCTCCCGCTCCACCACGAGTCGCAGCGCCACGCTCTGCACCCGCCCGGCGGAGAGGCCCTTGCCGACCTTCGCCCAGAGGACGGGGCTAAGCGTGTAGCCGACGAGGCGGTCGAGGACGCGCCGCGCCTGCTGCGCGTCGACCAGGGCCATGTCGAGCGGGCGCGGCGCGGCCACGGCGGCCTGCACCGCCCGCTGCGTGATCTCGTGGAAGACGACGCGCCTGGCGCGACCGTGCGCGATCCCGGTGGCGACCGCGATATGCCAGGCGATCGCCTCGCCCTCGCGATCGGGATCGGTCGCCAGCAAGACCGTGTCGGCCTCGCGGACCGCCTTCCGCAGGGCGGCGACCGTCTTCCCCTTCTCGGCGGTGACCTCGTAGTCCGGCGCGAAGCCGTTGGCGATGTCGATCCCCAGCGTGCGGCGCGGCAGATCGCGCACATGGCCGAGCGACGCGCGCACGACGTAGCCCGGCCCGAGGTATTTGCCGATCGTCCTGGCCTTGGCCGGTGATTCGACGATCAGGAGCGTCTTCGCCATCGGTCCCCCCCGCGTGTCGTCGTCGCGGCACGCCTCGTCGCGACAGCGGCGGTGCTGCGGCTGTCAACCTCGTGCCGCGATCCGCGCCTGCCGCCGTTGCGGATAAGGAGATGATAGTAGAACGCAGGTTCTACGCACAAGGCGACCGGCGTGCGGGATGGTGGCCTATCGCCGCAGCGCGATCCTCCTCGCCAAACTGGCAGTCGGCCGACCCAGGCCGCTCGGACTCGCCTCTTTCTAGTCGTGACCGGGCGAGCGGCGGACCTGCTATCCTGATCCGGCCGCGTCGGCTGCTGGCGCGGGCACGGCACGCGTTTGCTGCGGGGAGTGAGGTGGGGGAGCGCGATGATCGGGGTCGGCATTATCGGGTATGGGTACGCCGGGCGGGTCTTCCATCGCTATCTGATCGGTCGCGCGCCGGGCCTTGAACTGCGGGCGGTGCTGGCGCGCGACCCCGCACGCCGCGAGCTGGCCGCCCGCGACCAGGATATCGCGGTCCACACCGCGCTCGAGAGTTTCCTCGCCGATCCCGGCGTCGCGCTTGTTGTCATCGCCACGCCACACGATACGCACGCCGAACTGGCCATCGCGGCGCTGGCGGCCGGGAAGCACGTGGTGGTCGATAAGCCGCTGGCGATCACCCTGGCCGAGGCCGATCGGATGGTCGCGGCGGCGCACGCCGCCGGTCGGATGCTTTCCGCCTTCCACAATCGCCGCTGGGACTGGGATTATCTGACCATCCGCCAGGTTCTCGCCGCCGGGATAATCGGCAGGCCCTATCTCTTCGAGACGGCGGTCCTGAACTATCGCGAGCCGCGTGACACCTGGCGGGCCGGCGTCGCGACGATGGGGAGCCTCGTCCACGACTGGGGCGCGCACCTGGTCGATCACGCGCTCCAACTGGTGGCGGCCCCGGTCGCGCGCGTCCACTGTCGGATCGCGCGGCCCCGCGCCCTGCCCGAGGTCGGGAACTATGCCCGCCTCGATCTCACCTTCGCCGATGGCACCCTCTACGCGATTGAAGTTGGCAACCTGGCGCGCACGCCGAAACCGCGCTGGTACATCCTTGGCGACGAGGGGAGTCTGGTCAAGGAGGGGCTCGATCCGCAGGAACGCGCGTTCCTGGCGACCGGCAACCCGGACGATGCCGCCGAATTGCCCGATGAACGCGCGTGCGTCACCACGCTCGCGGCCGGGCTGCCCGCCGAGATCGTGATCGCCTCGGCGCGGGGGAGTTGGACCGGCTACTACGCGAACGTGTCGGCACACCTCAACGAGGGTGCGCCGCTGGCGGTCACCGCCGAGCAGGCGCGCGAGGTGATCCGCATCCTCGACGCGGCGGTGCGCTCGGCCGCGTCGGGTGAGGTCGTGGCCCTGGTTGTG
>CADCWN010000341.1 GCA_902806415.1 uncultured Thermomicrobiales bacterium | reverse complement strand
CGGCAAGGGCGAGTCGGTCCACCAGCGCTTCGGGCGCCGGTCCGGGGGCGGCGTGCGGGAACGGGCCTTCGCGGCGCTGGGCGGTGAGGCGGGCGACGAGTACGCCATGATCGCCGCCGCGATCGTGCGCGCCCACCGGCACGCCGCCGGGGCGCGCAACAAGGGGGCGACGGCGACGAGGCCCTCGGGCGCGGCCGGGGCGGGCTGCGCACGAAGCTCCACGCGGTGGTGGACGCGCCGGGCACCCCGGTCGCCTCCCACCTGACCGGCGGGCGGGCGTCGGCTCTCGCCGGGGCCGACGCGCTGCTGGCCGGGATCGCCGCGCCGGTGGTGCTCGCGGACCGGGGCGACGCCGCCGAGGCGCGGGTGCGGGCACCCCTGCGGGAGGCCGGCAAGGCGGCGGTTAGCCCGCCCAAGCGCAGCCGGAAGGGGCAACGGGCGTACGACCGCGACCTCTACGGCGCGCGGCACCGCAGCGAGAACTTCTCCTGCCGCCGCAAGCAGTACCGGGGGAGCGCCACGCGCTACGACACGACGAAACGCAACTTCCTCGCCGGCGTCCACCTCGCCGCGACGGCCATCCTCCTCAACTGCGGACACGCCCTAGTTAGTTGAAGCGTTGCCTGTCTACACTCCTCCACAATCTATGGCGGCGACCTATCTTCTTCGGATACGGTTGCCATAATTGGGTGCTATCAGGTGCCGGGGGGGTCGGGAGATCAGAGCCAGTTTTCGATAGTGAGGTTGGTAATCCGCCCGAAGTGCCGACCGTTGCCGGTTACCAGGATGAGATTGCGGGCAATGGCGATGGCGGCGATCCGTAGATCGGCCTCGGCGAGCGACGTGCCATGACTCTCCAGATCGGCCCTGATGAGGCCGTAGTGTCGCGCCGCGGTTGCATCGAATGGGAGTATCGCGAGATTGGCGATCAGGTCGCGTTCAATCCGCTCGCGCAGCGGGATACCGAGTTGGCCAAGTCGTGCGGCCCCATAGACCAGTTCGCCGAGAGTGATCGCGGTCATCGCCTGCTGATCGGCGGGTAATCCGGCAAGTTTGCCGGGCAGCGCCGCTGAGGGCGCGCGTTTGAGTAAATTACTCAAAGTATCAGTATCGAAAAGAAAACTCATCCGGGCGAGGCGACCGGGCGGCGCTGATCATCGTCGCGACGTTCGTAGATCTCGGCCACGAGATCGTCAATCTCCCGGTCGGTTAACGCATTCCACGCGCCGACGAGGGCCAATGCGCCGCGCGCCGCACCCTGGTTCTCAGTCTGGTCCGCAGCGGGGATGATGGACACGGCATCTGTCGGCCTGGTTTCCTCGACCACGTCCGCGCCGACCAGTGCGGCGAGTGGGCGACCGGGGCGCTCGATGATGATCTGCGCCCCGTCATCCGCGACCTCGGCGATCAGCGTGGCGAACTGCGCTTCGGCTTCGGCGGCGCTCACTCGTCTGATCATCGCACGCTCCTTCGCTCCGGGGTATGCGGAGAGCACCGTCGTGTGGCGTCCCTCATCGGTTCCGGGAAGGTCACGCGCTGTCGCCGTAGTAGGCGGGGGCGTGGCGGAGGGTGGCCCACTGGGCGGTGTCGTGGCCGTAGACGAGGGTGGCATCGTGCGCGGCGGCGAGGTCCTGGAGGCGGCGGGCGCTGGCGCGGGCGGCGTCCGGGTCGGCGTAGGCGCCCCAGTCGTCGGCGGCGAGTTGCTGGCGGCTGTAGATCGTGTCGATCGCCAGGAGGAACGACGCGGCCCCCGGCAACGCGACGAGGACCGCCTGATGGCCGGGGGTGTGGCCGGCCGCGAGGAGGAGGCGGACGCCGGGCGCGAGGTCGTGGTCGCCGTCGATCTCTTGCCAGAGGAGGCCGGGCGCGTTGACATACTCCCGCTGCTGGGCGTTGCCGCCGCGCGCCGCCGCGAGGGCCGCGCGCTGGGCGACGATCGGGATGCCGGGGAACTCGGGCAGCCCCCCGGCGTGGTCGAAGTGGAAATGGGTGGCGACGATATGGGTGAGGTCGGACGGCGCGAGGCCGAGGCGGGCAATCGCCGCCGTGGCATGCGCTTCTTCGCCGCCGAGGGCGCGCATCCAGGGGGCGATCGGGGTGCTGTCGCGCAGGATAGCGCGCGGCATCCCGGTATCAACCAGGATCGTGGCGTCGCCGGTCTGGATGAGGTAGCCGGGGACGGGGATGGTGATCCGCTGTCCCGGCGGGCTGGCGGGCATGATGACGCGCTGGTCCATGTCGATCCGGCCGAGTTCGAGGGCGTAGAGGCGCATGGAACCTCCAGGGGAGTCGTCAGGCGTCAGTCGTCAGTCGTCAGTAGCGAGTGCCGAGTGCCGAGTGCCGAGTAGGCTGTGCGGTGCCGGTACCCTTCTACCGATTACCAACTCATTTCTGACGACTGACGACTGACGCCTGACGACTCCCGAACTAGTCCGCACCGGCGGCCTGCGTGCTGCCGGGGGCGAGGGCGACCTGGCGCTCGGCGCGGCGGATGCGGGTGGCGGGGGCGAGGGCGCGTTCGAGGAGGAGGAGGGCGGTGTTGGCGACGAGGGCGAGGGCGGCGACGGTGAGGGCACCGGCCCAGATCTTGTCGGCGCGACCGCCCTGGGCGATCCCCTGGAAGAGGAGGACGCCGAGCCCGCCGGCATTGAACTTCGCGCCGATCGTGGCGATCCCGATCGAGACGACGGCGGCGATCCGCACCCCGGCGAGGATGACCGGCAGGGCGAGGGGCAGTTGCACGCGCCACCAACTCTGCCAGGCGTTCATCCCCATCCCGCGCGCCGCTTCGAGGAGGGCGCGGTCGATCCCGGTCAGCCCGGCGAGGATGTTGCGGACGAGGATCACCTGGGAGTAGATGATCAGGGCGACGATCACGCTGGTGCCGTTGAGCCCGGTGAACGGGATCAGCAGGACGATCAGCGCGAGGCTGGGGATCGTGTAGAGCAGGCCGAGGACGCCCATGATCGGCCCGACCAGCCGGGGCCGACCGGCGAGGAAGGTGCCGAGCGGCAGGGCGATCGCCAGGGCGACGAGCAGGGCGGTGAGGGTCAGTTGCAGATGCTCGATCAGCCCGGTCAGGACGGGGTCGGGGTTGTCGCGGATGTACTGGAGCCCGGCGAGCGGGCCGGTGACGGCGGCGGGGAAGAGGGTCAAATTCATGCCGGCACCCGAACCCGTGCGGCGTCGCGGATCTGTTCGAGCGCGACGCGCCCGACCGCCCGATCGCCCTGGCGCACGATCAGCGAGGCCGCGCCGGTGCGGAGGAGGGCCGAGAGGGCCTCGCGCAGGTCGCCGTCGGCGGCGATCGTCGGCTCGCCGTCGGGGCGGGTGCCGGGCGGCAAGGGGGCCATCGCGCCCTCGACCCGGATGAGGCCGAGGCGGCGGACGATGTCATCCGCCCCGAGGAGTTCGCCGACGAACGGGTCGGCGGGGCGGGTCAGGATGTTGAACGGCGTGTCGTACTGGACGACCTTCCCGGCGCGCATCACGACAATCTTGTCGGCGAGGCGCAGGGCTTCCTCCACGTCGTGCGTGACGAAGAGGATCGTCTTGCGGACCTTGCGCTGGAGGCGCAGCATCTCGTCTTGCAGCGCCTCGCGGGTGATCGCGTCGATCGCGCTGAACGGCTCGTCCATCAGGATGACGCCGGGGTCGGCGGCGAGGGCGCGGGCGAGGCCGACGCGCTGCTGCTGCCCGCCGGAGAGCTGCGCCGGGTAGCGGGCGCGGTACTCGTCGGGCGCGAGTTCGATCAGGGCCAGCAGTTCGTCCACGCGCGCGGCAATCTTCTCCTTCGACCACTTCAGCAGGGTCGGCACGACGGCGATATTCTGCGCGACGGTGAGGTGCGGGAAGAGGCCGGTCTGCTGGATGACGTAGCCGATCTGGCGGCGCAACTCGGTCACCGGCAACTGCCGCACATCGGTCGCGTCGATGAAGATCGTGCCGCCGGTCGGCTCGTAGAGGCGGTTGACCATCTTCAGCAGGGTCGTCTTGCCGCAACCGGAGGGGCCAAGCAGGGTGACGAACTGGCCCGCCTCGACCTCGAAGCTGCACTCGTCCACCGCGGGCCGGGAGACGCCGGGGAACTGCTTGGAGACGTGGTCGAAGCGGATCGCTTTCATCGGGTTCTCCGGGTGGGGGGCGAAAGTTGTCGGTCGTCAGTCGTCAGTGAGATAGCGCTGAACCGAAGGCTCCGCCTTGCAGCAAACCTACTGACGACTGACGACTGACGACCGACAACTCGGCCTTACTTCTTGATCAGCCCCTGGTCTTGCAGGAACTGCTTGGCGACGGCGGCGGGCTCTTTCTTGTCGCCGGTGACCTGGTTGTTGAGCCCCTGCATGACCTCATTGGTCAGCTTGGGGGCCAGCTTGTTGAGGGTGTCCTTGATCTTCGGGTTCTTGTCCAGCACTTCCTGCCGGACGACCGGGGCGAGGGCGTAGTGCGGGAAGAACTTCTTGTCGTCCTGCAGGACGACGAGCTTGTACTGCGCGATCTCGCCGTCGGTGCCGAAGGCGACGACGACATCGGCCTGGTTGCTGGTGAGCGCCTGGTAGCGGACACCCGCGTCTGTGGCCTTGTACTCCTTCAGCTTGAAATTGCCGTAGGCCCCGATCAGGCCCTTGAGGCAGTCCTCGCGCTCGGCGCACTCGGCGGGGCCGACCATCACGAGTTGCCCGGCCTTCCCGGCCATGTCGGAGAGGGTCTTGATCCCGAGCGAATTCGATTTCTCCTGGGTCATCGCGAACGCCTGGGTGTTGTTCATCGGCGCGGGGTCGAGCCAAACGAAGTTGTACTTCTGCTTGTAGCCGTCGGCCACGGCCTTGTAGGTCGCGGCGGGGTCGCTCTGCGCGGGGAGCTTCAGGACGGTGGTGAGGCCGGTGCCGGTGTACTCCGGGTAGAGATCGAGTTCCTTCGCCTCCATCGCGGCCTGCGCCGCCGGGGTCGGCAGGTCGGTCTTGAGATTGACCTTGAAGCCGGCGTCTTCGAGGAGCAGCTTGTACATGTTGCCGACAATGTACTCCTCGGCGAAATCTTTGGCACCGACATTGATCGTCGCGCCGGAGCCGGAGCCGCCGACGCCGCACGACGCCAGGATCGGGGCGAAGAGGGCCAGGATAAGCGCGAGGGCGACGGGACGGGACAGACCTTGCGGGATCATCGGGTTTCCTCCAGTTACAACGTTCTCTCTGCCGGCTACCTACCGGGGGACCAGTTGGGGCGGGGGGCGCGGCCTTCCTCCGCGCGGGTTAGGGGGTGGGGTCGATCTGTCACGCCGCTCAGCGCGGCGGTTGCACCGCGCGTTGGAGTGCGCCCAGCCCGAGCTCAGCGCCGATCGCCATCAGCGCGACCGGGAGCGCGCCGACGAGGAGGATGGCGGGCTCGAACTGGGCGAAGCCCAGGGTGATGTAGAGGCCAAGCCCGCCCGCGCCGATGAAGGCGGCGAGGGTCGCGGAGGCGATGACCTCGGTGAGGGCGATGCGGATCCCGGCCAGCATCACCGGCAGGGCGAGGGGGAATTCGATACGGCGCAAGACCTGCCCCGTGGACATCCCCATCCCGCGCGCGGCCTCGCGGATCGCGGGGTCGATCCGCCGGAAGGCGGTGTCGGTGTTGATCAGGATCGGGGGGAGGGCGAGGATGGTGAGGGCGATCAGGGCCGGGGTGGTACCGAGGCCGAAGTATGGCAGGGCGAGGAAGAGGATCGCCAGGCTGGGGACGACGCGGAGGGTGTTGAAGACGTTGATGATGGCGAGGGCGGCGACGCGCGAGCGCGAGGTCAGGACGCCGAGCGGGATGCAGACGGCGATGCCGATCGCAAGGGCGACTGCCACCAGCAGGAGATGGGTGCCGAGCGCGCCGCGAAAGCGGTCGCCGTCGTTAATCGCGTAGTCGAGCGCACGCCCGAATACATCCATAGGTGTTTGTCACTCCCGCCCCGCGGCTGGCGGCCTACCGCTCTTTCTGCGTCTCGCGCGGCACGACGAGCGCCGGGCGTGCCATTGACTGTAGCACAGGGGGCGAACATTTGCACTGGCGTGAAGGGCAGTCGGGGGCGATGGGTGTGAGTAGGTGCCGACGCTGGCGGGCGGTTAATGGGGATTGACTGATTGATCCGGTACGGTGTGTGCCGGTGGACTGAAGTCCCGGCTGGAGGCACCGCCACGAAGTCCGCCTGCGCGGACTGGCGATTACCGGCTCAACGAGCCAATCCCCATCAGCCGCCTGCTGCACTCACGCAGAAGTCCTGGGCTGGCGGCGGGGCGATGGTGCTGCCCCCGGCTACGTTGTACGGCGCGGTACCGCCGATCCTCGATCGGTTCGACGGGGCGATCGCGCCGGGGGATCGCTGCCGGGGAGTGTGGTGTTGGCGGGGGGCGTGGTACCGACCACCAAATTCCTCGATCGTCCGGGCGGGCGGATCGCCTATGATGACAGCGGTGGTGCCGGGCCGCTGGTGATCTGCGCACCATCGCTGGGCGATCTGCGGCAGGAGTACCGTTTCCTGACGCCGCAACTGGTGGCGACGGGGTTCCACACAAGTCCGCAGTCCGTCGTCCGTAGTCCGTAGTAGTTGGGGGACGGGCGAAGTGCCCGGCTTTCTTCGTAACTACTACCGACTACGGACGACGGACTACGGACTGCCACGGAGGTGGAGATGCCGAGGGCGGGAATCGATCGGGCGGCGGTGGTGGCGGCGGCGGCGGAGATGGCCGACGCGGACGGGCTGGATAGTGTGACGCTGGCGCGGCTGGCCGGGCGCTTCGGCGTGCGGCCACCGTCGCTCTACAACCACGTTGCGGGGGCGGAGGGACTGCGGCGGGAGTTGGCGCTGCTGGGGCTGCGCGAACTGAGCGCGAACCTGACGCGGGCGACGATCGGGCGGGCGGGGGCCGAGGCGGTGCTGGCGCTGGCCGAGGCGTATCGGGCGTTCGCGCGGCGGCGACCGGGCCTTTACGCGGCGGCGCTGGTGGCCCCGCCGACGGTGGGGGACACGGAGCTGGAGGCGGCGAGCGCGACCGTGTTGGAGATCGTGATCGCGACCCTCGCCGCGTATGCGCTGGGGGGGACGACGCGATCCACGCGGTGCGCGGGCTGCGGAGCCTGCTGCACGGCTTCGTGACGCTGGAGACGGCTGGGGGGTTCGGTATCCCGCTCGATCTGGACGAGAGTTTCCGGAGGTTGGTGGCAACCTATGTGGTGGGGTTGGAGCGGGCGCGGGGATGAGAGGGGCATGGTCGTGCTGCCGGTCGAAGGCGCTTGAGAACTTGATCTGGTCACTTCAGCCACCGGCACCGTGCCCGACAAGCGGCGATGGGGTTAGCCACCTCGCCATCGCCATCGCTCCCCGCTCGCCCACCTTCCCGGATCAATCCGGTCCAGCGCCCTCGCAGCGCCGCCCGTGGCGTTGCCAGAGTGTGGTGCGATGCATCTGGCACCCGACTGGTCGGGCGGTCTGCTCCTGCTCGTTCGCGATGGCACCGGACGTGCATTATTGTCCTGCCTCCTGCGGTGGGAGCGTGGATGGGGGAGAGATATGCGCGGGGTACTCCAGGTGGCGACGGCCTACGACGCTTTCGTCGGCGCATTCGATCTAGCCGGGCTGGGGGCGCTGCGGCGGCGGCTGGTCGGCGGGCTGGGCGGCGACATCCTGGAGATCGGGGTGGGGACCGGGCTGAACCTCCGCCACTACGGCCCGCAGGCCCGCGTCGCGGGGATCGAGCCCGAGGCTGCCCTCTTGCGCGCCGCCCTGCCGCGCGCCCGGGCGCGCGGCTACACCCTCGCGCGGGCGGCGGCGCAGGCGCTTCCGTTCCCCGATGGCTCGTTCGATGTGGTCGTCTCGGCGATCGTCTTCTGCTCGATCCCCACGCCGCTGCTGCGCGCGGCGCTCGACGAGATCCGGCGCGTGCTGCGTCCCGGCGGGCGGCTCATCCAGTTGGAGCACACGCGCACGGGCCATCCCCTGCTCGATCTGCCGATCGATGCGTTCGCACCCTTCTGGCTGCGGCTCAGCGGCGGCTGCCACATCAATCGCGACACCCCGGCCCTCCTAGCGGCGGCGGGCTGGCGCGTCGAGCGGCATGAGCGCCGTGCCTTCGGTCTCTACCGCCTGTTGGCCTCGTCCCCCGAGCGCCCGCCGACCGTCGAGGTGGCGCGTCGCATCCACGCTCTGGCCGACGAGCACGCCCCCCTCGCGGAAGAGCGCGTCGCCGCGATCACGTAGAGCCACCCGCGCCGATCGAGCACTAGCCCAGCAGCGTCGCGACGAACTCTTTGGCCCCCGCCGGTCCGCGCAGGTGCAGCCAGAGGGGGCCGTGCTGCGGCTCGCAGTGCAGCGCGAAGGTGAAGAAGGGGCAGCATTCGCGCTCGAAGCTGATGAACTCGGCTAGCGTGTCGAGTCACGCGCCGTCGCCGGGGAAACGCAAGGCGTAGCCATCCGGCAACTCGCGCATTTCCTGGATGCCGACGAAGATTTCCCGCTTGAGCACGTGCTCGCGCGCCCGCAGTGCGGGGGTGGTGAGGCTGCACGCGATCGGGGCATCCGTCATTGCCTGGTGCTCATCCTGGTGCATCACTCTTCCTCCCGCTAGTTCGCTCACGATTGATTGGTTGCCCGGAAGTGGCTTGTCGATCGCCGCTCACCCGGACGATACTCCCTCAAGCGCGCTTGAAGTCAAGAGCCTCGGGGGGAACGATGGGCGAGCGGCTGACGATCGGGGCGGTGGCGCGGCGGAGCGGGCTGGGGCCCTCGGCGCTACGATATTACGAGAGCGCGGGTCTGCTCCCACCGCCCCTCCGCGTGGGCGGGCAGCGCCGCTACGATGCGGGAGTGCTGGACCGACTGGCGGTTATCCGGCTGGTGCGGGGGGCGGGCTTCACCATCGCGGAGACGCGAACCTTGCTGCACGGCATCGCGCCCGACACCCCGCCGCCCGACCGCTGGCGGAGATTGGCGGCGGCGAGGCTGCCGGAGGTGGAGGCGCTCATCGCCCGCGCACAGGGGATGCGACGCATCTTGGAGACGGGGTTACGCTGTGAGTGCGCGACGCTGGACGATTGCGCCCGCGCGCTCGGCTCGGGGCGCTGCGACTGAGCGAGGGGAGGCGGTCGCGTGGATTGGCTCACGGCGTTCGGGGCGGTGGCGGTGACGGCGATGTTGGTCTGTTACGTCCTGGAAGATCGCGCCCCGGTTTTCGTGCTGGCTTTCGCCGGGGCGTGCGCGGTGTCCAGCGCCTACGGCTTCTTGCAGGGGGCGTGGCCGTTCGGCGTGGTCGAGCTGGTCTGGGCGGGCGTGGCCATGCGGCGTTGGCGACGGCGCACCGAGCGTGCGGCGGGACCAATCATCGCCGATTAAGGGGAGCACGCGGTCATCCGGCAGTTCAGGCCGGTAGGCGCAGGGCGAGTGTGGGCAACAATCCCCGCTGTGCTTGCATCCGGTCGGTTTGCCGAGAACCGGCGGGGGGCATTATCGCGCGTTCGTCGCGGCATCGGCGTCCCGCGCGCGGAAATCGTGCCGGCCCAGGAGCACCAGCCCCAGCACCCCGGCCAGCGCCAGGAGCGCGCCGCCCAGCCAGTAGAGGGGGCGAATCCCCACGGCATCCACCAGCACCCCGCCCACGGCCAGTGACAGCAGTCGGGTCGCGTTCCACGTCACATCCAGCAGCGTGAAGACCCGCCCGCGCATCCTGTCCGGCACCGCTCCCTGGATCGTGGAACTGAAGACGACCATGCCCGTTGACGTGTTCAGCCCGTAGACGAAGAGGATCAGCATCGCGACCGGCAGCGGAGTGAAGACGGCGATCAGGACGTCCCCGACCCCGCGAACGATGTAGGGCACGAAGAGCCAGCGGGCATCGCGATAGTCGGTCGCCAGGGTGTTCGGGATCAGCGGGCCGAGCAGCGCGCCCAGCCCGATCGCCCCGATGAGCCAGGCGAACCCGGCGGGCGGCAGCCGCAAATGCTGCTCGGAGAGGACCACCAGCAGCGCCCCAGTCGCGCCGACCGCGAACGACGCCAGCCCTTGCACCACCAGGAGCCGCGACATGAACGGATCGCGGGCCGCATACGCCAGCCCCGCCCGCGCCTCCCCGAAGAACGCTCCCAGCCCCCGCCGCGCCCCCGACCCCACTTCCCCGGCGTGCGCGGGGATCGGCAGCAGGAGAATCAGCGCGGCGGACAGTGCGAACGACGCGGCGTTGACGACGAAGGCCGCGCCCGTGCCGATCAGCGCGATCAGCCCGCCCGCGAGGGTCGCCGCGAGGATCTGCACCAGCCGCCCGGTGGACCAGGCGACCGAGTTGGCCGCGAGGCGCTGGTCGGGCGTGGTCAGCGCGGGGATGACGGCCTGCACGGTCGGCCCGAAGAAGGTGTTGCCCGCCGCCAGCCCCGCCGCGACCAGATAGGCGTGCCAGACCCCCTGCGGCCAGACCAGCGACAGGACCAGCGCCGCCCGGAACAGGTCGGCGCCGATGAGGACCGCCTTGCGGCTGAAGCGGTCGATGACGACCCCGGCGACCGGTCCGAGCAGGAGGACCGGCACGATCTCGGCGGCGACTACCCCCGCGACCGCCAGCCCCTGCCCGGTCAGCCGGAAGACCAGCACGACCAGGGCGATGTAGTGCAGCGTGTCCCCGAAGCCGGACAGCAGTTGCCCCAGCCACAGCGGGAAATAGGTGCGGCTGCGGATGACCCCCGCGTACGCCCTGCCCACCCCGCCGAGCCGCCCCGCCAGCGTCGCCATTGTCCCCTTCCCCCCGCCCCCGACGCCCGCGCGTGCCGATTACGCGCCGCTTGCATCCGCCGCGCCTATACGCTATGCTCATTATATCGGCGTTGATTGATGTATTTCCGGATCGGTGCGATGGCGACGATTATCCTGGGCTCGCAGACGAGCGCCCCGCGCGCCTCCTTCGTCGCCCTGGCGAAGATCCTCAAGGCGCTGGGCGATCCGACGCGGCTGGCGATCGTGGCGCTCCTGGCCCGGCGCGAGCACTGCGTCTGCGACCTGATGGCCGCGCTCAACCTCCCGCAGAGCACCTGCTCGCACCATCTCGGGGTGCTGAAGCGGGCCGGGCTGGTGCGCGACCGTCGCGACGCCGGCGATGCCCGCTGGGCCTACTACACGCTGGACCCCGCGGGGGCGACGATCGTCCGGGAGCAACTCGCGGCCACGCTGGACCTCGGCGCTTTCGATCCCACCCCCGCCCGCTGCTAGGGCGTGTCCGGTGATTCACTTGACCGCAATTATGTGCCCTGGCGTTGAGTCCCGAAACGAGGAGGATGAGCGATGCGTGTCGAGCGTGGGAAACCCGAGGACTACGACAAGTTCTCGACGCGCCCGGTGCCCATCCGCCCGTTCGACCCGGACAGCAAGCGCGCGGCCCTCGCCTACGGCGCGCGGCTGAACGAGCAGCTGGCACCCACGGGCGTCGCCGCGGAACTCCACGGCTCCCTGGCGCTCGAATTGGCCGGCAAGGGGGAGTGGGAGTTCGCCCTCTACCCGTCGCCGGACCGGTGGTACCCGACCCTCACCCTGCTCGTCAACCACTTACCGGCAGTCTACATGATGTCCGAGGAATTGGTGACGTTGAACGATGCGTGCGATGGTCACCACATCGAGGTCATCGCGATGCGCGGCAATGCGGCCGAGTGCAACCGGGCGATCATGCGGCACTGGCGTGAGCACCCGGACGCGCGGGCCGACTACGAGGCGCAGAAGTACCAACACTGCCACTCCAAGCGCGAGTACTACCGCTGGAAAGACGGTTACATCGCCGATATCCTCGAATCGCTCCAGGGCGTGTCTGATGATTGACTCGGCCGCTGTCATGCGCCCTGGCGAAAGCCTGGTCACTTGCGAACGTTCACTTACCAGGACGCCCTGAAGATGATGCTTTCGGAATCACCAGACACGCCCTGGTAGCGGCATTCGCCGTGGCGATGTCGGGGTGACATCTGGTCAGATATATCGGCATCCGTGGATATACCGGCGACCTCGCGACAACATCCGACTGGCACCCGTGCGAAAGGAGGCGACCCGTGGCCGATCTGTTCCCCCCACCGATCCGCGTCCTGTTCCTCTGCACCCACAACTCGGCGCGTTCGCAGATGGCCGAAGCATTCTTGCGATACCACGGCGGCCCCCGCTTCGATGTCCATAGCGCCGGCACCGACCCCGCCGCGCGCGTCCACCCGCTGGCCGAGGTCGCGATGCGGCGACTGGATCTCTCGCTGGTGGGGCAGTCGCCGAAGGATCTGGACCGGTACATCGACCAGTCGTGGGACTACATCATCACCACCTGCGACGACGCCAACGAAGCCTGCCCCGCCTTCCCCGACGACCCCACACGTATCCATTGGGGCTTCCCGGACCCCGCCGCCGCGACCGGCACGGAGGAAGAACGGCTGCGCGCGTTCAGGCGCGTCAGGGACGAGATCAAGCGGCGGGTCCAACTGTTCGTCGCGCTGCCGGCCCACCGGCGCGGGGCGGGCAGCGGCGTGGGGAGCGGCGCGTGAACGATAGGGTGACGCCCCTCCGGCGGGCGGCGGCGGAATTTGTCGGCACGTTCGGGCTGGTCTTCGCCGGCTGCGGCGCGATCGTCACCAACACCCTCAGCGGCGGCACCGTCACGCATGTCGGCGTGGCGCTGACCTTCGGCCTGATCATCGCGACGATGATTTATGCGACGGGGCATATCTCCGGGGCGCACTTCAATCCCGCCGTGACGCTGGCGTTCGCCGCGACCCGCCACTTCCCGCTCGCGCTGGTCCCGGCCTATCTCGCGGCGCAGTTCGGTGGGGCGCTCGCGGCGAGCGCGGCCCTGCGGATCCTGTTCGGGGATGCGGCCAATCTCGGCACCACCCTGCCCGCCGGGGGCGCGGGGCAGTCGCTGGCGCTCGAAGTGATCCTGACCTTCTTCCTGATGTTCGTGATCATCAGCGTGGCGACCGACACGCGCGCCGTGGGGCAGGCGGCGGCGCTGGCGATCGGCGGGACCGTGGGGCTGGAGGCGCTGTTCGCCGGCCCGATCAGCGGCGCGTCGATGAACCCCGCCCGGTCGCTTGCCCCGGCGATTGTGAGTGGGACCTGGACGGCGCAGTGGCTCTACATCGTCGGGCCGATCGCCGGGGCGCTCCTGGGGGCGTTCGCCTATCAATTCATCCGGGGTGAGGGGGTCGGCGAGGACGCCGACCCCCTCACCGACAGGGCCGGGGGACCAACGAGCAGCTTGAGCGAGAAGGAGTGAAGCGCGTGGACGGGCGAGGCAAGCGGCGGGTGTTGTTCCTCTGCACCCACAACTCGGCGCGCAGCCAGATGGCCGAAGGGTTGCTGCGGCACCTGGGCGGCGGCGGCTTCGACGTCTTCAGCGCCGGGACGGAGGCGACCCGCGTGCGCCCGCTGGCGAATCGGGCGATGGCCGAACTCGGCGTGGATATCTCGCGGCAGGAATCGAAGACGCTGGACCGCTTCCTCCGGGAATCGTTCGACGCGGTCATCACCGTCTGCGACGACGCGAACGAGGCGTGCCCGATCTTCCCGGGCGCGGGGCGGCGGATCCACTGGTCGTTCGACGACCCCAGCAGGGCGACCGGCACGGAGGAGGAGCAATTGGCGACCTATCGCCGCGTGCGCGACGAAATCCGGGCGCGGATTGAGGCCGAACTGCTGGCAACGGGAGCCTGACCGGTGCTGGGGTGCCGAATTGGCGCGATCCTCGCTGGATTGAAAATCGTCTGTATTGACAACGTTCAATCCAGAGGGTAGGATGGGCGTATGAAGACGATGACGCGACCGACAACACGCGCCGTGCCGGTGGATGGGACCGACGCCGCGTGCTGCACGCCGTTGGCCGTGTCGATGCGCACCGAGGCGGCCACGGCGACCGCCGCGAAGCGTTTCAAGGCGCTGGGCGACCCCACGCGCCTGACGATCCTCACCACGCTGGCGGCGCACCCGGGGCCGGTCTGCGCCTGCGACCTCGGCGATGGCGTGGCGCTCGAACAGCCGACGATCTCGCATCATCTCAAGGTCTTGCGAGAGGCGGGGCTGGTCACCTCCGAGCGGCGGGGGACCTGGGGCTTCTACCAACTGCACCCAGGAGCGGCGGCGTGGGTGCGCACGACCCTGGCGGCGCTGCCGCGCTAGCGGCGCTCTTTTTTTCGTCGCTGCATTGAAATTCATCGATGCAGCGTGTGTATCGCCCCACGGGGGCAGGGAGGCGAGAGTCATGGCCGACACCAGCACGGGACGGGCGCGGCAAGCGGGCGCGGCGGAGAGTGACTGCGGCTGCGGGAGCGCGTGCTGCGATACGACCGCCGTGGTGGCGGAGGTGCGCGCCGCCACGGGCTGCTGCGCGGGCGATTGCTGCGGCGGCGGCGAGGCCCTGAACGAGATGAGCGCGACGAGCGGGGTGGCGCTGGTCCATGGCGAGAGGTTGCCGGTGGCGATCATCGGGGCGGGGCCGGTGGGGCTGGCGGCGGCGGCGCACCTCCTGGCGCGCGGGGAGACGCCGCTGGTGCTGGAGGCGGGCGCGGCGGTCGGGGCGAGTATCCGCGCGTGGGGGCATGTGCGGCTCTTCTCGCCCTGGCGCTACGCGATCGATCCGGCTTCGGAGCGGCTGCTGGCGGCGACCGGCTGGGTGTCGCCCGATCCCGACGGCTACCCGACCGGCCACGAGCTGATCGACAGCTACCTCGCGCCGCTCGCCGCGACGCCGCAACTGCGCCCGCATATCCGGCTCGGTGCGCGGGTGACTGCGGTGGCGCGGCGGGGCTTCGACAAGATGAAGACCGACGGGCGCGAGGAGGCCCCGTTCGTCCTGCACGTCGCCAAGGAGGACGGCGAGGAAGAGGTGTTGCTGGCGCGGGCGGTCATCGACGCCTCCGGCACCTGGGGGGCACCGAACCCGCTCGGGGCGAACGGCCTCCCCGCGCCCGGCGAGCGCGCCGCCGCCGACCGCATCCACTACGGGATCCCCGATGTGCTGGGCGCGGCGCGGGCGGAGTACGCCGGGCGGCGGACCCTGGTCGTCGGCAGCGGGCACTCGGCGTTCAACGCGGTCCTCGACCTCGCCACGCTGATCGAGGAGGAGGGGCGCGGCGAGTTGATCTGGGCGGTGCGGCGACGCACCCTCGGCCAGGTCTTCGGCGGCGGCGAGAACGATGCCCTGGCGGAGCGCGGCAAGCTGGGCCTGCGGGTGCGCGGCCTCGTCGAGCGCGGCACCCTGCGCCTCGTCACCGGCTTCAAGGTGGCGCGGCTGCACAGCGGGCCGCAGGGCGTGACGACCATCGGCGACGACGAAATCTTGCCGCCGGTCGATCGGATCGTCGCGGCGACCGGCTTCCGGCCCGACCTGACGCCGCTGCGCGAGTTGCGGCTGGACCTCGATCCGGCGGTCGAGAGCCCGACGATCCTCGCCCCGCTGATCGACCCGAATCTCCACAGTTGCGGCACGGTGCGCCCGCACGGCGCGTTCGAGCTCAAGCACCCCGAGCACGACTTCTTCATCGCCGGGATGAAGAGTTACGGGCGCGCGCCGACCTTCCTGATGCTGACCGGCTACGAGCAGGTGCGCTCGATCGCCGCCGCGCTGGCGGGCGACCGGGCGGCGGCGCGCGAGGTCGAACTGGTCCTGCCGGAGACCGGCGTCTGCTCGACCGACCGGGGCGCGGGCGACGGGGACGGCTGCTGCGGCGCGCCGGTCGCGCCGCGCGGCCTGGTGGCGCTGCCGCTGGCGGCGGGGTCAGCGAACAGTTGCGGCGTCCCGGCACTGGCGAGCGCCGGCACCGGCGCGGGGGCGCGGGGCGGCGGCTGTTGTGGCTGAGCGCCGCGTCGGCCCCTTCTACGGCTGGCCGATGCTCTCGGCGGTGGCGCTGGCGCAGGTCACGTCGTGGGGGATCCTCTACTACGGCTTCACCGTCTTCCTCGCCCCGATGGGCGCGGAGTTGGGCTGGTCGGCGGCGGCACTGACCGGGGCCTTCTCGCTGGCCCTCGCCTGCTCGGGGGTGGCCGCCGTGCCGGTCGGGCGCTGGCTCGACCGGCACGGACCGCGCCTGCTGATGACCGGCGGCTCGCTCGCCGCCGCCCTCCTGCTGCTGGCGTGGTCGCGCGTCACGAGTCTGCTCGCCTTCTACCTGATCTGGATCGGGCTGGGCGTGACGCTGGCGGCGGTCCTCTACGAGCCGGCCTTCTGGCTGGTGGCGACCTGGTTCCGGCGGGGTCGGGGCCGCGCGCTGACCCTGCTGACGTTCATCGGCGGCTTCGCCTCGGTGATCTACATCCCCCTGATCGCCTGGCTCGTGCGCGTCCAGGGCTGGCGGGGGGCGCTGGTCAGCCTCGCCGCGATCCTGGCGGTCGGGACGCTGCCGATCCACGCCCTGCTGCTGCGGCGGCACCCCGCCGACCTGGGCCTGCTGCCCGACGGCGCGGCGGCCGCGCCGACCGACCCCACCGCGCCCGCGACGCCCGGTGCGGCGGAGCGGAGCACGACCGTGGGGGAGGCGCTGCGCGGCCCGGCCTTCTGGTTCCTGGCCGTCGCCTTCTTCCTGGCGACCCTGGCGACCGGGGCGGTTTTCGTCCACCTCATCCCGTACCTGATCGGGCGGGGCTATGACCCCGGCTTCGCGGCCTGGGCGACGGGGCTGATCGGGATCATGGGGCTGCCGGGGCGGCTCGTCTTCACGCCGCTGGGCGGGTGGGTGCCGCGCCGCTGGGTGACCGCCGGGATCTTCGCCCTCCAGACGATCGCGCTCGTGGTGCTGCTCACGGTCGATTCGCGAGCGGGCGTCCTCGCCTTCGTCGTCCTCTTCGGGGCGGGGTTCGGCGCGATCACCCCGGCGCGGGCGGCGCTGATCGCGGACTTCTACGGCCCGGAGCACTATGGGCGGATCAGCAGCGTCCTGTCGCTCTTCCTGACCGGCAGCCGCGCGCTCGCGCCGGTCGGGGCGGGATTGCTCTATACCCTGAACGGCGGCTACGGCCCGGCGCTCTGGGCGCTGACGGTCGGCTCGGCCCTCGGGGCGGTGGCGGTGCTATTCGCGGATCATCGGCCCGGAGGTGCGACCGTCGCGGGGGCGGGGGGCGCGACGGCACGGGAGAGGATCGTGTGAGCGTGGGGTGACGGACCTCTCCCCGCCGCTCCAGATGAACCGGATTCATCCTGCTGCAAGTCAGGACAATGCCCGGCGGCGACCCTCCCCTACAAGGGAGGGTGGGGCTTGCAACTTGGTAGGAGAGCGCGAAATTCAGCACTGAGATTAGGAAGAGCGCCGGGGCATCTGCCCCGGCGCTCTCGCTTTGTTTGCGGTGGTGTTCTCGCGGCGCGCGGCGCTTAGTGGCCTGCTGCATCATCGACCGTCAAGTTGGCTCTCGGCCCTAACCCTCCCCGCGTCGGGGAGGGTTAGGGCCGCAGCGGCGGGGAGAGGTCCTCTCCATCCGCACAACCCGACGACCGATTGCAAAGCGCGGCGCTTAGTGGCAGCTCTGGGCGGAGCCGGCGCTGTCGGAGGTGCGGAAGGAGTGGCCGCAGCCGCAGGTGGTGACGGCGTTCGGGTTGCTGACGGAGAAGCCCGCGCCCATCAGGCTCTCGACATAATCGATCTCCGCGCCATCGAGCATCGAGGAGGAGAAGCGATCCACGACCACGCGCACGCCCTCCTGCTCGAAGATCTCGTCGGCATCGTCGTACTGCTCTTCCAGGACCATCCCGTAGGAGAACCCGGAGCAGCCGCCGGGGGTGATATAGACGCGCAGCCCGACCTCCGGGCCCTCATCGACCATGAAGCGCTTGAGGGCATCTCGTGCCGAGTCGGTCATCGTGATCATTGGCGTTCCTCACTCGCTGTCGGAAGCCGGGGGACGGTGGGCGACGGGCGGGCCGTCGTCTCCGCGTCGTCTTCCTCGCTTGTCTGCTCGTCGCCGCGCCAACGCGCGACGGTACCACTATCGTACCTAACCCCCGCCGCTTTGTCAAACCGAAAAGTAGAGAAAGTCGGGCGAGTGACGCGTGACGCGTGACGGGTGACGGGTGAGTACGAGCGATACGTGGCGGGCGGGTCAGGGGTCGGATGGGGGAGGTTTCATGAACGTACATAGGACCGCGATAGGACTAATGGTATCTGTTTTCGCCGAGGAGCGCTCGCTATAGTCGTTGGCACGGCGGGGCGTCGCGGCGGGGTCGCGCGGATGCCCGGATAGCCGATGGCCGACGGGGAGGAGCCCCATGCCCGTGGAGGGAGGCCACTGCGCGCGGTTTTTATCGCCCGAGCGAAGGGAGTGAAAATGCGACGACGGATCGTGCTGGCAACCCTGACGGCCCTGATGGCCCTGCCGTGGTGGGGCCTGGACGCGCGCCCGGCGGCGGCGGCGGAGCAATGTTTCGCGGAGACCGGGCAGTGTATCGCGGGGCGGTTCCTCGACTATTGGAACGCGCACGGCGGGTTGGCGATCAACGGCTTCCCGCTGACCGAGGAGCGGACCGAGCGGTTGGACGACGGCAAGCTCTATCTGGTGCAGTGGTTCGAGCGGGTCCGGCTGGAGTATCACCCGGAGAATGCCCCGCCGAATGACGTGCTGCTCGGCCAGTTCGGGCGGGCGATGCGGGCCGCCGATCCGCCGACGGCCCCCAAGGCGGACCACCGCTTCTTCCAGGAGACGGGGCACAACATGGCCCCCGATTTCATGGCCTTCTGGGAGCGGCACGGCGGGCTGGCGCAGTTCGGGTTCCCGATCAGCGCGGAGTCGGTCGAAATGCTGGATGGCAGGCCGTACAGCGTGCAGTACACCGAGCGCGCGCTTCGAGCGCCACCCGGAGAACCCCGCGTCGAGCGGCATCCTGCTCGGCCAGTTCGGGCGGCAGATCCTCGCCGGGCGGTCGCCGCTGCCGGGTTGCGGCCCGCTGCCCGCGCCGTTCGCCGGGGGGCAGACCTACCGCGACCCGCAGGGGCGGTTCACGGCGCAATTCCCGGACGGCTGGAGCGCGCGGACCGAGGCCGACGGCAATGTGAGCGTGGTGGCAGCCTCCGGTGCCGGGGTGACGCTGGCGGTCGCGGAGGCGCCGGGGCGGCAGATCGACGAGTACAAGGATCAGATCCTGAGCCAGGTGCAGGAGCCGGTGGCGACGAACGGCCGCTTCGTGCTCTGCCTGGCGTGGGTGCGCGTCGGCCCCCACGCGGCCTACCGGCTGCGGTTTATCCACAACCGGACCGATACGCCGGATGGTCGCCCCGTGCCGGAGGAGATCGACCGGATCTTCTTCCTGGCGAACGGGCGCTCGTTCAACGCCAACGGCTTCCTGGAGCCGACGGACGACGCGGTGCGCGCGCAGATCGAGGCGGTGGCGGCGGGCGTGGTGCCGGGGAGGTAGTCGTCAGTCGTCGGTCGTCAGTAGTCAGTAGTGGCGCGGTGCTGCCTCAATGTTTCTGCCTTGCCGCGAACCCCTGACGACTGACGACCGACGACTGACGACTATTCCCCGTAGGGCCGCTCGTCGCGCGCGGCGCGGAGGGCGCGCGCCCACCAGGCGAGTCGGTTCAGCAGGACGGTGGTGGCGGTGTTGACGGCATCAGCGTTGACGGGGTTGCCCGCCGCGTCGAACTGGCCGCGCGCGCCGTGGAAGCTGACCGTCTCGCGGATGGTGGCGGCGTGGAGTTCGGCGAAGACGACCCGCAGCGGCTCCACCGCGCGCAGGCCGCCGGAGATGCCGCCGTAGGAGACGAAGCCGACCGCCTTGCCGCGCCATTCCTGCCCGACACTATCCAGGGCGGTCTTCAGCGGGCCGGGATAGCTGTGGTTGTACTCGGGGGTGACGACGACGAACGCATCGGCGGCCCCGATCCGCGCGGTGAAGGTCTGCACGTCGGCGTCCCTGGTCATGGCGGGCGGGAAGGCGAAATCGGCGAGGTCGATTAAGTCGACCTCGAAATCGTCGCGCGCGGCGGCCTGCCCATTGAACCAGTTCGCCACGGTCGGCCCGAAGCGGCCCTCACGCACGCTGCCAAGGATGATGGCAAGCCGGAGTTTTTCTGCTGGCATCGGGCGTCCTTTCTGAAGCAATACCGTGAATTGATCGGGCGGCGGGCGGTTGTCCCCGGCGCTTGAAAACCATTCCCCGCGATCAGTGTAGCGTATCCATGCGTCGGCAGACCCCGGGCGGTACGCCAGGGCGGGGCGGCGTCTTCGGCCAGCGGCGGCTTGTCCGTTGCGACAGGTGGCACACTCGTTTGGGGCGGTCGCCCGTGCGGCGGCTCGATCCGTCCGGTGGAATGTGGAACCGGGCGCGACCGAACTGAGTATATGGGGGTGACCGGCCGATTGGCGGGCGGGATGACGCGGGGAGGCGGCGGCGATGATCGAGGCGCGGGGGCTGACGCGCCGGTTCGGCCAGTTCGTGGCGGTGGAGGGGGTCTCGCTGCGGGTGCCGGATGGGGCGATCCTGGCGCTGCTGGGACCGAACGGCGCGGGTAAGACGACGACGGTGCGGATGCTGGCCGGGCTGCTGGCCCCGAGTGACGGCGCGGCGACGGTCGCGGGGTGCGACGTGCGCCGCGATCCGGCGGGGGTGCGGGCGCGCGTCGGGCTGGTGACCGATCTGCCGGGGCTCTACGAGCAGATGACGCTGCCGGACTACCTCGACTTCTTCGGCGGGATTTATGGGATCGAACCCGCCACCCGCGCGCGACGGATCGCCGAGCTGATCGATTTCTTCGAGCTTGGGGAGCATTGGCAGGGGCGACTGGCGGGGTTCTCGAAAGGGATGAAGCAGAAGGTGGCGCTGGCCCGCGCGTTGTTGCACGAGCCGGCGGCGCTGTTCCTCGACGAGCCGACGAGCGGCCTGGACCCGCTGGGGGCGCGGGCGGTGCGCGAACTGATCGTCGGGCTGAAGGCGGCGAACCGGGCGATCATCCTCTGCACGCACGATCTCGATGAGGCCGAGCGGCTGGCCGATGAGGTGGCGATCGTGCGGCGCGGGCGGATCGTGGCGTCGGACGCCCCGGCGGCGCTGCGGGCGGCGGCGACGACGGACACGCTGGTGCGGATCGAGTTGGCAGCGCCCCATCCGGGCGCGCGGGCGGCGCTGGATGGGTTGCCGGGCGCGACGTTCGCGGCACCGCTCGGCGACGGTATGTCGTCGCTGATCGAGTACCGGACGGCGCGACCGCGCGAGACGAATCCGCTGGCGATCGCGCGGCTAACCACAGTGGGGGCGGCGATCGTGACGGTGACTTGCGCGACGCGGACGCTGGAGGAGGTCTATGCGGCGGCGTTGAACGAGTGACGAGTGGCGAGTGGCGAGTGACGAAGTGGGAAGTGCCGAGTGGGGGTGGGGGAGCGGGGACGCGGAGGAGCGGGAGGCGGAGGATACCACCGCGCTGGGAGGATTGCATCGCGGTCGGATGTAGGGGCGTATTGCATACGCCCGCACGTTGGCCTCCCACCTACCTCTACAGAAATTCCGGCGTGGGTTGGGCGTATGCAATACGCCCCTACATCCGACCACATTGCCATTACCCGAGGCGCGCGCCGTCCCCGACCATTCCCACTCCTTGTCCTCTCTGTGTCTCCGAGGCCCCTGTACCGCCCCTCATCGATGATCGAGGACTGACAACTGCGAGGCGACAATGGTGCCGGAGCGGCAATACGACATATCCCCAAGGGTTCAAGGGATTCATCGAGCGGGCGAGTTGCGGACGCTGTGGCTGATCGCGCGGCGCGCGGCGGTCGAGTCGCTGCGCGACCGGATGACGATCGCGATCAATCTGCTCTTCTCGATCGGGCTGCCGATCCTGATCGTGCAGACGGTGGTGCGGTTCCAGGTGGCGGCGAGCGCGCCGGGGGAGGGGCGGGCGCTCGGGCAGGCGCTGGCGATCTACTTCCTGCTGCTGGGGCTCGCCCCGACCTCGGGCGCGGTGGGGATTGCCTGCGGGCAGTTCGCGGGGGAGAAGGAGATGGGGAGTTTGGCACCGTTGCTGGCCTCGCCCGCGTCGAATGGCGCGATCTTCGGCGGGAAGATCCTGGCGGCGGTCCTGCCCGCGCTGCTCTTCTCGATCGTCGCGGAGGTGACGTTCCTGATCAATCTGCTGGCGCTGATCGGGGTGGCGGGGGTGCGGCTGCTGCCGGTCGATCTGTCGCTGGCGCTGCTGGCGCTGGTGCCGGGGGTGGCAATCTTCACCGCGACGATCGGCAGCCTCGTCTCGTCGCGCGTGCGGACGTTCAATACCGCGCAGCAGATCAGCGGGCTGGTGCTGGCCCCCCTCACGGGATCGCTGGCGATCCTGGCGTTCCGGCTGCCGCACGTCGGCACGGCAGGATTGGTCGCGGTGGTCGCCGGGGTCTTCGCGCTCGACGCGCTGCTGATCGTGGTGGCGGCGCGGACCTGGCGGCGCGAGGAGGTGCTGGCGGGGCGGTGAAACGAGTGGGCGAGTGGGCGAGTGGGTCAGAAACGGACGTTGGAGAAACCCCGGCGTGGGTTGGGCGTATGCCATACGCCCCTACAACCGGCGGTGAGCGGTGTTTCTCATGCGTGATCGTGTCCCCACCGCCAGGGGCACCGCGCCGATGGCGAAGGGTAGGGCGATCGGTTGTAGGGGCGTATTGCATACGCCCGCCCGTCGTCATCCCACCAATGCCTGTTAGGAACCTGGGAATGGGTTTGGCGCGGGCAATACGCCCCCCCAACCGGCGATGGGCGCTTGCCTCCCTCTCCTCTACTCATCCACCCGCTCACTCGCCTGCGATGCCCCCTCCTTTCGCCCAACTGACGATGGCGTTGCGGGGCGGTGGAGTGGGCCAGCGCCAGCGACCGTCGGGCTCTTTGGTGAGGTGTTCGGTGATGAGTTGCCGCAAGCGGGTTTCGGTCGGGGTGCCGGGCGGGATGCGGAGACGGTCGCGGTAGTGCGCGGCGGCCTCGGCATGGTCGGCGAAGCGGAAGCCGCCGGATGCGGGAACGATCTGCACGTCGGCGGCGATGCCGAGGTCGAGGAGCGCGCCGTAGAGATCGAGGAGGGCGGGCTGGCGGACGCGATTCTCGCCGAAGAGGGCGCGCGACAGCTCCGCGATGCCGGGGTGCTGATCGACGCGGATGGCGAGCAGGCAGAGGCGGCGGGTGTGGGCGTCGAGGGCGCGCAGGAACGGGGCGATCGCGCGGACGCCGTAGACGACGTGGGCGCAGATCGTCACGTCGGCGACCGGGACGTCGGCGGCGGGCCAGGGCGCGCCGATGACGGCGACGTTGCCCGCCCCGGCGGCGGCGATTCGTTCGGCGAGGTGGCGGCACATCGCGGGCGAGGGTTCCACGGCGACGACTTCGCGGGCCAGCGCGGCGAGCGGGACGGCATAACGCCCCGCGCCCGCGCCGACATCGAGGACGGTGTCGGTTGGGCGCACGGCGGCGCGCAGGCGCGTGAAGAGCGGGTCGTCGTCGGGCAGCCCCGCGCTGTAGGCGGCGAAGCGGTCGGCGCGCGCGGACCAGGGATCGCGCGCGGGATCGCCGTCGCGCTGATCGACCCCGCGCTGGTCGTCGCGCCCGGCGACGAGGGTCTGCCAGTGATCGGCCCAGGCGGATAGGGCGGGTGGGATCATGAGATCCTCCGGGTTGAGTCGTGGGTCGCGAGTCGGGAGTCGTGAGAAGGGCGGGACAGGAGGCGTGGAGACGCGGCGGGGGCGGGGAGGGACGAATGAGGGCAAGCAAACGGGTAGGGCGGTCGGGCGTAGGGGCGTATTGCATACGCCCGGCCTACGCCCAGGTTTCTACGGGCGTTGGTGGTAGGACGACGTGCGGGCGTATGCAATACGCCCCTACGCCCGACCGCAGTGCCATCCTTTCGGCGCGGCGGTATCCCTCGCCGCGCCTGCTCCCCGCCTCCACGTGGCACTTTCTCCTCGGCACTCGCTACTTCTTTCTCACGACTCACGACCCACGACCCACGACTCGTCACAGCGCCAGGCCGCGCCGCGCACCGAGGAGGCGGTAGGCGAAGAGGGCGAGGAACGAGAGGATGACGAGGAGGACGGAGAGGGCGAGGGCGGCGTAGAGGTCGCTCTCCATCGCGCCCATGATCGCCAGGGGCATCGTCTGGGTGCGGCCGATGAAATTGCCGGCGAACATCATCGTCGCGCCGAACTCGCCGACGGCGCGCGCCCAGCAGAGGACTAGCCCGCTGCTGAGGGCGGGGATGGCGAGCGGCACGGTGACGAGCCGGAAGATCTGCCAGGGGGTCGCGCCGTCGATCGCGGCGGCGTCCTCGACCTCGCGGTCGGTCTCGGCGAAGGCGGCGCGGGCGGCGCGGATGAAGAACGGGGCGGAGACGAAGAGTTGGGCGAGGATGACGGCGGTGGTGGAAAAGGAGAGGGAGAGTTCGGGGACGCGGATGTCGAGCAGGGGTAGGGTGAAGCCGGTCTGCAAATATTGCCCGACGAGGCCGCGCCGCCCGAAGGCCATCAGCAGGCCGACGCCCGCGACGACCGGCGGCAGGACGATCGGCAGATCGACGAGGGTGTCCACGATCCGCTTGCCGGGGAAGCGGGCGCGGGCGAGGCCGTAGGCGAGCGGTGTGCCGAGCGCGACCGAGAGGAGGAGGGTGACGAGGCTGGTCCAGGCGGTGAGGCGCAGCGCCTGGATGACGATCGGCTTCTGGACGCTGGCGAGGAAGACGTCGGACTCGGCGGTGCGCCAGACCAAGGCGACGAGCGGCAGCAGGAGGACGAGGCCGACGAAGAGGAGGCTCGGCGGGCCGAAGAGCAGGGCGAGGCTGACCGGGCGACCGGGGCGGGCCACGGGCCCGGGGTATTCCGTTTGTGCGCGCCCGGCGAGAGGCCGGGCGGGGGTGGGCGGTTGGGTGGTCATTGGTCCTTATCTGCCTGGCGTGGGAGGCCGCCGGTTGAAACCGGCGCTAGATGGCCTGCGGCCACGAAGCCTACTGAAGTAAGCTGGGCTACGGAATGGCCCCTGGATTCAGTATGAGTCTCCTCTACTGATGTTCGCAACGGTTGTTGCCGCTATGCACCGGGACGGCGGGCGATGGGCGGTTCGTGACCGGCGGCTTGCCCGACGGGGATGAAGCCCCATTTTTGCAGGATGGCTTGCCCCTCCGCCGAGAGGAGGTAGGCGATGAAGGCGCGCGCGCCGGCCTCGTTCGCGTCGCCCCGGATGGCGGCGACCGGGTACTCGGCGACGACGTTGACCGCCGGGGGGATGGCGATGATCTTGAGTTGATCGCGGACGGCGGGGGTGACGTCGGAGGAGTAGACGATCCCGGCGTCGCCCTCGCCGAGCTGGACTTTGGAGACGACCTGGCGGACGTTGGCCTCCTCGGAGACGAGGTTGGCGAGGGCTTTGGTGCCGAAGTCCGCGCCGAAGGCCGGATCTTTGCCCATCTTGTCGAAGATCTGGCGCGAATAGTTGCCGATCGGGACGGCGGGCGCGGCGAGGACCAGCTTGACGCCCGGCCTGGCGAGGTCGGCGGGCGCGGCGATCCCCTTGGAGTTGTTCGCCGGGACGATGATGACCGGGGTGTTGCGGACGAAGAGGCTGGGGTCGCCGGCCAGCAGGTTCGCCTTCTTCGCGTTATCCATCTGCGCGGTGTCGGCGGAGGCGAAGAGGTCGGCCTTCGCGCCCTGCTCCAACTGGGTGCGCAGGGCGGAGGAGGCGGCGAAGTTGAAGGTGACCGTCGTGCCGGGGTTGGCGGCCTCGATCTTCCCCTTCATCTCGTTGAAGGCGTCGGTGAGCGAGGCGGCGGCGAAGATCGTCAGCGCGCCGGTGACCCGTGGGGTTGGCCCGGCGACGGGGGAACCGGTCGCGCGGGTGGCGGTGGCGATGGCGCCCGTGGTGGTGCGGGTCGCGGTGGCACCGCCGACGGTGCCGGTACCCGTGCGGGTGGCGCTCGCGGCGACGGTCGGCGCGGCGGATGGGGCGGCGCTGGGTGCCGTGCTGGGCGCGGCGCTGGCGCTGCTGCTCGGGGCGGTGCTGGCTGGGGGCGCGGTCGTGGCGACGGTGCCGCCGCAGGCGACGAGCAGGGCGAGGATCAGGGTTAGCAGGGGGGGTAGCGCGGGGGTGGGGCGGCGCATCGGTCCTCCGTGGTTGGTGAGTTGTGGGTCGTGCGAACGCCAGTCGGTAGTCGGTCGCAAGGGCCGGCTGCTGGTGAGGCGGTGGACCCGGGATTGAAATCCCCGGCTAGGTGGCCTGCGGCCACGAAGCCTACTCAAGTAGGCTCGGTACGAATGCAAGGGCTTTGCGGCGCGTGCCATTGCCTATCCGGATGGGTGCTGCGTTCCGGGCGAACCTAGTCCACTTGAGTGGACTTCGTGGCCGCAGCCCTTAGCCGGGATTTCAATCCCGGTGTGGCCGCACCGCCACCGCGCCGGGTGGTCCATCTCCCGCTCCTACCATCGCCCACCCCAGACCACGCCCTATTCCTTCCCCAGGATGACCTCGGTGGACTTGATGATCGCGTGGACGGTCATCCCTTCTCGCAGGCCGAGCCCTTCGACGGAGCAGCGCGTGATCGCCGAGACGATCTCGTTGCCGCCGCCGATGTCCACGGTCACCTCGGCCATCACCTCGCCGAGCGTGGGGCCGGTGATCGTCCCTTTGAGTCGGTTGCGGGCGCTTAGTTGCATCGGGTCTCCTCCATCGTTCCTTGAGCGAATAGCGAACTGCAGTTGGCGAACAGCAGAGAGTGGTCAGACGGCGAGCGGCGGCAAGGGTTCGTCGAGGACGACGCTGCCGGTGCGGGAGGGATCGTAGCCGGGGAGGGCGTCGATCTCGTCGCGGAAGGCGCGGCTCGCCAGGGTGTCGAGCAGGGCGGCGACGGGGGCGCTCTCGCGGGTCTCGTCGGCGAAGACGAGGTCGTAGCGTTCCTCGGCCAGCGGGACGAAGCCGAGCCCGAGGGCGCTGGCGGCGGCGAGGATGCCGGGTCCGGCGTCGGCCAACCCGGCGGCGACGATCTCGGCGACCGTGCGGTGCGAGCCGACGACCCGCGCGTAGCCGCGCACGGCGGCGGGGTCGGTGCCGCTGACACCCAGGGCGTGATCGAGCGCGGCGCGGCTGCCCGCGCCTTCCTCGCGGTTGACGATCGTGAGGTCGGGGCGGGCAAGGTCGGCGGCCCCGGCGATCCCGCGCGGGTTGCCGGGCGCGACGATCAGCCCCTGCTGCCAGTGCGCGGCGGTGACGACGAGGACTTTGCGCCCGGCGAAGGCGCGGCGGATGAACGGAAGATTGTACTCGCCGCACGCCTCGTCGAGCAGGTGCATCCCGGCGGCGTGAGCCTCGCCGCGTGCCAGCGCCCCGAGCGCCCGCAGGCTGGTCGCCTGGCCGACAGCGAGGCGCAGGCCGCCGCGCGCGTGGCGGCGACCGAGGTGCGCGCCGAGGGTGGTCAGCGCGGGGTCGCAGCCGAGGACGACGGCGGTGCGGTCGAGGGCGGCGGGGTCGGCCATGAGGGCGACCGGGACGGCCTGCCCCCCGGCGAGGCTGCTGTCGGCGGTGGCGATCATCCCGTCGGCAGCGCCGAAGGCGTCGAGGGGGCGGGCGATGACGCGCTCGCCGATGCGGGCGACCTGGACGCGCAGGGGCGTCGTCTCGTCCCAGCGGTCGGGGCCGAGCAGTTCGGCGCGGACGGTCGGCCGCGGCGCTTCGAGCCAGAAGAGCTCGGTCACGTCGCGATCGAGCGCGCGGGCGAGGCGCAGGGCGACGCCGAGGGTCGGGGCGTACTGCCCCGCTTCGAGTGCGCCGATCGTCTGCCGGGTCGTCTCGGCGCGGGCGGCGAGTTCGCCCTGGGAGAGTCCGGCGGTCCGGCGGGCGTCGCGCAGACCGTTCTCGATCATGGTGTGCCCCGTGGTTCGTGGGCCTGACGTGCTGCGCGTCGAGGGATAATGTAAGGAGTTTTTTGCATTGTGTCAAGCAATATGGCCAAGACAGGTCGAAGGTCGAAGGTCGAAGGTCAAACGGTGGGGTGGAGCAGGGGACAGGGATGCCAGGGGTGATTGGCTCGTTACGTTGATGAATGGCTGCTGGCGAGGTGGGTGCCACCGATTAAAATCGGCGCTAAATGACCTGCGGCCACGAAGTCCACTTCAGTGGACTGGGTCACGAGACACAGCTATTATCGGCCCAACCTTTCGCTGCAAATGCTCTGTCTCACAGGAATCCCAGTCCACTTCAGTGGACTTCGTGGCCGCAGCCCCTAGCCGGGATTTCAATCCCGGTCTGCCCACAACGCTACCGCGCGCCGATTTCACCCCGCGACTCCCGTCGCGCCCGTGAGCGGTCGATGGAGGGCGACTGGTTGATCTGAGCGACCGCTCACGGGCGCGGTGGCTTTCCCGGCGATCGGTGGTACTGTCGCCCTCCCTTGCAGGCAGGGACACCGGGGATTGTCAGACTGTCGTCGGGTGCGGGGCGCGATGAGAAGGAGAAGCTGATGACCGCAGAATTACTACTGACGAATGTGCGCCCGCTGGGCGGCGAGGCGATCGATCTGCTGGCGCGCGAGGGGCGGATCGCGGCGGCAGGGGCGGGGTTGTCGGCGGGGGCGGGGGCGACGGTCGTTGATGGCGGGGGACGGCTCCTTTTCCCCGGCTTCGTGGACGCGCACGCGCACATGGACAAGACGCTGCTCGGCCTGGGCTGGTATCGGAACGAGGTCGGGCCGACGCTGATCGAGAAGATCGAGAACGAGCGGGCGTTGCGACGCGAGCGCGGGATCGATGCGTATGCGCAGTCGTCGCGGCAGGCGCGGCTGGCGATCGCGGCGGGGACGACGCATATCCGCACCTTCGTGGATATCGACACCGAGATCGGGCTGGGCGGCTTCGAGGGGGTCCAACGGATGCGCGACGATTTCCGCGAGGCGCTGACGATCCAGGTCGTTGCCTTCCCGCAGAGCGGGATGCTCGCCCGCCCCGGCACGGTCGAGCTGATGGAGACGGCGCTGAAGAACGGCGCCGAGGTGGTCGGCGGCCTCGACCCTTCGATGATCGACCGCGATCCGGCGAAGCATCTTGATGTCATTTTCGGGCTGGCCGAGCGGTACGACGCCGATGTGGATATTCACCTGCACGAGCCGGGCGAGTTGGGAGCCTTCTCGGTTGAGCTGATCGCCGAGCGGACCAGGGCGCTCGGCTGGCGGGGGCGGGTCGTCATCAGCCACGCGATCTGCCTCGGTGGCGTCGAGGAAGCGTACCTCGGGCGGCTGATCGACCTGCTGCTGGAGAACGACATCGTCATCATGAGCCACGGGCCAAGCGGCCTGCGCCCGGTGCCGTCGATCAAGCGCCTGCGCGAGGCGGGTGTGCGGATGTGTACCGGCAATGACGGGATCCGCGACGCCTGGGGGCCGCTCAATATGCCGGATATGCTGCTGCGCGCGTTCATCATCGCCTACCGCAACAACCTGCGGCGCGACGACGAGATCGAGATGGTGCTGGACATCGCGACGCACGGCGGCGCGCGGGTCATGGGCGACGCGGCCTATGGTCTCATGCCTGGCTGTCGCGCCGATTTCGTCGTCGTGGATGGCGAGACGCACGTTGAGGCGGTGATCGAGCGGCCACAGCGCTGGCTGGTGGTCAAGGGCGGGCGGATCGTCGCGCGCGGGGGGGAGTGCTTGGTGTAGGGGCGAGTCGTCAGTCGTCAGTCGTCAGTGCGTGATACTGGCACTACGCCAGATAGCTCGCTCGGCATCGCAACAAGAACTGACGACTGACGACTGACGACTGACGACTCGCCCCCCGCTTGACGCCATAGAACAGATGATCTATTCTGCGCGCGCTGGGGCGGCTGGTCCTCGCGTGGAGACTGAGCATGGGGAGGTCCGCGATGACAGCAGAGCCGCAGCGCGCGCCGGTGGGGGTGGTGGTCCACCTCGATCTGACGGTGCCGAATGCCGAGGTGGTCGGCTGGCGTGCGGAGGCGCTGGACATGGGCGGCTACAGCGACTTCGTGATGCTGGCGGGCGGGGGGGGGCGACGCCGACGGCGGGGATTTGCCACGCGCGCGGGGAGAACTTCGATCTGCCGCCGCAATGGATTGCCTACATCACCGTCGCCGATCTCGACGCCAGCCTCGCGCGGTGCCGGGCGAACGGCGGGGCGATCGTCGTGGGGCCGAAGGGGGAGGCACCGGGGCGCTATTGCGTGATCCGTGACCCGGCGGGGGCGGTCGTGGCCTTGATGGAGCAAGGGTGAGCGGGCGAGTGGGCGAGTGGGCGAGTGGGGACGGGACAGGAGGCGCGGAGACGGGGAGGGGGAGACAGGGATGGCGCGAACGATGGTGCGCGGGCAGGGCCGTCGGTTGTAGGGGCGTATTGCATACGCCCGCCCACGCCCGGGTTTCTACAGATGCTTGTAGACAGGCGAGGCCGTCGGGCGTATGCCATACGCCCCTACAACCGACGGCGGCGCTTTTCTGTAAACTCGTGACTGTCCCGCTGGCCCACTATCCCACTGGCCCACTCGCACCACTCGATCGCCGACCATTGCCCTTGAGTCGCGAGGGTAATCGGGAGTACAGTACCATGGCAATGGACGCGATCAGGGCGGATGATTGGGCGGGGGCGAGCGCGGCCCTCATCGCCGTGGTGGTTGGCTGACGGGGCGCGCACTGCCGGGGGATGATGGCGACGATTCACACGACCGCACAGCGGGAGCAGTCGGGGCAACAGGGCGATGGCCCGGGGGGGCCGCGTCGGCGCTCGCTGCCCGCCGCCCTGGTGGCGGCGATCCGACCGCGCCAGTGCCTGACGAAGAATCTGCTCGTCTTCGGGGCGCTGATCTTCGCGCGGCGACCGCAGCCGGGCTATGCGCCGATCTCGATCTTCGACTTCGCGGTGATCGGGCAGGCGGTCGCGGCGTTCCTGGTCTTCTGCCTGGCGAGCGGCGCGGTCTATATCCTCAACGATATTCGCGACATCGAGCAGGACCGCGCGCACCCGCGCAAGCGGTTCCGCCCGATCGCGGCGGGGGAGTTGCCGCTCGGGCTGGCCTGGGGCTTCTTCGCCTTCCTGCTAGCGCTGATGATCGGCGGGGCGTTCCTGGTGCGCCCGGCGCTGGCGGCGATCGCGGTGATCTATCTCCTGGTGAATGTCGGCTACTCGTTCGGGCTGAAGCAGCAGGTGATCCTGGATGTTTTCATCATCGCCTCCGGCTTCGTGCTGCGGGCGGTGGCCGGGGCGGTGGCGATCGCGGTGGCGATCTCGCCGTGGCTCTACGTGCTGATCGGGCTGGGGGCGCTCTTCCTCGGCTTCGGCAAGCGGCGCGCGGAGATCATGCTGCTGAGCGAGACGGCGGGGCAACACCGGCGCGTGCTGGAGGAATACTCGGCGACGCTGCTGGAGGAGCTGATCGCGATCGTCACGGCGGCGACGATCATGGCCTATGGGCTCTACACCTTCTCCGCGGAGAACCTGCCGCAGAACCACGCGATGATGCTGACGATCCCGTTCGTCCTCTACGGCCTCTTCCGTTACCTCTACCTCGTCTACCGCAAGAACGAGGGCGGCAGCCCCGAGCAGGTGTTGCTGTCCGACCGGCCCCTGCTGACCTGCATCATCCTCTGGGGGCTGGCCTGCGTGGTGATCCTCTATTACCCCTGGGCGTAGGGGGGAGGTCCGTCCCCGTCACCCCCGGAATATCCCCCCTTTGCCGCACGTTGTATCCGACAACAGGAGTGTGATGCAATCAGTTATCTATCAACGTGATTGTAAAACACTCTTGATGCGAAGTGTAAAGAGGGATATACTTAGCGTATCGACTCGTTACACTGGCGGGAGATTTGCGATACGGTCGCAGACGCGCGATGGTCTGCCGAGCGGCTATGCGGCGGGACCGCGGATTGTGGGGAGTGAGGACGGATGGACCGGACCCGACGGTTGCCGAGCCGCAATGCGGAGCAGATTCAGTCCGAGATGGAGGGGCTGTTCCGGGCGCTCGTCAACCAGCAGCGCACGATGCACCATCAGGTCGCGGGGGGCTGGCGCCCGCACCTGGAGGTCTATGAGACGAGCGACGCCCTGACGGTCCGCGCCGAGTTGGCGGGCCTCGACGAGGAGACGCTCGACGTGGCGGTGGAGGAACACCTGCTCCGTATCCGCGGCGTCCGCCGCCGCGAGGAGAGCGAGGAGCGGCGCGTCTATCACCAGATGGACATCGCCTACGGGCCGTTCGCGGCGGAGGTCTTCATCCCGTTCGCGATCGCGACCGAGGAGGTCGAGGCCTCCTACGAGAATGGCGTCCTCCAGGTCCTCCTCCCGAAAGTCCCGGCGCGGCGCGTGATCCCGCGCACGGTGCGGGTGGGGACGGCGAATTAGTCCGTAGTTCGTGGTCCGTGGTTCGTAGTAGCCGGGCAATAGTGTTTAGAGCACAGTGCCAGCACGCGGACATTACTACGGACTACGGACCACGGACTACGGACTGATAAACACGGTGCTGTTGATAGGCACTAGGACAGGCAGGATAGGGTGACAGACCAGAACGAGCGCGAAGGCGAGAACGAGCAGAACGAGGCGGTGAACGAGGTGGTGAACGAGTCCGGGCAGGGCCGGGCGCGGGACGGGAAGGGCGGGACGCCGGTCCCGGCGACGCTGCCGATCCTGTCGCTGCGCGGCACGGTCGTCTTCCCGCAGACGGTGGTGCCGCTGGCGGCGGGGCAGGCGCGCTCCCTGCGGCTGATCGACGAGGTGATGGCGGGCGACCGGCTGGTCGGGCTGGTCATGCAGAAGGACGCCGACCAGGCGGGCGACGACGTCAAGCCCGGCGATACCCACGAGTACGGCGCGATGGGCGTCATCCACCAGATGATGCGCGTGCCGGATGGCACGGTGCGCCTGGTCCTCCAGGGTCTGGAGCGGATCAAGATCGGCGACTTCGTGCAGGAGGAGCCGTTCCTGAAGGCGGTCGTGACCGCCGTGCCGGAGACGGTCGAGGACACCCTCGAGGTGCAGGCGCTGATGCGCAACACCACCGACCTCTTCGGGCGGATGGTGGCCCTCGCGCCGAACCTGGCGGATGATCTGCTGACGGTGGCGATCAATATCGAGGAGCCGCGGCACCTCGTCTACTTCATCGCCTCCAACCTGCGGCTCGACCCCGAGCAGAAGCAGGCGCTGCTGGAGATCGACGGGATCAAGGCGAAGCTCGAAGAGCTCAACGGCCACATGAGCCGCGAGCTGGAAGTGCTGGAACTCGGCAAGAAGATTCAATCGAACGTCCAGGAAGAGGTCTCCAAGACGCAGCGCGACTACTTCCTGCGCGAGCAGATGAAGGCGATCCAGAAGGAATTGGGCGAGTCGAACGAGCAGGAAGCGGAGATCAGCGACTATCGCCGCAAGCTCGATGAGGCCAAGCTGCCGGAGGAGGCCGACAAGGAGGCGCGCCGCGAGCTGGAGCGCCTGGCGAAGCTGCCCCCGGCGGCGGCCGAGTACGGCGTGATCAAGACCTACCTCGACTGGCTGACCTCGCTGCCCTGGAATGTCAGCACCGAGGGCGAGATCGACGTGGCGAAGACCCGCCAGATCCTCGACGACGACCACTTCGGGCTGGACAAGCCAAAGGACCGGATCCTGGAGTACCTGGCGGTGCGGAAGCTGAAGAAGGATCGCGGCGCGGATACGGCGGAGCTGAACCGCGAGCCGATCCTCTGCTTCGTCGGCCCTCCGGGCGTCGGCAAGACGAGCCTGGCGCAATCGATCGCCAAGGCGCAGGGGCGGCACCTGACGCGGATGTCGCTCGGCGGCGTACGCGACGAGTCGGAGATTCGCGGCCACCGGCGCACCTACATCGGCGCGATGCCGGGGCGGATCATCCAGGCGCTGCGGCGCGCGGGCTCCAACGACCCGGTCTTCGTCCTCGACGAGGTCGACAAGTTGGGCAACGACTGGCGCGGCGATCCATCCTCGGCGCTGCTGGAACTGCTGGACCCGGAGCAGAACAACACCTTCCGGGATCACTACCTCGACGTGGCGTTCGACGTCTCGAAGGTGATGTTCATCTGCACGGCGAACCAACTGGACACGATCCCCGGCCCGCTGCGGGACCGGATGGAGATCATCCAGATGTCCGGCTACACCGACGAGGAGAAGCGGCAGATCGCCGAGAAGTACCTCGCGCCGAAGCAGTTGAAGGCGAACGGCCTGACCGCGGACGAGCTGACCTGGCAGGACGAGGCGATCTCGGAGGTCATCTCGGGCTACACGCGCGAGGCCGGCGTCCGCGGCCTGGAGCGGGAGATCGGCGCGATCGCCCGCAAGGCGGCGACGGCGGTGGCGTCGGGCAAGGGCTCGCCCGGCACCGTGACGCCGGAACTCGTGCGCGAATACCTGGGGCGGCGGCGGTTCCACTACGAGGATATCGCCACCCGCACCTCCGTGCCGGGCGTGGCGACCGGGATGGTCGTGACCTCGGTCGGCGGCGACCTGACCTTCATCGAGGCGACGAAGGTGCCGGGGAAGGGCCAACTGATCGTCACCGGGCAACTCGGCGACGTGATGAAGGAATCGACCCAGGCGGCGCTCTCCTACGTGCGGTCGCGCGCGGAGCGGCTGGGGATCGACCCGCAGTTCCTCAAGGATTCTGACATCCACATCCACGTCCCGGCAGGCGCGGTGCCGAAGGATGGCCCCTCGGCCGGCGTGGCGATGGCGACGGCGCTGGTGTCGCTGCTGACCGGCACGCCGATCAACGAGGATGTGGCGATGACCGGCGAGATCACCCTGCGCGGCCAGGTGCTGCCGATCGGCGGCTTGAAGGACAAGTCGCTGGCGGCGTATCGGGCGGGCCTGCGGACGATCGTCTTCCCGGTGCGGAACGAGGGCGACCTCGACGACCTGCCGGAGGAGATGCGCCGCGAGGTCACCTGGGTCCCGGCGACGACGATGGACGACGTGCTGGCGGCGGCGCTGCCGTCGATCGGCGAGCGGCTACGGGGTGGCGCACCGGGCGGCCTGAACCCGGAGCGGGAGCGGACGCCGCTAGCGGCGGCGGGGCGGTAGTCGTGAGTCGGCAGTAGCGAGATACGGGGCGGCGGGGCGGCTGAGAGGCTGCCCCGCCGCCCTTTGTGTTGGGGGAGTGGGATGGCCCTCACCCCCGCCGCTGCGGCGGCGACCTCTCTCCCAATTCTGGGAGAGGGGTGGGGGCATTGTAAGATGAGGGAGTGTCGGATGGGGTGGGGGGATGCCAAAGTGTCGGGGGAAGGGCGATGTGGTCGGCAGTAGGGGCGTATTGCATACGCCCTTCCGCCTTGCCCGTCGACAAACGACGGGAGACAACCTCGGCGTGGGCGGGCGTATGCAATACGCCCCTACCTCCTCGTCCGTAGTGCTTTCCCGTGGAACTGGTGCATGACTAACAACCGGTCGTTTCACGGATATCGGCGATCTCCTTGTATCATCCTGAGACAGACCTGAAGCGATAATGCGGACCCGCCGCTTTACCTAAACCGAAGCGCAGATGAAAGCCGCACCTTTGCCTCCAGGGGCGCCGGCGCTGCCTCCAGCACGCTGGCGCGCTGGATCCCCACGCGGCAGGTATACTTGCGCCCGGGGCGAATGACTGCCCGGAGGCGAGTGACGGCAATGGGGCGCCAGGTCGAGGGATCCACGCCGGGGTACGGGGCGGCACGGGAAGCATCGTGCAGCGCGCCGCCCGGTCGGCGCCGCGCGGCATGGCCACCAGCGCCGCCGGTGCGCTACGCGGTCTTGATCGCCGGTTTCCTGCTCCTCAGCGCCCTGATGACCTGGCCACTCGTCCGGCATGCTGGCAGCGCGGTGCAGGACCACGGCGACCCACTCTATGACATCTGGAGCATGCGCTGGTTCCAGCACCAGGTCCTCGCCGATCCCGCCCGCCTCTGGGACGCCAACATCCTCCACCCCTACGAGCGCACCTTCGTCTTCTCCGAGCCGCAGCTCAGCACCGCCCTCCTCGGCTGGCCGCTCCTGCTCGCGACCCGCGACGACGTGCTGACCTACAACCTGCTCCTGCTGGCGTCGTTCGTCGTGCTCGGGGTCGGGGTCGCCCTGCTCGTCGAAGAGTGGTGCGGCAACCTCGGCGCCGGGGCGCTCGCCGGCATCCTCGCCGCCTACACGCCCTACCGCTACGGGCACATCAGCCACCTGAACCTCCTGTCGTACGGCTGGCTCCCGCTCGCGCTCTGGGCGCTCACCAGGTATTGCCGGCGGCGGCGGGCGCGCGACGCCGCGCTGGCCGCGTTCTTCCTGACGGTGCAGGTCCTCGCCTCCGACACCCTGGCGGCGCTGGCGCTGGGGGCCGTGGCGCTCCTGCTCCCGCTGGCGTTGTGGGGCGGGCGGCAATTGCCGTCGCCGCGGACCGTCGCCGCGCTCGGGGGTATCCTCGCCCCGCCCTTGCTGGCGCTCCTCCCGCTGGTCGTCGTGCGCTTCGAGGTGAATAGGCGCTACGGCTTCGCCCGCGACCTCGCCACGGTCCGGGACTTCGCGGCGACCCCCACGACCTACCTGTCGGTCGGCCCCTTCAACCACCTGTGGCGCGGCATCCTGCCCGAGGCGTATCCCGGCCCGCTCTTCGCCGGGGCGGTCGCCCTCGGCCTCGCCGCGCTCGGCGCGCCGCTCGCCCTGCTCTGGCGACCGCGATGGGCCACCTACGCGCTGGGGCTCCTCCTGATCGGCGGCATCCTCTCGCTCGGCCCCCAGGTGTCGATCGGCGACCGGACGATGCCGCTGCCGTATCGCTGGTTCCACGCGGTCGTGCCCGGGATGGCGTCGATGCGCGACCCGGGCCGCTTCGGGATCCTCGCCCTGCTGGGGCTCCAGTTGCTCGCCGGGCTGGGCGCGGCGGCCCTGTGGGCGTGGGCGCGCCCCCGGCTGCCGGCGGGCGCGGCGCGGCCGACCGGCGCGGCCCTCCTCGTGTTACTGGGTGTCGCCGCGCTCGCCGAGTTCCGCAGCGAGATGCCCGCCGTCCCGGTGCCGCGCGACCCGGCGACGGTCGCCGTCTACGACTGGCTGCGCGACCAGCCGTCGGGCGCGGTCTTCGAGCTGCCGGCCAACGGGCTGCTGCTCGACGAGCCGCGGACCATCCGGCAGATGTACCACTCGACCCGCCACTGGCACCCGCTCGTCGCCGGCTACACCAGCTACTACCCCGCCGGCTACCTGGAGTTCCTGCTCACCTTCCACGGCGGGCCGGAGGCATTGCGGGAGCGCCGGGACATCAGCGAGGTCAGCGCGGCGAATGTCGGCCTGTTGCAGGACATCGGCGTGCGCTACGTCGTCCTCCATCGGGTCGGTCCCTACGACTGGCGGCGGGCGCTCGCCGAGGCCGAGCGGCTGCCCCAGCTGACCCGCCTGGTCGAGGTCGGCGACGCCATCGTCTACGAGCTGGACCCCGGGCAGCGCATCCCCCTCGCGTTCGCGCTGGCGACGCCGCGCCGCGCTGCGGCGGGCGGCCAGGTCGTCGCGGCCGTGGTCGCGCGCAACGACAACCCCACCAGCGTGGTGCGGCTGGGCGATGTGCCCCCGGGCGTGCGCTTCGCCTGGCGCGACGCGCGTGGCGAGGTGGCCGAGTGGGGGGAGGTGCCGGTCGCCGTGCCGGTGGTCGAGCCGGGGAGCACCACGCTGCCGGTCGCGCTCGCGGCCCCGGCCGTGCCGGGGGAGTACCGGCTCGAGCTCGACTTCGGCGCGCTGGCCGCGCCGCTCGCCACCGCGGTCGTCGTCGGCGCGGCGGAGTGCGCCGGGGCGGACACGCCCCCGCTGTCGCTCACCGCCGCGAGCGGGGCGGGCACCACCGCCCGCCCCGGGGAGGTGGTGAGCCTGCTGGTGGAGTGGCGGGTCTGCGGCCGGATGGAGCGCGACTATACCGCCACGGTGCAGCTGGTCGGCCCCGACGGCCGCCTAGTGAGCCAGAGCGATGCCCCGCCCTTCCGGGGGCTCTACCCGACGACCGCCTGGCCCCCCGGCGCGGCGCTGGCCCAGCCACTGGCCGTGCGCATCCCGCCGGATGCGCCGCCCGGCGCGTACCAACTGCTCGTGGCGCTCTATGACGCGGCCGACCCCCAACAGTCACGGCTGCCACTCCTCCTGCCCGACGGCACGACGGCCACCGAAGCGCCCCTCGGGCCCCTGCTCGTGGCCCCACCCTGAGCCGCACCGTCGCAGCAACCCGCGCGAGCCGCGGCTGAGCGTTGCCTGGTTGGCGGGGGATGCTCTCCGGAGGAGTGGTCTTGAGGGGGTGGATGCATGGAAGATATCACGGTCCTGCTCGGGCGCTGGGACCTGGCGGCACGGGATGCCCGCGAGCGGATGTACCGCGCCCCGACGCCGCGCGAGCGCGAGCGCTGGCACGCGCTCTGGCTGCTGGCGCAGGGCTGGTCGGCCAACAAGGTCGCCGACCTCCTGGAGCGCGACGCCCATACGGTCGGGAGTTGGCTGGCCGCATTCGCCCGTGGTGGTGCGGCCGCCCTCGCCTTCCTCCAGCGTGGCGGCTCCCCGCCCGCCCTCGGGGACGAGGCCCAGGCGGGCCTGAGCGTCGCGGTGCAAGCCACGCCGGGCGAGGTCGGCGTCGCGCTGGCGAATTGGAACTGGAAGGTGGTGCGGCAGTTTGTCGAGGCCCGCTGCGGGATCCGGCTCAGCCACAGCACTTGCCTGCGCTATCTGCATCGCCTGGGCTTCGTCTACAAGCACCCCAAGAAGCGGCTGCTCAAGGCCGACGAGGCCAAGCGGGTCGCGTTCGTGGAGGAATACGCGGCACTGCTTACGATGGCGCGGGCGGGCGGGGTGAAGATCTTCTTCGCGGACGAGGCCCACTTTCGCGCCGACGGCGATCTGCGCGGGAAGTGGGTGCTCAAGGGGCAGCCGGCATTGACCGACTCCACCTCCCCGCGCTGGGGAGAAAAGGCCAGCTACTACTCGGCGGTCTGCCTGGAGACCGGGGAGGTCGAGCACATGGAGCTGAGCGGGACCAGCACCTCCACAACCAGCGCCGTCTTCCTCAGGCAGCTGCGCGACGCCCACCCTGGGCCGCTGATCGTGATCTGGGACAACGGACCGGCGCACCGCGGCGCCGCGGTGCGCGACTACCTGGCGACCCCCGACCTCGACCTGCGGGTACTGCACCTGCCCGCCTACAGCCCGGACTTCAACCCCGACGAGGCGATCTGGGCTTGGGCCCGCGAGGAGGTGACGGCTAACACCTGCCTGGGCACCAAGGCCAGGGTCCAGGAGGAGATGACGCACTTCTTCGCCGGGTTGTCGGACCGCACCGCCGAGGTCCAATCCCGCTGTCGCCGCAAGTTGCAAGCGCTGGCCGAGGGCATCGCTGGGCCAGCACCAGCGCCGCAGCAGGAGACCGACCATGTAGTTCTCACCTGCGCTTCGGTTTAGG
>CADCWN010000340.1 GCA_902806415.1 uncultured Thermomicrobiales bacterium | reverse complement strand
GTACCGCGCCGTCTTCATCCGGCGTCAGGGTATCGCCCGGCTCGACGCTGACCTCGTAGCGGCGCACGCGCAGGCGGTCGGGGGCGCACCACGAGCGCCCGGTGCGGATGTCGAACTCCCAGCCGTGCCAGGCGCAGGTCAGGATTTCTCCCGGGCGGCTGTACTCGATCGCCCCCGGCACCTCCGCCGCGATCAGCCCGAAAGTCTTGCCCTCGCAGAGCGGCCCGCCCTGGTGCGGGCAGCGGTTGCGGAGCGCGAAGAACTCGCCGCCGAGGTTGAAGACGCCGATGGAGCGCCCGGCGGCCTCCACGATCTTGCGGCCACCCGGCGGAATCTCGCTCGCCTCGGCCACGATGTGGCGTGTCATCGTCGCTCCAGATGCCAGAGACCAGCGGCCAGATGCCGGTGGACTCTCTCGGATATCCGATTCCCGACAACTACAATCGGTATAACTCCCGCGCATTCTCGTAGAAGAGCTTGCGGCGCACGTCGTCGGGCAGCTGCGCCGGGAGCGCCATGTCGGGCGCGTCCCAGTCCCAGTGCGCGTAGTCGCTGGCGAAGACGAGGCGGTCCGCGCCGACCTGCTCGATCAGCCGCAGGAACGAGGCGGGCTTGTCCGGCTCCTCGACCGGCTGCGTGCAATACCAGACGTGCTCGCGCAGATACTCGGAGGGCGGGCGGGTGAGGTGTGGCACCTCGCCGTGCAGGAGCGCGTAGGTGCTATCCAGCCGCCACAGCAGCGACGGCACCCAACCGAAGCCGTTCTCGGCCGAGACGACGCGCAAGCCGGGGAAACGCTCGAAGACGCCCTCCACGGCGAGGCTGATCAGGTTCGCCTGCATCGACTGCGCCGGGCCGACGTGGTCCTCGATGTAGTACGACGGCCAGCCGCAGCCGGTGATCGGCTGCCCGCCGGAGCCGAAGGCGTGGGACATCACCGTCAGCCCGTGCTTCTCGCAGGCGGCGTAGATCGGCCAGTACTTGCGGCGACCCATCGGCTCGCGCGGTCGGCCACTGAACTGCACCTGCACGAAGCGACCGTCGCTAGCCCGGCGCTCGATCTCGGCCACCGCCAGGTCGGCGTGCTCGAAGGGGAGGATGATCGAGGCGCGCAGGCGCGGCTCGGGGTCGAGCCATTCGGCCACCTGCCAATCGTTGACGGCGGTCGCCAGCGCCGCGTCGAACTCGGGGCTGAGCTGCGATCCGGCCGGGGTAAGCGGGTTGAGGATGCCGTAGTGGACATTCCACTCGTCGAGCAGCTGCTTCGCGGTCAGGGCGACCTCGGACCCGGCGTCACGCCCCGATGCGGGGAAGGCATCGGCGCGGCGGTTGAGGAAGCGCGGATAGACCGCCCCCGACGGCCCGCGCGTCCCGTACGTTTTGACATGATCGAGCCAGCGCGGCGGCAGGTAGGGGTAGAGGTCGGCGATCGAGTCGAGCTCATTGTGGATGTCGCAGTCGATGATCGCGGGCTTCGTCCGCGTCGCGGTCGTTGGCTTCGGCTGCGTCATCGCCATGGTCGTCCTCCTCGGTCGGTTACAGCCTGGCGGGTTGCCGGTTCGATTCGCGCGACTTCACCTTGCCAACCCGCAACCCGCTAACCCGCAACAACCGTTAGCCCATACAACGCCCGTGCGTTCTCGTGCCGGATCTTCCGCGCCAGCGTCTCCGGCAGATAGGGCAGCAAGTCCCGCGCCGGATCGGCGCGGTGCCGGTGCGGGTAGTCGGTGGCGAAGAGGAGGAGATCATCGGAGCCGAGCTCCTCGATCGTCGTCAGCAATTCCTCGGTCGTCGGCGGCGAGTCGAGCGGCTGGACCGTCAGGCGCACATGCTCGCGGATGTATGCGGAGGGGGCACGCTTGACCCAGGGCACGAGCTGGCGTAGATTGCGCCACTCCTTGTCGAAGCGCCACATGAAGGCCGGGAGCCAGGTGAAGCCGCTCTCCAACAACGCGATCCGGGTCGTCGGGAAGAGATCGAGGACCCCCTCGCTGACGATGCTGGCGAGTTGCGACTGGAACACCTGCGCCATCCCGGCATATTCCTCGAAGTAGTGCGACGGCCAGCCGGACGGGAAGGGCGGGTTGCCGGGCGCGCCGCCGAAGTGGATGCCCGCGACGAGTTTCCGCCGGTCGATCGCCTCCCACAACGGACGGAAGAGTCGGCTGCCATAGGGGTGCTCCGAGCGCGCGGGCAGGAGGACCTGCACGAAGCCGGGATGGTCGCCGACGCGATCGATCTCCCGCGCCGCCAGCTCGGGCAACTGGGGCGGCACCACGATCGAGCCGCGCAGGCGCGGCTCGCGGTCCAGCCACTCGGCGATCTGCCAGTCGTTGACGGCGCTGGCGAAGGCGACCGCCGCCTCGGGGTTGCGCAAGCTGTCGATGGCGTAGAGGCAGTTGAGGATCGCGACCTCGACGCCGAGCGGATCGAGCACCTGATCGCGCAGCAAGACGAGGCTCGACCCCGGCGGCCCGTCGGGCGGGATGCTGCCGGGGCGGGCCGTCACCGGCGCGTTCGGCGGGTAGTAGGTGCTGCCGGCGCCCTTGAAGACCGATTGCTGGACGTGCTCAACCCAGTAGCGCGGCAGGTATGGGAAGAGGGCCTCGACGCTCGGGACCGCGTTGTGGACATCGCAGTCGATCAGCGCGCCCGGCGCGGCGACGGCGATTGCTTCGCCCGATGGTACCAGCATCGGCGCCCCCCTCGTCACGACGTGCCAGCCGAATCGGCGTCACCCTACTCTACATGGCTCCCCGGCGGGCGTCAACGCGCCCGTCGGCGCGGCGTTGGCAGGACAGGGGGTGGGTTGTCCGTCCTGGGCGAAATCTTGGCACTTCTGCACCCGGACCACCAGCCAAGCACGCCGGATAGAGTAAATGGCCGGGGCAGCCGACGGTTGCTGGTCGAACTGGCGAGCGCGAAGGGTATTAGCCAGGCGGCGGTGCTCGAATCGCTGCGTGAGGGGGTGCGTCGCGAGGCCAAGGCGCGACGGGCGGCGCGGGATAGCCGGGAGCGAATGGCGAGGGAGCGCAAGGCACGGGGCATTCCCGGGAGGCCGGACGTTCGAGACGGCCGCGCGGCGCAGACCTGCGGCGACTGTGCCGGACAACCCCCTCACCGCGCCGGGACATACTGTCGGTCCCGCCCGGCATGGCCAGTGGGCGCGACGGTGACGGCTCCCAGGGCCAGCTGTCCTGGCCGTCTAGCTCGTCCGGTCCAACCCCCTTGCACTCTCGACCGGCAGGTGTCAGGCTGAAGCGACGGATGAGTATAACGGGCAGGATAGCTGGCCGTTTACTCGATCCGGCTCAGTTCTCTGACAGCCGTCGTCGGAGAGTGCCAGGGGTTCTGCTACCCCTGCCCGATGATCGCGTCGTAGTCGATCGGGTAGATCGCGCGCACATCCCAGCTCACGAGATCCATGTAGGGCTGGAGCATCGGGGTCAGGTCGCGGTGGTCGTCCACCTCCACGATGATGAAGCCCGCCCCGCCGCCCGCCAGGCCGTAGAACCCCCGGAAGCGCTCGGGGTGGTTGGCGACCGCCTC
>CADCWN010000339.1 GCA_902806415.1 uncultured Thermomicrobiales bacterium | reverse complement strand
TCGGCGGCGGCGGCGGGCGGGATCACGACGATCGTGGAGATGCCCCAGGCTGACCCGCCGACGATCGACGCCGCGACATTCGCGCAGAAGCGGGCCGGGATCGAGGCGCACGCCGTGATCGATGTGGCCCTCTATGGCGGCGCGATCGGCCAGGATCCGGCGCAATTGCGCGAGCAGGCTGAGGCGGGCGCGGTCGCCTTTAAGTCGTTCATGTGCGGGTCGAGCCCCGAATTCCCCGGCATCGACGACGCGCAACTCTACGACACACTCCTGGCGGTCACGGAGTTGGACTCCTTCCTCACCGTCCACGCGGAGAACGATGCGCTGCTGTCCGCCGGGCTGCGCCGCCTGCAAGCGGCCGGGCGGCACGACCCGCTGGCCCATTGCGAGTCACGCCCGCCCTATGTCGAGGTCGCGGCGGTCCACACGGCGATCTACCTGGCGGGTCAGGCGAACGCGCATGTCCACATCGCCCACGTCAGCGCGGCGGGCTCGCTGACGGCGATCGCCGAGGCGCGCGCGTCCGGTGGGTGGGTGACCGCCGAGACCTGCCCGCAATATCTCCTGCTGACCGAGGACGACGTCGCGCGGCTCGGGCCGTGGGCGCGTTGCGCGCCGGCGATCCGCACCGCCGAGCATGTCGAGGCGATGTGGCGTGGGCTGGCCGATAGCACTCTCGACTTCGTCTGCTCCGACCACGCCCCCTACGCGATCGCGGAGAAGGAGGCCGGGCGCGAGTCGATCTGGGAGGCACCGCTAGGCTTGAACGTGGTGCAGTTCATGAACCCGGCGGTCCTCAGTGAGGCGATCCACACCTGGGGTTTCCCGCTCGAACATTGCGCCGCGATCACCGCGACGAACGCCGCGCGGATCTTCGATCTCTACCCGCGCAAGGGGGCGATCCAGATCGGGGCCGACGCCGATCTGGCCCTCTACGATTTCGAGCGGGAGGGGACGTTGCGCGACGCCGATCTGCTGACGCGGCACAAGCGCTCGGCCCTCGATGGCCGTGCCGTGCGCGCGATGGTGAAGCGGACGATCGTGCGCGGTCGGACGGTCTATGCCGATGGGCGGATCGTGGCGGAGCCGGGATATGGGGAATTTCTGGCGCGGGTGGGGTAAGGGGATGAACTGCCGACGCAGAGGTGTTGTGGGGAGACCAGAGGTGAAATCGGCGCACGGTGGCGTCACCAGCCAGACCGGGACTGAAGTCCCGGCTAGGGGCTGCGGCCACGAAGTCCACTGAAGTGGACTAGGCTGCGTTGCCGATCTGCTGTCGTTGCTGTTAGGCACCGCGGTGCGATCGGACCCAGCCTACTTCAGTAGGCTTCGTGGCCGCAGCCCCTAGCCGGGGATTTTAATCCCCGGTCACGCTTGCAACGCTGCCGCGTCGGGTGGATTACCTCTCGGCCCCGCGACGCCCCGGATCGCGTCGGCCATCTTTATCAACGGCCCGCTCTCTCGGCACCATCGCCACGATTGACCAACCCCTACCGCGTGTAGCAGACCATTGGATGAGCATTGTCACAAACGATTCGAGCGGATTCCCCCGCTTCCGCCCCTACCGCGCGCGATAAAGAACGTTCCGCACATCGTGTCGTGCGACGTGGGGGGCGGCGGCGATTCTTCCCGCCCGCGCTGGCGACCTTCCTCGTCCTGGCGGGGATCTATCTGCTGACGAGCGGGGGGCATACGTACAGCTACGACGAAGAAACGATGTTCGGGCTGACGGCGAGTATCGTCGAGCGCGGCAGC
>CADCWN010000338.1 GCA_902806415.1 uncultured Thermomicrobiales bacterium | reverse complement strand
CGCCCCGGCTGGGCCAGCTTCCAGGCGACGGTGACGAGGCAGACGAAGAACCGGCGGGCGAAGCGGGGGGTGTAGGCGAGGGCGTGGCGGCGCGGCAGGGCGGTGCCGAGGGCCGAGTCCGCGACGGGCCATGCCCCCTCCGAGACGGGGCCGAGATCGTCGAACCAGGAGTCGATGAGGAGGTCGCAGGCATCCGCGAGCGCCCGACGGTGACCCGGCGGCAGGATATCCGCATCGAACGAGTCGCCCACCGCCACGTGCAGCTACCTCTAACGGGTTGTGGTCAACATTGTGGTCGGAGAACCAGAAGGGCGGGGCGTTTCCATCACCCCTGCCCCTCGCTTTCCTGACTCTGCTGCGATTTTCCGTGGAGCCGACCAGGGGACTCGAACCCCTAACCTGCTGTTTACAAAACAGCTGCTCTGCCAATTGAGCTAGGTCGGCCAATGTTGTTGGTATCCCCATGCCCCATGCGCGATTTCGACGCTGGCCTCGGGGTCCGTTCCCGCTGCTATACCTCCTGATCCTAGCGACTCCCTGATTCCGTACCCCGCGAGAAGTATAGCGAACGTCGTCGAAAAGTCCCAGGGGTATTCACTCACCGAGAATGTTACCGCAGCCGCTGCGGACGCGAGGCGCGGCGACGATCCCATACGCGCGGGCTACCCTCCTCTCCGATCCTCTGCCGGGGATCGGTCATTCGGTGAGCCATCCTGCGACATTCCCGGGTGTGCCGACATAGGGTGGGCGCGGATCGCCAACGTGAGCGGCGCGATGCCACGCGGTCAGCGCACGGTGAACCAGCCGAGGTCGATCGTGCCGGGCGCGATCGGTTCATCCAGGCGATCCAGGGTGACAACATCGATCGCGAGGCGGTAGCGCCCTGGGGGGAGGTTCACCGGCAAGCGGAGATCGTGATAATCCCAGAAGTACGGCGAGCGTTCGCGCGCCTGTGGCGGATTGTCACCGAGCAGCGGCTCGGTCTCTCCCACGCCGGGGACGAACCGCCCCGACTCGTCCCGCACCTGCCAACGGATCGCGAAGCGCGCGCCGTCTTTCTCGCGAAAGCTCCAATGCAGGAGGAGCGGCAGGGTCCCACCGGGACGCAACGCGCTCACCCCGGGCGCGAAGTCATACCCGTAGCCGACGAGGTTCAATTGCTGCCCGACAGGCAGATCGAGCCGGATCGCCGGGGGCGGATAGAAGGCGGTGCCATATGGGCGACTGTAGGCGTAGAGGCCGAGCCAGAGGCCGTTGAGTTCGCGCCCCACCAGCCGGTGCGCATTGTAGCAATACCAGTTGCGGAGCCGATCGCCCTCGCAGTCGCCCCGGCGATCGAACGGATCGACCAGTTCCAGGCGATCTGGCGAGACGATCATCCAGATCCGCTCGTAGCCGACGGTGGCGCGCTGCAAGTAGAGATCGATCGCCTGTTCGTCGGTCGTGCCGTCGAAGAACTCGTTGGGGATCGTCAGGACCGGCAGATCGCGCAGGCGCGCGTCGCGCAGGGCGTAGTAGTCGAGGGTGGTTTCGAGATACCCCGGCTGGATGATCAGCGCGTCGTTCGGGTGGCGGTGCGCGGCGATCTGCTCGTAGGCCCCGCGCCAGTCTTCCTTCTGCGCCGTTTCGGACAGATTGACATCGCGCAGCGGCACCCAACTCGTCGCCAGGATCCCCGCCATCCCGACGAGCGCGAGCGGCCACGCGAACCGTTCGAGCGCCAGCAACCCGCCCCCGACCAGCAGGATGAGGGCGGGCGTGACAACAATCAGATAGCGGTCGGCGTAGAGCGGGCGGATGAGTTGGAGCAGGTAGAAGAGGAGGATCGGCACGACGACCGAGTAGACCAGCAACAAACTCCGTCGGCGCGGGCCGAGGATCGGCGGCCCCCACGGGCCGTGACGCCAGGCGAGCGGCAGCGCGCCGAGGAGTGCCAGCGCCCCGAAGAGGAGCAGGCCGCGCCAGGCGGTGCCATCGTCGGCGCGCACACCGGTGGCGAATTTGGTGAAGGTATCGCGCAGGAAGGCGAGCACGCCGATCGGGCGATGCCAGGTCACCGCCCCGCTGCTGGCGAACCGCAACTCCCAGAGGGCGATCGGCAGATAGGGCAGGGTGAGCGCGGCGAAAGCCCAGCGGGAGCGCGGAACGCGGAGCGCGGAACGCGGAATGGGGAACGCGGGGAACCGGCGCGCTTGCCCCCCCCGCACGCCAAATTCCGCGTTCCGCGCTCCGCGTTCCGCGCTCCACAGGGCGTGGGCCGCGATGATCAGCACCGCCATGACGTGCAGATAGAGCGCGATAGTGGTAATGACGACATAGGCGACCCACTGGCGCGGGCGGTCGTCGCGGGCGGCCAGGACCAGGGCCAGGGTCGAGGCGAGGATGGCGCAGACGAGCGGCGCGTACATCTTCGCTTCCCGCGCGTACCAGTGCTGATACGGCGCGATCGTCAGGATACCGGCGGCGTAGAGGCCGAGCTTGGGGCCGTGCAGCAGGCGACCGAGCGCGTAGATCAGCGGGATCGCCGCCGCGCCCGCCAGCGCCGAGGGGAGGCGCACCGCCACTTCGCTCGTCCCGAACACCGCCATCCAGAGGTGCATGAAGAGGGTATAGAGCGGACCGTTCTGCCCGGCAGCGGCGAGATTGCCGATCAGCACGCCAAGTGTTCGCCGCGCCAGTATGACCGCGTCGGCCTCGTCGAACCAGAGGCTTTGCGCCCCGAGGCGGTCGAGGCGCAAGAAGAGACCGACCGCGAAGAAGCCGCCGAGCAGGACGAGGTAGGGCGCTTCCGGGCGCTCCAACGCCGCCAGCCCGCGCGCGATCACCCGCTCGAGCGGCGTGTCCCGACGCGCGCGGCGGCGACGCGGAGCGGGGGCCGGACGGGCAGTCGAGGTCATCGCCCACCCCTTCGCCGTTGAGGAGAACGTTGCATGAGATGGGCATACAAATCGCGATGCGCCCGCGCGATCGTCGCCCAATCGAAGTGGGCGGCGACGGCCCGCCCGCCCGCCGCCAGCCGCGCGCGGCCCGCCGCATCCCCTGCGAGCCGAACGATCGCCGCCGCCAGCGCATCCACGTCGTCGGGCGGCACGAGTGCCACCTGCTCCCCATCGGTCAGCGTCGGCAGCACCCCGGCGGCGGCGTAGCCGGGCGGCGGGCGCGTCGTGATCGTCGGCACACCGGCGGCGAGTGCGGCCAGGAGGCTGCCGCGACGCCAGGAAGCCCCGTCGCGGTATGGCAACACGGCGAGGTCGGCGGCGGCGAGGTGCGCGGCCACCGCCGTCGCGGGCAGGGTGTCGGTCAGAATCGTCCGCGCCGTCAGCCCGCGCGCGCGGAGCGCGCCCGCGAGGTCGCCGTCCCCGTCAAACCGCGCGCCGTCGGTGGCACTCGCCTCGCCGCCGATCAGCAGCAGCCGAAAGTCGTCCAACCCCAGCGCGGCGGCGCGGGCGAGCGCATCGAGCAGCAGATCAAGCCCCTTGCTGGCGCCGACCAGCCCGAAGTAGGCGATGATCGGCGTCTCCGACCCCACGCCGAGCGCGGCGCGGGTGGTGGTGCGCGCCTTGTCGCGCCCTTCGGGGGGTAGAGGCGGGATATTGCTGCCGATCGGGATCAGCTGTAACTGTCGAGCTACCTGCGGGTCGGCGCGCAACGCCGCCCAATCATCGCCGTTCGTGGCGATCGTCGCGGCCCCGGCCCGCGCGAGGGCGTGCAACGCCAGCGGGCGGATCGGCCCCGCCTTGGGGAACAGGTACGGCGCGCAGCGGTCGTGGAAGGTGATGACGACCGGCGGTCCGCCGCGCCGCGCGAGCCACCACGGCAGCGCGACGATCCCGCCGCGCCCTGTGAACGCCCCCGCCTGATACTGAATGTGGATCAGATCGGGCCGGAGCGCGCCGATCGCCCGCCCGATCGTCGGCCAGCCGCGCACGCCCCAATCCGGCACCGCCCGCAGCACCCCGGCCTCCGCGCCAGACGGATCCCCCGCCCCGGTCAGGATGGATGCGTCCACGCCAACCTCGCGCAAGTGCGCGGCGAGCGCGGCAGTATAGTCTCCCACCCCACCAACCGTCGGCGGATACTCGCCGGTGACGAGCAACACACGTTTGAAGTCGGAACGCGGAGCGCGGAACGCGGAATTAAGGCCGGACGGCGGTCGAAGGGTTGCATTCTCCACCGGGCCATATTCCGCGTTCCGCGCTCCGCGTTCCGACTTCAGATGTTCCCCCGTCGGGCGCAGCCCCGAGCGAATGACGGCCAGGTACGCCCCGACGCGCTGGCGGCGCAGCGGTCGTTTGTGGCCGAGTAGCCACTTCCCACCCTCCTGCGCCAGTTGCAGCACGAACGTCAGCAGCAGGAAGAGGCGCAGGGCTTCGCCGAAGAGCGCGCCGTAGCGCCGCCGATAGAAGCGCACCTTGCTCGTATTGAAATTGATCTGGCGGCGCGGCACCGCCTGGCCGCTGCTGGCCCCCTCGTGGTGGACGACGACCGCGCCCGGGTCGTAGCCGATCCGCCAGCCCCGCGCCCGGATCCGCGCGCAGAGATCGAGTTCCTCCGAGTACATGAAGAAGCCCTCATCGAAACCGCCGCTGGCGGCGAGCGCCTCCCGCCGGATCAGCAGGCACGCTCCGTAGAGCCAGTCCACATCCTGCGGGCGATCTGTCGGGCGGTCCGCCAGGTAGTAGCGGTCGAGGATGCGATTGCGCCGCCAGTAGCCCTGGATGACCGTGCTCTCGACGAATGGTGTCAGGCGGGTGGGGAAGCGCCGCCGTGCCTCTTGCGGCGTGCCGTCGGGGTAGCGCAGCGCCGGGCCGACGGCACCGAGGGCCGGGTCGGCGTGCAGGGCGGCGAGCAAGCGCGGGATCGCGTCGTCGAGCGCCTCGGTGTCGGGGTTGAGGAGCAGGAGCGCCCGCCCGCGCGCCTCGCGAAGGCCGAGGTTATTCCCCACCGCGAAGCCGCGATTCCCGCCCGCCTCGATGACCCGCACCGCAGGATAGGCCGCGCGCACCGCCGCGACCGTCCCGTCGCCCGAGGCGTTATCGACCAGGATGCCCTCCCAGGTCACCCCCGCGCCCGCCAGGGAGCGCCCCACCGCCGCCAGGCAGCCCAGCGTCAGCGCGCGCGTGTCCCGGCTGACGATGATCACCGAGAGATCGAGCTCGGGCGGCAGGCGGAAGAGCGGGCGCGGCAGCAGGGGTGTGATCGGAACCGTGCCCGACCGCCCACGCAGATCACCCACTTGGCGCACCAATCGCCCCAACTGCCAGTAGGCCCGCCCCTCATACCACGCCATCGCCAGCGACAACGCCAGCCCGAGCCGCCCGTCGCGCCGGGCGTCGAGGGTGAAATAGCGGCGGCGGAACTCGCGCACGGGCATCGTCCCGTAGGTCCAGGAGCGCGGCCGGACGCTGCGCCGCGCCAGATCGCGCGCGTGGCGTTCGGCGTAGGCGCGCTGCTTGGCGCAGAACTCACCCCAGGAATCGTAGTTGCGATGGATGAGCGGCTCGACCAGACGCGCCTCGGGGCCGTCGAGGATGACGACCTCGTGGACCTCGCGCGACTCGTCGTAGCGGGCGCGGTCGGGGCGCAAGAGGCGGAGTTGATAGTCGGGCCACCAGCCGCCGCCGCGCACCCGCCGCCCGAAGAACTCGTTATGGCGCGGCACCCCGTAGCCGACCGGGTCGTCGGCGCGATCGGGGCGACTCAGGATAGCGCGAATTTCCTCACACCCGGCGGTCGTCAGCCGCTCGTCGGCATCCAGGAAGAGGACCCAGCGGGAGGCGGCGAGGGCAAGGGCGGCGTTGCGCTGGCTGGCGTAGCCGGTGAACGGGCGAGTGTGGACCCGCGCGCCGTGCGCGCGGGCGAGCGCCACGGTTCGGTCGGTGCTGCCCGAGTCGAGGACGATCGTCGGCGCGCCCAGATCCGCGACGCTCGCGAGGCAGCCGGGCAGATCGCGCTCCTCGTCTCGCGTCAGGACGACGACCGTCAGGGGCAGGGCGGACCGCGCGCACCCGGCCCGATCGGGCGGCTCAGTGTGCATTGAAGGCTGCGCTCACATCGACGGTGAAACCCGCGAGGAGCGCCGAGGTGGCCCGCTCCCCGCGACCGAAGACGCCGTGCGCCGCATACTCCCCGCCGTCCAGGCGCAAGACGGTGATCGTGGCATTCAGCGGGTTAACGATCCAATACTCGGGGATATGCGCCTCCGCATAGTCGCGCACCTTCTCCACCAGATCCCGCTCCGGCTTATCCTCGCTGACCACTTCCAGGGCGAGATCGGCCCCATACCAATAGCGCTCACCTTGGCGGCGATCATGGATGTCGAGTAAAAGCAGCAAATCTGGTTCGCGGAACTTACGCTCCCGAATACGTACTCGCAAGGGCGCAAAAAAGACCTGCCCCCCCAATGGTTGGAGGTGCGTGAAGAAGGTAAGGAAGAGGAAACGCAGAACCGCCTGGTGATATGGCGTCGGCATCGGCAGCACCTCGACATACCCATCGGTGTACTCGATCAGGTGGTTGGTGCGATCGGTGAGCCAAAGATATTCCTCTTCTCCCCACAGCCCTTGCCGGGGGAAAAGTTCAAGCAGCGCTTGCTCCAGTTCTTGCTGCGGGGTCATCGTCTGCATGATTCACCTCGTGACGCCGCCCTGCCGAATTTCCAGAGTATAGCCCATCTACAGGCGGTAAATCCGACCGCAGGCGCGCACGCGATCGCGCCGCTGCTCGCGCGACAGTCCCCCCCGGCGATACGCACACCAGGCAACCGCAGCCTCTTTTAGCATCGCCGTGCGGGTCAGCAGTCGCGCGGCGCGCACGAACGGGGGGCGATGGTAGCGGCGATAGTATCGCAGGCGGCTGCGGTGCAGCTCGACATACATCCGGGCCGACTGCTGCGCGACACTCTGGCCGCCATGGTGGACGACTTCGGCGGTCGGGAGGCACCAGATCGGCCAACCGGCCGTCCGCATCCGGCGACACCAATCGACCTCCTCGCTGTACATGAAGAAGCCCTCGTCGAGCGGGCCGGTCGCCGCGACCGCCTCGCGCCGGGCCAGGATGCAGGCCCCGAGCGGGAAGTCGATCGGGAACGAGCGGTCGCGCGGCGCGTCGGGATAGCGGCCATTCAGGCGCGTGTCCGCGAAACGCCCCCCGAGGGGGAAGAGGTCGAGGAAGATCTGCGCGAGGGTCGGGAAGCGGAACCCGACCGCCTGCTCACTGCCATCGGGATTGCGCAAGCGCGGCCCGACCGCGCCGATCGCCGGGTGCGCCTCCAGGAACCCGACAAGCGCGGTTAGCGCGCTGGGCTGCGGCTCGGTATCGGGATTGAGCAGGCAGACGAACCGACCGGTCGCGAGCGCCAACCCGGCGTTGTTGCCACCCGCGAAGCCGAGGTTGCGCCCCGGCTCGACCAATCGCACGGGCGGGAACCGCGCACGGATCGCGACGGGCGAACCGTCGGTCGAGCCGTTGTCCACCACGATCGTCTCGACCCGCAGCTCGCCAGTCGCCGCTGCGAGCGCCGCCAGGCAGCGCAGCGTCAACTCGCGCGTATTCCAGCTCACGATAACGATCGAGAGATCGGGCGCGGGTGCCCCCGCCCCATCGGGCGCAGAGGCTTCGGGCAAACCCGGCGGGAATGCGGATCGACCTGACAACTGTACTCCCTTTTCACTAATCGTCTACCGGGACAATAACGGGCGACAGGCGCACCCGGTTGCCGCACCGGCCCTCTCTCCCCCAGCCAAGGAGAGTGGTGAGAGGCGTTGCGGGGCAGTGCTCCCCACCCTCCCCGCGTCGGGGAGGGTCGCCGCCGGGGCGGCGGGGAGGGGTCTCCCGCAGTCGCACACTGCTTCGCCCGCCACGCCAACTCCTCTATACTCTCTCGTCTGTCGCACAAACATCCCCGCCCCGACCTGCGTATTAACGGATATTGCCCGGCGCGATACGAGCGAGATGGACAACAATGTATGGATGAGGCGACGATCATACTTGATGAAGACCACGAGCGGGCAACGTGCCCAGATCTCGCGGGGGCGCTGGCGATCCTGGGCGAGGGGGCCACGCAGATCGGCCTCGCCTCGCAAGGGATCACGGCGATACCACCCGAAGAACGGATGGGCGCGCTGCTCGAACCGGTGCTAACCCTCTTGCGTGACAGGTTAAGGTTCGATGTCGCCTGGATCGCGCTCGGGGATGGCGAGCGCGCGCCGCGTACGCTGCGCTGCACCCTGGGGCCGGCGCTCGCGCACCATGACCTGGCCGCACTCACGCCCGCGATCGAGCCCGCGTTGGGCGACTCGCCGTTCAAGCCTACCAGCGGGCGACTCGCCCCCGGCCTCTGGCTGGCCGGTCCGGCGGCGGGAGCGGGACACCCGGTCTTCACCAGACTTGCCGCCGAGTTGGACCTGCACGCCATCATGATGGTCCCGCTCGCACCACGGCAGGATCAGGGGCGAATTGTCGGGGCGATCGTCGCGGGGACGCGCTCGGCGGCGCTGGCGAGGCCCGAGATGCTGCAACTGCTCGGGCTGCTCGGCGCGCAACTCGGGACGGCGATCGGCCACGCCGAGGGGTTGGAGCGGCTGCGCCTCAGCGAGGAGCGCGCTCACGTCGTCATGCAGGAGGCGACCGACGGGATTTATGTCGTCGATGAGCGTGGCCACTTCACCTACGTCAACCCGCAGATCGAGCGGTATCTCGGCTATCCCGCCGCGCAACTCCTCGACCGGCACTTCGAGACATTTGCCACGCCAGAGAGCCTGCCCCGCGCGCAGTTCTCGCTCGACCGCGCCCGCAGCGGCGAGGCGGATGAGGCCACCTACGATCTCGACCTGCGCCGCAGCGACGGTGCGATTCGCACCTTCGAGATCAACGGGCGCAGCCTCCGCGACCCGCGCGACGGCCACTTCACCGGTCGCTTCGGCATCGCGCGCGACATCACCGAGCGCCGCCAGTTGGAGCGCGAGCTCGCCCGGCGCACCCGCGCGCTCGAGGCGTTGAACGCGATCGCCACTCTCGCCGGGCGCGCGTCGAATCTCGACGCGATCCTCAACGAGGCGCTGGACCGCACCCTGGCCGTTTTCCACCTGGAGCAAGGGGCGATCTGCCTCCTCGATCGCGAGGCGCACGAGCTGGCACTGGCCGCGCATCGCGGCTACGACGGGCGCTTCACCGCCCGCCTCGCCCGCCTGCGTGCCGACACACCGCTCGCCGAATTACTGCTGAACGCCGAGCGCCCGCTCCTCGGCAACGATCTGCCGCGCGACGTGCCGGTGCTGGCCGACGCCGCGAGCACGTCGGGGATCGGGAAGTACGGCTGCGTGCCGCTGCGCTCGCAGGAAGGGACGGTCGGCGTCTTGATCGTCAGCGGCTCCAATAGTCGCGCCCTCTCGCCCTCGGATGGCGACACGCTGGCGATTATCGGGGCGCAACTCGGCGCGGCAATCGAGAACGCGCGCTTGGCGGCCGAGGCAACGGCGAGCCGCGCGGGGTTGGAGGCGAAGACGGCGCAACTCAGCCGCCTGCTCTCCGTCAGCGCAAATTTCGCCGCCAATATGCCGATCGACGCCATGCTGAACACGATCGCGCGGGCGATCGTCGAGACCCTCGGCTTCGGCTCGGCCCATGTGCGCGCCCGCGACGAGGACGGCACGACGCTCACCGGCGTCGGCTTCTGCGGCTACGACGAGGCGCAACGGCAACGCCTGCTGACCCCGACGCCGATCGCCTTCTACGATCGCCTCCTCGACCCGCGCTTCCGCCTCGGCGGCGTGCAATATATCCCCCATGACATCGATCGCCTGGCGACCTTCGGCGACGACTGGTCCGTCGTGCGGCGTCCGGCCCCGGCGGAGTGGCAGCCCGGCCAGTGGCACCCCGAAGATGCGCTGGTCATCCCGCTGCGCGGGCGGGATGGGTCGCTGCTCGGCGTCATCTACGTTGACGAGCCGCTCGATGGCCGCATACCGGACCTGGAAAAGGCCGCGATCCTCGAACTCTTCGGGCGACAAGCGGCCCTGGCGATCGAGAACGCCGATCTCTACGCGCAGATCCAGCGCGATCTCCGCCGCCAGAAAGCGCTGCGCGAGGTGATCGAGCATGTCAGCGGCGAACTCGATCTCGACCGCCTCCTCGAACAACTCCTCGCCGACGCGGTCGAACTCCTCGGGGGCGACGCCGGAGCGTTCGGGCTCTTCGACCGTGACCGCGGCACGTCCCGCATCGGGACGATCAACACGATGCCCGATACGGTCCTGCGCGCGGTCATCAACGCCGGTCAAGGGGTGGGTAGCCCGTTGATCGCCGCTAGCCAGCCGGTCGTCACGGGGGCGACACCGGAGGGCGGGGCAACCATCCACGCGAGCCTCGGCGTGCCGGTGATTCGTGGCGGCGAGCTGGTTGGCACCTTCTTCGTCGGCTCGACCGACCCGACGCACCGCTTCGGCAAGCGCGACCTGGAGACGCTCGAACTCTTCGCCAAGCACGCCGCCCTCGCGCTCGGCAACGCGCATCTCTACGAGGAAGCGCGCGCCCAGGCCGCCCGCCTGGAAACCTTGCGCGAGGCGATCGAGCAAATCAGCTCGGAACTCGACCTGCCGGCGCTCCTGAATCGCCTGTCCGTCAGCACGGTGCGCCTCCTCGATGCCGATTCCGGGATGATCGCGCTGATGGATGAGGAGGCGCGCGATCTGCGCGTCGAGGCGGGCTTCAATCTCCCGCCACAGACGATCGGCCAGCGCCTCGAACCGCTCGAATGGCTGCGCAACGCCGACGGCGCGCAGCCTGGGCCGCTACTGATCGAACCGAACGACCCCCCCCCGCCGGATCTGCTACCGACGCATCGGCCCGGTCACGCCCACATCGCCGCGCCGATCTGGTGGCAGGGGCGCCTGATCGGCAGCTTCAGCCTCTCATCCGCACGACCGGAAAAGCGTTTCAGTCGGACCGATCTCGACACCCTCGCGCTGCTCGCGCGGCACGCGGCGGTGGCGATCGAGAATGCCGGGCTCTACACCGCCTTGCAGGAACGGTTCTCCCAGGTCGAGGGGATCAGCACCGTCGGGGCCGCGCTGGTCGAGGAACGCGAACTCGATCAGGTGTTGCGCACCGTGGCCGCGCAGATCATCGAGCTGCTCGGCGCGGACGGCTGCTCGATCTTCTTGCTGCCCACCGAGGAAGTGCCGCTCGACGCCGAGCAGGAACTCGGGTTGGCCGTGACGCTCGGCGTCGGCTCGGCGTCATTCAGGGGGCGCAAGCTGCCGTTACACGCCTCGCTGACCGGCACCGCGATCCTCAATCGCCAACCGGTGCTGGAAGAAGACCTCCTCGCCGGCCCCCCGGAGCGCGCACCGGCCCTGCAGCGCGTCGGGATCGACACCCTCCTCTCGGTGCCGCTCCAGACGAGTAGGCGGATGATCGGGGCGATCAATGCCTACGGTAAGCCGGGGAAACGGTTCGGGCAGCGCGATATCGCGATCATGACTCTCTTCGCGCAGCAGGGGGCCGTGGCGATCGAGAACGCGCGCTTCCACGAGCAGGGGCGTATCCTGGCCGTTTCCGAGGAGCGGAACCGGATGGCGCGCGAGATTCACGACACCCTCGCGCAAGGCTTCACGGGGATCATCCTGCAACTCCAGGTCGCCGAGAGCCTGCTCGATGGCGAGGAACCGGCCGCGCGCGAACGGCTGACGCGCGCGCAGGAGCTGGCCCGCTCCAGCCTGCGCGAGGCGCGGCGCTCGGTGTGGAACCTCCGACCCAGTTCGCTCCAGGGGCGCTCGCTCGCCGAGGCGCTGCGCGATCACCTCGCCGAGTGGCGTGACCACACCGGGATCGAGGCAGTCCTCCACGTCGAGGGGGCGGCACGCCCGCTCGCCCCGGAGACCGAGGAAACCCTCCTGCGCGTCGCCCAGGAGGCGCTGAACAACACCTACAAGCATGCCGGCGCGCAACGCGTCGAAGTGACCCTGACACTCGAGGGGGCGGCGGTGCGCCTAGCCGTCTGCGACGATGGCGCTGGGATCGGCGGCGAGCGACCGAGCGGCGAGGGCAGCGGCTTCGGGCTCGTCAGTATGCGCGAGCGGATTACCCGGCTCAACGGCAGCTTCGATATCGAGAGCGCACCAGGGCAGGGGACTTGCGTCCGGGCCGGTGTCGCCGATCACGGCCCGCCAGCGCGGCGGGCACCCGGGAGTGTCCCGGCGTAGCGACGAGTCGTGAGTCGTGGGTCGTGGGTCGTGAGAACTCACTACCAGCGGCAGCAGGTCCGCAAACGCGGCTTATCGTTGACAGTCAGTTCTCCCGACCCACGACTCACGGCTCACGACTCAAGAAAGGGAAACAGGTTGACCGAGAATATCCGGGTCCTGATCGCCGATGATCACCCCGTTGTCCGGGAAGGGCTGGCGGCGATGCTCTCGCGGCAGCCGGACATCGATGTGGTGGGCGAGGCAAATGACGGGATCGAGGCGGTCGAGCGCGCGGGCGAGCTCTTGCCGGACATCATCCTGATGGACTTACAAATGCCGCGACTGGGGGGCGTTGAGGCGATCAAGCAGATCCGCGAGCGCTTCCCGCAGGTGCAATTGATCGTCCTGACCACCTACGGCGACGACGACTCGATCTTCCAGGGGATCGCGGCGGGCGCGCGCGGCTACTTGCTGAAAGATGCGCCGCGCGACGAACTCTTTCGGGCGGTGCGCGCGGTGGCACACGGCGAATCGCTCCTGCAACCGGCGATCGCGACGCGGCTACTCGACCGCTTCGCCCGGCCGAAGGTCGAGCCGCCGCGCGAGATGCTGACCGAGCGCGAGTTGGATGTGCTGCGCCTGCTGGCGAAAGGATCGGCGAACAAGCAGATCGGGGTGCAACTCCACATCAGCGAGAGTACCGTCAAGACTCATGTCGCCAACATCTTCCAGAAGCTGGAAGTGACCGATCGGACCGAGGCGGTGACCGTCGCGCTCACGCGCGGCCTGATTAAGCTCGGATAAGATCGCCCCCGCTGTGCAGCGGCAGGCCCGCCGAGGGCCGCGCACCGCTGCACCACATGCGCCGCCTTCAGTGCCCGATAAGTCCCAGCCCCGATGGCGGTATCGGGGTGCAGATGATCGCGAAGGGTCGCCCGAGGACGTGGGTGAGCACCACGGTGAGCGCCCGCGAGCCAGCTCCGCGCAGTTGCCGCGCCAACTGATCGGTGTCGAGCGGCGAGCCGCGCTTCTTGACGGTCACCTCGCCCGCATCGAGGGCGCGCAGTCGCGCGACGAGGCGCTTCAGGCCGAAGGGTAGCGACTCTTCCACCCGGTAGGCGCGCGCGAACGGCGTCTCGGTCGGGCGGTCGGCGGTCAGATAGGCGATGTCCGGGTCGAGCATCGTGGCGCCGAGGCGGTCGGCCAGCCCCTCGACCAACCCGGCCCTGATGACCGCCGGATCCGGCTCGTAGAGGGTCGCGCCGGGCGGGCCGACGTCGATCGCGCCGCCGATCGCGCCCTCGCCGGTGAGGGTCGCGCCGGAGGGGAGCAGCGTCGCGCGCCGCGCCGCGCCGCGCAACGGCCCGAACCAGAGCACCGCCTCCTTCAGCGTCCCCCCCTCGGAGATGAACTCGATCTCCGCCTCCTCGGTCGACGGCCACTCTTCCCGCGCGATCCCCGGCGACACCTTGACGCCGAGCACCGGCACCACTTCGCGCCAGCCGATGATCAGCCCGAGCGGCGGCTGGTAGGTGCCCGTGCTGAAAACACGCCGACCATCGGCGGTGCGTCGGCCCGGATCGCAGAAGAGGGCGTCGGCGCACGGCGGGGCGAAGCGCGTCAGCTCGGCGCGGATCGGCGCGATCCGTCGGTCGAGTCCGTGGGCACGGGCGTTCTCGCGCAGGATCGCCAGGCGCAGCGGGTCGCGATCGATCGCCAGGACCGGATGCGCCACGGCCAGCGCCAGCGCGTCGCCACCGATCCCGCAGGCGAGATCCGCGATCGGGCCGAAGGGGGCATACCGTCGCGCGCGATACCCAGCGATCGCCTCGCCGGTCGCCTGCTCCAGCGCGTCGCGGGTGAAGTACATCGACGCCGCGCGGTCGAACTTACCACTCGCGACCGCCCGTCGCCGCAACGTCGCCTGCTCCCACGCCGCCGCCGCCAGGGGCGGCGAAGCACCCCGGCGCAGCCTGGTCAGGGCGGTCAGTGCCGCCGTCTCCGTCGCCGCGAGACGCTCGGCCTCGGCGAGGGTTTGCTGACCGGCTGTGGTCAGGAGGGTGCGGAACGTTTCGAGATCCAAAAAGACCAGGCTCCTCACGACGCAAATCCAGTAGGCGACACCGAGACAATTGCCCGAATCCCACCCCCGTGAAGGTCGTCTTTTCGGACAAGCGGCCAGCGGGCGGCCAGCAACTACCAGCCGGGGATGGCGCACGCCATCATACCGTGTGCGACGGCATACGTACGCTCTTGACGGCGCGCGCGCGTTGCCATTATAGTGCGAATCACATTGCATAAGAGGAACGAGCGTGGCGGGCACAGGGCATCGCCGCGCGGGTGAGCGCGTGGGGACAAGACGGTGAGGATGAAGCGCGGCGGATCGGCACGACGGCATCGAACGGGTGACGGTGTACACCGTGCAGCTTCTCGGCCCCGGCGCGATTTGCCCCTGCCCGTGCTGCTCATCCTCGCTATCGGCGCGGTCGCCTCCGAACGGTTCGGAAGGCGCGGCCTCCTGCTCGTCATCCCCGGCCTCCTGCTCTGCGTTGGGGTTATCAGCGCCGGGCCGCGACTGGTCAATAGGGCGGGGGGGCTGGCGACCGCGACCGCCGCGCCGCGCCAGGCCGCCCTCGCCGTCCCGGCGGCCCCCGTCGACCCGACGGAGCAGCCTCCCACGGCGTCAACGTCGCCGACGGAAGCCGCGCCGCTCAAAGCGGTGGCGACAGCGACGCCAGGGGCGACCGTCGCCGCCGTGCCGACCGGGATCGGCGGCGCGCCCAACACCGTCACACCGACGAGTTCCCCCACCAGCGCGCCGAAGGCGGCAAGCGCGATCATCACGCCTACCGTCGCGCCAATGGCGGCAAGCGCGATGATCGCCCCTACCATCGCGCCGACAGCGACGGTCGTGATGACGCCCGCGCCGCGCCCGCGTAGCACGACGGTCATCCCGATCCTGATGTATCACTATGTGCGCGTCGTCGCCGCTCCGAAAGATCAGGTCGGGATCAACCTCTCCGTCAAGCCCGCGATCTTCGACGCACAGATGCAGTATCTGGCCGACAACGGGTACACGACACTGACGATGCAAGAGGTCTACGAGATCCTCAACGGGCAGAAAACCCTGCCCGCGAAGCCGATCGCGCTGACCTTCGATGATGGCTACCGCGATTTCTACACCAACGCCTGGCCGATCCTGCAGAAGCACGGCTTCAAGGCGACGAATTACGTCGTCACCGATTTCATCGGCCGGGAGAACTACCTGACCTGGCCGATGCTGCAAGAGTTGGATGCGACCGGGCGAATCGAGATCGGCGCGCATAGCCGCTCGCATTCCGATCTCCGGGCGATCAGTGGCGAGCGCCGCTGGGATGAGATCATCGGCAGCAAATCGATCCTGGAGCAGGGACTCGGGCACCCGATCGGCGCATTCTGCTACCCGGCCGGCTTCCACAACGCCGCCGTCATCGCCGATGTCAAGCGGGCGAACTTCCTCACCGCCACGACCGTCGAGCCGGGGACGAAGCAAAACCTCCAGTTCGCCCACGCGCTCCCGCGCATCCGCGTGCATGGCCCCGACCCACTGGCGACCTGGGCTGGCAAGCTCCCCTAGCCCCCTCGGGGTCAGCCTCACAGTGGCGGGACCGCACGACCAGCTTCCGAGGAAACCTGAAGGGCATGCGAGAATTGTCGACACACCAAGCTCTGCCAGCGATCATCGCGACGGGATCACGAATCGCCCTCGGCCCGATGCGTCGGGAGTTGTTGTCACTCTATCAGCGCTGGGGCAATGACTTCCGCGTCACCCGCACCATGCGCCTCGCCGCACCCTCGACGGCGGAGCAGCTAGCGGCGGACTACGAGGCCGCGGTGCGCGATGACCGCAGTGTCAGCTTCACGATCTACGACCGGGCAAACTGGCAACCGATCGGCAACACCGCCTGGATCGATCTCGACTGGCACGCGCGCACGGCAGAATTCGTCATCTACATCGGCGAGGCCGACTATCGTGGGCGCGGTTTCGGCACCGAGGCCGCCCGCCTGATGCTCGACTATGCCTTCACTACGCTCGGCCTGCACAATGTTATGCTGCGCGTCTACGGTTTCAACCTCGCCGGACGACGAGCCTATGAGCGCGCAGGCTTCCGCGAGTTCGGTCGCCGACGCCAGGCGAAAGTCTTGGGCGGCACGTTCTGGGACGTGATCTACATGGAGTGACTGGCGACGGAATTCGCGCCGGAGAAGATCCAGCACGCCAAGCCGGTTCCGGATACGACGGGAAGCGACCTGGCGACGGAGTCGGGCCGAGCTGCTCAGAGCGAGAGTGCGGGGGGCTGAACGATGCTCGTCGTCAGAGATTCCGGGTCGCCAACACCTCGCGCGCCGGGGTGCGATCGCCGGTGCAACTGATCCGCCGGGGGGCGTCCAGGTACCGCAACGCGAAGCCAAGGCGCTCGTAGAGGTGGATGATCCGCTCGGTCGCCTGGTTGGAGAGGAGGGTCGGGCCGGGATGGCGAGCCAGCCACTCCGCGAGACGGACCTGATCGGCCCAGCCGAAGCCCTCCTTCGTGTACTGGGTGAACTCGACATCGTAGGGTGGGTCGGCGTAGACGACATCGCGCGGCTTGAGCGGCACCGCCTCGAAATTGCCGACCGTGAACTCCCAGCGCGAGAAGACCTCGCGGTAGGGGCTGAAGTCGGTCGCGTAGTTGATCGTCTTGTAGCGACCGAATGGGACGTTGTACTCGCCCCGGCGATTAAAGCGGCAGAGCCCGTTGTAGCCGGTCCGATTAAGGTAATAGAACAGTTCCGCCGCCTCGGAGCTCGCCTCTTTGCCGTCAGCGATCAGCGCATTGAAGCGCTCGCGGTAGGCGTAGTAGAGGTCGGAGTCGTAACGCACCGGGAGCGTGAGTTGCGGCCCCCCTTGCAACCAGCGGTAGAAATTGATCGTGTGCGGATTGATGTCATTCAGCAAGGCCCGCGTCGGCGACAGGCCAAGCGCGATCGCCAAGCCGCCGCACAGCGGCTCGACCAGGCGTCGGTCGCGGTACTGCGCCCAGAGCGGTTGTATGTGCGGGACGAGCCAGCGCTTGCCGCCCACCCACTTCAGGGGCGGACGGATCGCGGCGACATCTATCCCAGCGCGGGCGGTGGCGGCCGCCCCACGCGATCGTGCTGTTGACTGTACGGACACTCGTCGATCCTACCCCTCTCGTAGGATAGCATAGATCTCTCGCTTGCCTAGCCTGTCCGTGCGGGGAATTTTCGCCGCCTGTGACAATCTGGCAGTAGCAGCGAGGTACGGTCGTCGGTCGATGGGGGGAATGAAAGGGGCGACACCGGCGCTTCAGCGTGCGGAAGGTTCGCGATCGGACCAATGGGGAGTGACGGAGCAAAGGAGGGGGTCTGATGACGGCATCGAATAGCGGGCGTGAAACGGCGCGAGAGTTGAACAAGGTCCGGCAATACCGACAGTATCTCCCCGATCCGCTCTCGGATGAGTTGCTGGACACCCTCCTGGAGATCGCGCGCTGGACCGGCAGTTCGCGCAACACGCAGCCCTGGCATTTCATCGTGGTGACGGACAAGGAACGGCTGCGGCAACTGAGCGAGGTGCGGGAAGCGATCGGTTGGATCGCCACGGCACCGGCGGCGATCGCCCTTGTCATGAACGGGGCCAATCCGGCGAGCGAGTCGTATGACGAAGGCCGCGTCACCGAGCGCCTGCTGATCGGCGCGCATCTCTTGGGTCTCGGCGGCGGCACCGCCTGGTATGGCGACGAGAACCAGCAGGCGCGGGCGAAAGAGATCCTCGGGATTCCGGCGGGGCGCACGGCCCGCTCGTTGGTCGCGCTCGGCTCGATCACCACCTCGCGCGATCCGCGACCCGGTGCCGCCGCGGGTGGGCGCAAGCCGCTCGCCGAATTGGTCAGCCGCGAGCAATTCGGCAAGTCGCGGTCGTAGCGCCACGAGGATGTGGCGCGGCGAAACGATCGCCCATACACAGCACAGGGGGGCGTCGAACCGATCGGTTCGCCACCCCCCTATTCGGCATTCGTATTTCGTCGTTCGTACTTCGTCCTTGTCGTCAGCCCTTCACCGCGCCCGCCGTCAATCCCGCGATGATCCGCCGTTGGAAGACCAGCACCAGCACCACAATCGGCACGGTGACGATCACCGTCGCCGCCATGATCTGCCCCCAGGGAATCTCGAACGCATTGCCGGACGACCCGCTGAAGTAGAAGATCGCCAGATTGACGGTGCGCTTATCCGGCGTCTGGGTGAAAGACAGCGCGAACAGGAACTCGTTCCAGGCCGAGATGAAGGCTAGCAGCCCGGTCGTCACCATGCCGGGGCCGGCGAGCGGCAGCAGCACCTTGTAGAACGTCTGGAATGGCGTCGCCCCGTCAACGTAGGCGGCCTCCTCGAGTTCGCCCGGCATCGCCCGGAAGAAGTTGGTGAGGGTCCAGACCGTGAATGGCAGGGTAAAGATCATGTAGGTCAGGACCAGCGCCGGGAGCTTGTTGAACAGCCGGAGGCTGTTGACGAGTTGAAAGAGTGAACCGAGGACGGCGATCTGCGGGAACATCGTCATCGACAGGACGAGGTAAAGGACCGGCGTCCGACCACGGAAGCGGAAGCGCCCGAGGGCGTATGAAGCGAAAGCGCCGACGATCAGCGAGAGCACGGTCACCGAGATGGCGACGATTGCCGAATTCACCAGCGCCCGACGGAAGAGGCCGGTGCCGAAGACGGCTTTGTAATGTTCCAGTGTCGGGTTCGTGGGGAGGTACTGCACCGGCGTGCGGAACAGATCGCCGCTCGGCGTGAAGGAAGAGCGAACGGCCCAGTAGAAGGGGATCAGCGTGTAGAGGATGATGATGACCACCAGGGCATAGAACAGGACGCGCATGATGACGCTCGACGCCTTCGGGCGCTTCGCTGTCGCCGTGCGGGGCGCAGTCGCGCCGGTCGCACTCATTGCTTGCGCCATCTCACGCCTCCTCCACCTTTAGGAAGGTCACATAGGCCACGACGAAGATCCCGATGATCAGGAAGATCGCCACGCTGATCGCCGAGCCGTAGCCAAGGTCGGAGAAGCTGACGATATTCTGCTGATTGTAAATCGCCATCGTCTGGGTATCCTGGCGCGCGCCGAACATCACGTAGAAGACATCGAAGACGCGCAGGGAGTCGAGGGTGCGGAAGATCAGCGTTACGAGGATTGCCGGACGCAGCAGCGGCATCGTGATCCGCAAGAACTGCTGGAAAGCGTTGGCACCGTCGATTCGCGCCGCCTCGTAGACCTCGCCTGGGATCACTTGCAACCCGGCCAGCAGCAGGAGCGCCACGAACGGAGTCGTCTTCCAGATATCGACCGCCGCGATCGCCGCGAGCGACGTGTTCGGCTGGGCGATGAAAGCGATCGGTTGATCGATCAGGCCGATCCGACCCAGGAAATCGTTGATGACGCCGTACTGGTCGCTGTACATCCATTTCCACATCTGCGCGGAGACGACGGTCGGGATCGCCCAGGGGACGAGCATCGCGGTGCGGACCACGCCCCGCCCCTTGAACGCGGAGTTGATCACCAGCGCGATCCCCAGGCCGAGCAGGAACTCGAAGACGACGGTGAGCAGGGTGAACTGTAGCGTCACCAGGATCGAGCGGCGAAAATCCAGATCGCGCACCAGATCGCTGTAATTCTGCAGGCCGATAAATTTCGGCGCTACACCACTCGCTAAGCGAGCATCGGTGAAACTCTGGTAGATCGTCTGCGCCAGCGGGTAAAGCGCGACGAACACGACGATCGCCAGAGTCGGCAGGAGCAGCAGCCAAGCCAAGCGCGTTTGCTGCTGGCGCTGCGTCGCCCCCGGACGGCGCTGGTTGCTCACCTCGGTTGCCGTCGCCCGCTGCGTCTCGGCTATTGGTTGACTCATGATGCCCTCCACGCGCGGCCAGGGGCATAGCGATGCTCCAGGCCGCGCCCCAATTTGGCAGGTAAGGGCGACATTTGGTTGCCTTGGGGGAAACTAGGCGCGCCCAGGAGAGCGGGATGGGAATTATCGGTTCGTTAGCTGCGGCGCACCAGGCGCTCGAGCTGACTCTGCGCTGACTGCAACTGCTGCTGCGCGTCGCCGCCATTCAGCACCTGATTGACCGCCTGGAAGATGATCGTTGAACCCTGGTTGTAGTTCGTCCCCAGGCCGTTCGATGGGCGCGTCACGCGTGTGACGTTGGCCAGGTTCTTCAAGTACGGCTGCGCCTGCTGCACCGCCGGGTTGTTGATCACGCTCGACTGTAGCGGGACGTATGAACCGACTACACCGCGCCAGGTCACCACCTCCGGGCCGCACATGTAGCGCACGAACTCGATCGCTGCATCCGGCACCCGCGAGAAGCTGGAGACGCCTAGTTGCCAGCCACCGAGGGTACCGGCCGGCTGCTGCCCCTGGCCTGCCGGCAGCGAGGTCACGTCGAACTTCCCACGCACCGCCGAGTTGGTTCCGCCAGCGATGGCGTACATGTACGGCCAGTTGCGGGCGAAGGCGGCGTTGCCGTTGGTGAACGATTGCGCCGTCTCGTCCTCCGCGTAGGTGGTGACGCCGCGCGGGGAGATAGTTCCGACGAAGCCTTTGATGAGGTTGAGTACCGTCACGGCAGTCGGGTTGTTGATCGTCACCCTCCCATTCTCGATGATCTGACCGGCTCCATTGGAGGCGAGCCATTCGAGAGCGTTGCAAGTCAGCCCTTCGTAAGCGTTGCCCTGGAAGACGAAGCCGGCGAAATTGGCGTTCGCGCTACGCTCCCCCTCCTGGATCCGCTGTGCCTGTTGCTGCAACTCTTGCCAGGTCTTCGGTGGTGCACTGAACCCATACTTTTGCAGGAGATCGGTGCGGTAATAGAGAGTACCGAAGTCACCGAACCACGGCATCCCGACGAGCTTCCCATCGACTGTGTTATTCTGGATGATACTCTGGTCGTTCTGCCGCGCCAGCTCGCCAAGCTTCGGATTGAGATCGACCAGGAACTGCGCGAACGCGGCGGGCCAGATGACATCGACCATCATCACGTCGATGTCGGCCGACTGGCCCTGGAAGGCCCGCTGGTACTGGGCATAGCGCTCGGTCGCCTGCGGTGGTCCCGGCACCAAATTGATCTGGATACCAGTATCCTGGGTAAACCGTCGCGTCAGGATCTGGTCGAAGTCCGCATCGGAGCCGACCTGCCCCCCCACATAGGTGACGCGCTGCCCGGTATATTGTCTCGCCTGCGCCGCGTTTGCCACGGCGGGCGGGTTGTCGCGGGTGTACGTCCCGCCGCCACCCGTCGCCGTGCTGGCGCGGGTCGCCGTGGCGGCCCCGGTGGCGGTTGTTGCCGTGCTGGCTCGGGTCGCCGTGGCCGCGCCGGTCCCGGTCGTCGCCGTGCTAGCGCGAGTCGCGGTAGATGCCGCCCCGCCCGGTGCCGCAGAGCCGCTCGGGGCCGCAGAGCCGCTTGGCGCGGCTGAAGCACTGGTGCTCGGCGCGCTCGAAGCGCCCGTGCTCGGCGCGGTCGAGGGGGCCGTCGAGGCACTGGTGCCCGCTGTCGGGGCGGTGGTGGCGCTGCCGCCGCCGCAAGCGGCCAGGAACGCGCCGATCGCCGAGGCCGAGAAGCCGAGCCCGGCGGCGCGCAACATGAAGTCGCGCCGCGAGAGACGCCCGCTGGCGAGATCGCCGATCAGTTGCCGTCGACCCGTCATCCCTGTTGAGCGCTGTTCGTCAGACACATGATCCTCCTTCAGCCTAATACTTTCCCGATGCGCGAAACTCCCCACTGTCCCGGCATCGGCCCT
>CADCWN010000337.1 GCA_902806415.1 uncultured Thermomicrobiales bacterium | reverse complement strand
TGGTGCAGAGGAAGGCGCTCTTCAGGACGACGGCGAAATTGCGATCCCAGGTCGCCTCGTCGATCGTGCGGATGTCGTCGCCGTAGGAGCGCCCGGCGTTGTTGACCAGGATGTCCGCGCGCCCGTAGGCTGCCAGGGTTCGCTCCGCGACCGTCGCGACCGCCGCCGCCTCGGTCACATCGGCGTGGAGGCCCAGCGCCTCGCCGCCCGCCGCGATGATCCGCGCCGCGACCGCCTCGGCCCGCGCCGCGTCGAGGTCCACGACGACGACCCGCGCCCCCTCGCGCGCGAACCGGTCGGCGATCGCCCCGCCGATCCCCGGCCCGCCGCCGCCGGTCACCACCGCCACCTTCCCGGCCAGTTGCATCCCGTCCCCCGTCACCGTGGCCGCACTCCGGGCGACCACCGTCCCCACCTCAACCACGCCAGCGCACCGATTATCCGTTCGCCTGGTATGTGCCGCGCGCGACCGGCGGGCGATAGGTCGCCAGCTCCTCGTCCGGCAGGGCGATCGTGCGCCCCAATTCGGCGGAGCGGTAGAGGGCCATCAGCATCTCGACGACGGCCGCCCCATCGTGGAACGTTTCCAGCGGCGCTGTCCCCTTGCGGAACGCCTCGACCATGTGCCGATCCTCCGCCGTGTAGCCGTAGGTGCCCGCCTCGTCCTCCAGCACCGGCAGGAGACCCTGCTCGGCACCTTGCTTCTCGACCAGATCCTCGCCCACCTGGCCGCCGACCTGGCGCGAGAGGAAGATCGAGAGGCCGCTGTTGAGCGAGTTGAACGCCATCGAATATTCGGGGCCGAGCAATTCCAGTTGGATCCGCAGGCCGGGTCCGACGAACGACCAGGAGGTCGTCGCCTCCACGATCGCCTGCGCGCCGTCCTCGTCCCGAAAGGTCAGCGTGCCGCGCGCGAAATCTTCCGCCGGGTGCCGGGTGTAGTCGACCGTCGGCCCCATCGCCTCGCGCAGTTGCGCCGCGTAGGCCGGTCGCGCCCATTTGAGGGTCGCGATCGTCGCGTTCGCGCTGGTCAGCGTCAGGCTGTCGCGTCCGCGATCGGGCGGGGTCAGCAGGAAGCGCGCGACCTCGACGCTGTGGCACATCATGTCCGAGAGGACGCCACCGCCCTGGCGGTCGCCCTGCCAGAACCAGGGCTTGTGCGGGCCGCTGTGCTCCTCGGCGGCGCGGGCCAGGTACGGTCGCCCCGCGCCCGGCACGCCACGCCGCCAGATGATCTCCTTGCCGCGCTGGACCGCCGGGGCGAAGACCTGATTCTCGAGGTAGCCGTGATTGAGCCCCGCACCCTCGACCAGGCGCACCATCTCGCGCGCCTCGGCGAGATCGCGCCCGAGCGGCTTCTCGCAGGCGACGCCGCGCAGCGTCCCGCGCCCCTCCTTGATGGTGCGATGGATCGCGCGCATCTGCGCCAGGCGGGTGTCGTTCGGGCCGCAGAGCCAGACCGCGTCGATCTCGGGCGAGGCCACCAGCGCCTCGACCGAGTCGTAGGCGACGCATGGCCCGAGTTCCAGCGCGTTCGCGCGCGCCGCGAACGCCTCACGATTGGCGGCAGTCGGGCTGAAGACACCCGCGATCTGCGCGTTGCGCACGCCAACGAACGCCTGGAGGTGGAAGTTCGCCATGAACCCGCTGCCCAGGATACCCACGCGGAGGATCCCGCTCGGCATCGCATCGGCCATAATCCCTCTTTCCCCGCTACTCCCCATCGTCCTGTCCCACCAATGCCCGCCGGGTCAGCCCCGGTCGTCCCCACCCTCCCTTGTAGGGGTGGGTCGCCGCCCTACCGCTGATCGGCGGCGAGGCGCAGGCGGTCGGGCGCGGGCAGCGAAGCACTGTAGTCGCGCGCGATCCGCGCGGCGTAATCGTCGAGGAGGGCTTGGACGCGCTCGTGGTCGGGCGCGGCGACCACAAAGCCAACGTGGTGCCGCTTCGTCAGGCGGTGGACGATCTCGGGGTCGGCGAACTGCGCGGTGTCCGGCTCCTCCTGGCGGGCAAGGGAGATCACGACGCCAGCGTGGTCCTCGCGCGCTGATGGCAGCGTGTAGTCGCCCCCCGCGCCAGCGATCTCGATCCGTGCCCACTCACGCCAGGGATTGATCCCGCTGGCCGCCTCGACCGTCTCGGCGATATTCGCGCCGCCGACGCGCGCGGCGATTTCCAGGAAGTAGAGTTGCCCGTCCGCCTCGCCCTTGATGTACTCGGCGTGCGTGACGCCGTTGGCCAGCCCGAGCGCGGCGATCACGCGGGCGTTTATCTCGCGCAGCGCCGACTCGTCCGCCGAGCCGCGCGGCACGCGGCGGGTGACGAAGATCCCGCCCCCGTGCATGATGTCGAGCGGCGGACGCCCGTACTGGTGGACCTCGGCGAGGCGCACCTCGCCACCGTAGACGACCGAATCGACATGGTAGACCTCGCCGGGGACGTAGCGTTCCAGGAGGTGCAGCGATTGCCGATCGCCGAGCGGGTCGAGTCGCGGCCAGAACTCGTCCTGATGGTGCAGGACGGTGATCCCCGACGCGGCGGCCTCGCCGCGCGGTTTCAGCACCCATGGCGCGGGGACGCGCGCCAGCCAGGCGCCGAGCGCGGCGCGATTGAAGACGCCGATGAAGTCCGGGACGGGGATCCCGGCATCGCGCGCCGCCGTGCGCATCGCGAGCTTGTCGCGGAAGCGGCGCGCGACGGTGGTGCCGAGGCCGGGCATCTGGAAATGCTCGCGCAGGGCCGCGCCGGTCTCCACATCGAAGTCATCGATCGCGACGATCCGGTCGAAGGCGATCGTGCGCGCGAGGTAGCTGACGCCGTTGATCATCGCGTTGAGGTCGTACATATCGGGGAGGAAAAAGAGTTCGTCGATACTCTCGCGCGGCCAGTCGGCCCCTTCGAGACCGGTCGCGGTGATCAGGATCACGCGGCAGCCCTGGCGTTTCAACTCGCGCAGGAACTCGTGGCCTTTCTCGTACCCGGCGAGGCAGAGGACGGTCAGCGGATTCGCGCTCATGGTCATCCCCTCCGGCGAAGCTACCCCACGGTCGGCAGAGCCCAGCGGGGAGTATCTTCGCAGAAGGGGCGTGTGCGCGGCAAACGGGGCGAGTGCCGGGGGCGGCGGTCGCGCTCAGTCCGCCGCGAACGCGAGGGCTGGGGCGGCGGCACCGACGAGGAGGAAGCGCAAGACATCGCAGACGCGACCACCCCAGGCGGCCTCGTTGTGTCCCGCGCCTTCGTCCTCGGCGTAGCGCAATTCTTGTCCCGCGCGATAGCCCTTCTCGATGAGGAGGTCGTGGAGCCGCCGGGCATCGCGCACCATCACCGGAGCTTCGCCGGTGCCGACATCGAGGGCGAGTCGACCGCGCACATAGGGTGAGTCCTGCACGTAGCGGAAGATCGCGCCGTCCGCGAACCAGAGGGATGGGCTCATCACCCCGGCGAAGCCGAAGACCTCGGGCCGCTCAAACAGGGCGAAGAGGGAGATCAACCCGCCCATCGAGGCGCCGAGCATGCCGGTGTGCTCGCGTTCGGGCCGCGTGCGGAAGTCGGCGTCGATGGCCGGCTTGAGGGTGTCGATGACGAACGAGAGATAGGCGTCGCCGTCGCCGCCGCCGAGACGGAGATCGGGGAAGGGGCTGTATTCGTCGAGGCGCCGCACGCCGCTATTCGGGATCCCCACGACGATCGCCTCCGCGTCGCAATCATCCAGGCTCGCCAGGGCGTCATCCACGCCCCACTCGCCCGCGTAGCTGGTGTGCGGATCGAAGAGGTTCTGCCCATCGTGCATGTAGATGACCGGGTAGCGACGCTCGCCGGAGGCATAGGAGGCGGGCAAGTGGACGAGAATATCGCGGCTGTTGCCCAACTGCGGGCTGTGGCAGCCGCGCAAGATGCGCAGCGTCCCGGCCACGATCGGATGCCCGACCCCTGTTCCGTCAGGCGCTCCATAGTCTCGCCAATCCGCCATATGCCGCCCTCTCCCCGCGTGACCACGATCCCCAATGGCGGTGTGCGTACTCTCCGTCGCCCGGCGCGACGTCGTGTCAGGGCGCAATGCAAGAACTGTTCCTCAGCCGAGGGGTGGCCTGTGTGACCGTACAATATCACCGTAAGGGCGGGCGCGCAATCCCCCAAACGTGTGCTCGGATAGGCGTACGTATGGTCACGCTGAGGAGTCCTTGCACTTCTATCCCCGCTGCCGTGATCGGTAAGATGTGAGCGACGCCTACTAGCGGTCACTCCTCAGCCGAGTGGCAGGTTGTGGCGCGGTCCTCGGCGTCGGGGCACGGGAGAAGTACTTGCCCAGGGGCATCGTCCTTGTCCATGGGATCGAGAGGGTCCGCGGGGCGGGCGCGTCAGTCCGCCTCAACGGGCAAGTCCGGCTCGGTCCACCCGATAACGGCGGCGGGCAGGGTCATGGCGAGCAGCAGCAGGCCACAGAAGACCGCCTGCACCTCGTTCCACGTCTGCGGGAGCCACAGCCCCCACCTGGC
>CADCWN010000336.1 GCA_902806415.1 uncultured Thermomicrobiales bacterium | reverse complement strand
GGTCGGCACAGCAGCGTGATGGAGGTCTGGTCCGGCCCGCCAATCGGCAGCAGGAGCGGCGCGATCTGACGCGAAGTTACCCCGTGTGCTATCATCTGTAGCACCAATCACTGAAAAAAGTGCATAACAGTCTCTAGGCGATGAGGAGGCCCGACTAGCTCTGCCACCATTACCTCGCCGGTAATCGCCGCGCGGCGGCGCGGGCGCTATGCTGACCTTGTGGTCCGGCGGGGATCGGGCTGACAGCACAAAGCCCGACGTAAGGAAAGGGGGCGCGGATGGACACCTTCTTCACCCTCCCCTGGCGGCATGGCCCGGCGCTCGCCCTGGTCGCCCTCGGCGTGGCGCTGACGGTGCATGGTCTCCAGGGGATGCCGAATCCGACGCGGCGGCACGTCGATATCGTCGCCTGGTTGCGTGGCTTCCGGCGGATCATCACCGGCCTGGCGCTGCTCATGGTCGGGATCGCCTGGCTGCGGCACCTGCCGTGGCTCCTCGCCATCGCGCTCGGTGCCGGGTTGCAGGAGATCCGCGAATCGACGAGCTACCTGCTGACCCTCGATAAGGCGGGGAGGGGTCGGCAGTCGGCAGTCGCAGTCGGTAGTCGGCGGTGCGAGGGGGCTGGCGACTGATGGCGGTGGCGAACTTAAGCGGGCCATGGCAGGTGGTTGAATCCCGAGACCCCGCTCGGGACCACGACCGCGCCTGGGGGCGTGCGCGCCACGAATCCCCTGACCCGGCAGGGGACCACGACCGCCCTGCGGCGGTTAGGTCCGCGCATAGGCCGATCACGTTCGCCATCGCCATCAGCCGCGCCTCGCGGGCCTGCGGCCACAAAGCCCTGCTACCCGCGCAGGGTACACCCGCTTGCGCGGGCTGGACTGATGCCGCGCGTGCCTATCATGTGAGGCACTGCCGGTGTTGTCCTCAGCCGCCGTAGGGCGGCTTCGTGGCCGCAGGCCCGCGAGGCGCGGCCTTGCTCCCGAGCGCAGTCTCGGGGTTCAGCCGCCTGCTACGCTTGCCGCCTTTACCAAACTTTGGTAACCCTCGCCGCCCTGCCCCCGCCCCGCCGCCCACATCACGGCGCGCGGGCCGCCTACACGGCCAGTGGCAGCGCGGCATTGGCGGCGTGGAGGAGCCCGCAGAGGTCGACGGCGGGCAGAGGGCGGGAGTAGAGGTAGCCCTGAGCCAACTCGCACCCGAGGGCGCGGAGCTGCGCGGCCTGCGCGGTCGTTTCCACCCCCTCGGCGACAACCTGGAGGCCGAGGGGGTGCGCCAGGGTGATGATCGCCTCGACGATGGCGGTGTTCTCCTGGTCGTGCCCCAGCCCGTTGATGAAGCTGCGATCGACCTTCAGCGTATCGACCGGCAGGCGCTGCAAGTAGCTCAGGGAGGAGAAGCCGGTCCCGAAATCGTCGATCGCCACGCGGACGCCGTGCGCGCGCAGCGCCGCCAGGGTGATGACGGTGCTAGCGGCGTCGTGCATCGCCACGCTCTCAGTGATCTCGAGGGCCAGATGCTGGGGGGCCAGCCCCGCCTCGGCGAGCGCGGCCAGGATCTCGTCGGTCAGCGCCGCCTGCTGGAACTCATGGGCGGTCAGGTTGACGGCGATCGTCGTCGGCGTGCCGGCCAGTTCCTAGGCGCGCGCCTGGCGGCAGGCTTCGCGCAGCACCCAACGACCGAGCGGGCGGATCAGCCCGGTCTCCTCGGCGAGGGCGATGAATTCCCCCGGGGGGACGAGCCCGCGCTGCGGGTGGTGCCAGCGGACCAGCGCCTCGACCCGCAGGATCGCGCCGGTGCGGAGATCGACGATCGGCTGGTAGTGGAGGGCGAAGTCACCCGCCGCGATGGCGTGGCGCAGGTTGCGCTCGAGTTCCAGGCGCGCCACGAGGCCCGCTTGCATTGCCGGGTCGAAGACGGCGTGGCGCGCCTTCCCCGCCTCCTTGGCCCGGTACATGGCGATATCGGCATCGCGCAGCAGGTCTTCCGGGCGGCTGTAGGTGCCGTCCGTCAGGACGACCCCGATGCTGGCGGTGACCCGGTGGTCCTGCCCTCCGATCGGGAACGGGGCATCCAGGGCGGCCGCGAGGCGCTCGGCCACCAGCGCCGCTGCCTCCGCGTCGGCCACCTCTTCGAGCAGGATCGTGAATTCGTCGCCCCCCTGCCGGGCGAGGGTATCCTCGTCGCGCAGGCAGCCTCGCAGCCGCGCCGCCGCCGCGACCAGCAGGCGGTCTCCCGCGTCGTGCCCGCAGCTGTCGTTGATATCCTTGAAGCGGTCGAGGTCCAGGAAGAGGACGGCGCTGCGCCGCCCGTCGCGCCGGGCGCGCGCGAGGGCGTGGCCGAGGCGATCGAGGAAGAGGGCGCGATTAGGCAGATCGGTCAGCGGGTCGTGGAACGCCTGGTACTGGAGCCGCGACTCGTAGGCGCTGCGCTCGGAAACGTCGCGCATGATGCCGGTGTAGAACCGTTCACCATCGATCTGCACCTGGGCAATCACCGCCTCCGATGGGAACTCCGTCCCGTCCTTGCGGCGCCCGATCAACTCGACCGGGCGCCCGATGATCCGTGTCGTACCGTCCGCGAGATGTCGCGCGAACCCCTCCTCGTGCGCGCCCTGAAAACGCTCCGGCATCAGGACCGTCAGCGGCGCGCCGAGGATCTCGCCCGCCGCGTAGCCGAACATCCGCTCGGCCCCCCCGTTGAACGATTCGATGCGACCGTCGGCGCTCATGGTGATGATGGCGTCGAAGGCGGTATCGACAACCGCGCGGTGGCGCGCCTCGCTCGCGGCGAGCGCCGCGTGGAGGCGGGCGCGCCCGACGGCGAGCGCCGCCTGCTCGCCGAGGGCCGTGAGGAGGGCGAGATCGGCCCCATCGAGGGGCGGATCGCCCGGTCGCTCGACGTTGAGGACGCCGACGGTCGCGCCCCCACCACGAGCGGCACGCAGATCTCCGAGCCCTCCCAGGCCGGATCGCCGACGAACGCCGTGTCCAGGCGCACATCGGGGATCAGGATCGGCTGGCTGATCCCGGCGCACCGACCCATGACCCCCGCCGTGAGCGGCAGCGTCAGTCGCCGCCGACCCGGGATCGTGTGGGCCTGGCCGACCAGCCGGTCCCCTTCCACGAGCGCGACCTCGACGATCATCGTATTAAAGGTCGCGGCGACCGCCGTCACGAGCGCATCCAGGATCGTGTCGAGGTCGAGCTCGCTCGCCAGGGTGGTGCGCACCCGATCGAGGAGGGCCAACTCCCGCGCCCGGCGGCGCGCCTCCTCCTCCGCCCGCTTGCGCGCCGTGATGTCCTGCATCGAGCCGAGCATCCGTATCGCGCGCCCTGCCTCGTCGCGCAGGACAAAGCCGCGATCGAGGACGATCGTGTCGCTGCCCCCGGCGCGGCGGAGGCGATACTCGGCCGACCAGTGCTCCGCGCCACCGGTGATCGCGGCGCGGAGCCCGCCGACCACCCTGGCCTGATCATCCGGGTGGACATGCGCCTCCCACCAGTCGATCCGAGGGCCGATCCGCCCCGGCTCGTAGCCGAGGATGACCCGGATCGCCTCGTTCCACCAGAGGTCGTCGGTGGTGAGATCCCAGTCCCAGATCGCGTCGTTGGTGGCGCGGGCGACGAGGCGGAAACGTTCGTCCCGCTCGCGCAGCGCCGCCTCCGCTGCCTTGCGCGCGGTGATGTCGCGCACGGTGGTCAGCCGCGCCGGGCGGCCACCGTAGCGGAACGCGCGCCCGATGAGCTCCGTCACCAGGGTCGAGCCATCCTTGCGGCGGTGCGCCACCTCGTAGGGCTGCTCATAGCCGTCCCGGATGTGCGCCGCGACGGTCGCGCGATCGTCCGGGACGACCAGATCGCGCGCCTCAATTTCCAGGACATCGCTCAACTCGTAGCCCAGGAGCTCGCTATAGGCGCGGTTAATGGCGACGATCCGCCCCTCCTCGGTGATCACGATCCCCTCGGCGGTGTTCTGGAGGAGGCTCTCGAAGCTCTCGGCGCTCTCGCGCAGCGCCACCTCCGCCGCCTGGCGCGCGGTGATGTCGAGCAGGAGCCCTTGGAGGGCGATCGGGCGGTCATCCTCGTCGCGCAGGATGGCGATCTCGTCGCGCACCCAGACGGTCCGGCCATCCCGCGCCAGGAGGCGGTACTCGAGCCCCACGGACCCGCCGCGCGCGCGGGCGTCGGCCATGGACGCCAGGACGCGCGCGCGGTCTTCCGGATGGAGCGCGGTGACCCACTTGCGGGGGTCGGCGAGATATTCCTCCGGGGTGTAGCCGAGGAGGGGCTCGACCTGCGGGCTGATATAGGTGGTGCGCCCGACCTCGTCGTAGTCGGCAATGTAGGTCATCGCCGGGATTTGCTCCACCAGCGCGCGATAGCGCCTCTCCGCCGCGCGCCGCGCCGCCTCCACCCCCCGGCGCGCGGTGATGTCGCGGATGATGATCTGCACGCGACCGTCTTCCAGCCGGACCGCGCTGCTCTCGGTCGAGAGGATGCCGCCATCCTTACGTCGCAGCAGGCGCTCGGTGGTGCGCGTCTCGATGCCGAGCGAGGCGAGCCGCGCCGCGATCGCCGCGCGCTCCGCGGGGGGGGTGATGTCGGCGATGGTGCGCGTGAGGAGTTCGGCGCGACTGTAGCCGGTCAGCGCGCACGCCTGGGCGTTCACGCGCACGAAGCGGCCCGACCCATCGAAGATCAGGATGGCGTCGGCCGCCTGTTCCAGCAAGACCCGGTAGTCACGCTCGCTGTCGCGCAGCGTCGCCGCCGCACGGTCGCGCTCGATCGCCAGCGCGGCGAGCCCCACCGAGCGACCGAGCGCCTGCCATTCGGCCTCGCCCGGCTGGCAGGGCGCGGTGTAGTAGACGGCGAAGGTGCCGAGCGGGCGACCCGCCGCGTCAGGCCCGCCGATCCCCAGGGGGAGGATCGGGAGCGACCAGCAGGCGCGCAGCCCCTGGGCGAGGGCGAAATCGCGGTAATCGTCCCAGAGCGGGTCGGTGGCGATGTCGGCGGTGATCACCGCCCGGCCCCGCGCGGCGGCGGTGCCGCACGCGCCGCCCCCCTCGCCGACGGGGATGCGGACCGTCGCCGCCGCGAAGTCGGCGGGGAGGCCCGCTGCCGCGACGCAGCGCAAGGTTGTCCCGCCCTCCTCCAGCAGCCTGACCGAGACGAGCGCCCCGGTCCCCAGCGCCTCGACCTGGCGCGCCAGTGCTTCCAGGGTCGCGGCCAGCGGGGCGTCCTGCGCGATCCGCTCCAGGATGTCGGCCTGCCCCGCGAGCAGGGCCTCGGCGCGCGCGCGGGCGGTGATGTCGCGGTAGTTGATAACGATGCCGTCGACCCCCGGTTCGGCGAGGAGATTGGTGCCGCGCACCTCGAGTCGCCGCCAGGCCCCGTCCGCGTGTTGGACGCGGAGGGTACACATCCGGGTGGCCCCCGGGCTGGCGAGGAGTTCCGCGAAGATGGTGTGGGCGGTCGCCTGATCGTCGGGGTGGATGTGGGCGAAGGCGTTGGTGCCGATCATCTCCTCGGGGGCGATGCCGATGATCGTGCTGGTGGCGGGGCTGCTGTAACGCGTGATCCCCGCCGCATCGACGATGCCGACCCCATCTGCCCCGTGCTGGACGAGCGCGCGGAAGCGCGCCTCGCGCCCGCGCAGTTCGTTGGTGAGGAGCCGCAGGCGGCCGAGGGCGAGCAGGAAGAGGACGGCGGAGATGGCGACGACGGCCATCACGTTGAGCGGTTCCCCGCGGGCCATCTGGATCGCGACCGTCGCGGGGCCGACGATCGCGGCGGTCGCCAGCAGCGGCAGGCGACCGGCGGGGAGATCGTTCCCCGGGTCCAGTGGCTCGGGGGCGCGGCGCATCGACGGGTGGAGGGCGATGACGCCGTGGAGGATGAAGGCGAGGAGCCAGCCGGCCCCGATCGGGTGGCCGGTCTGGTGCTGGCCGCGCACCGCGAGGATGGTGTAGGCGATATCGGTGCCGAAACCGATGGCGAGGGCGAGGATGAGCAGCGACAGGCTGATCGTGAGCCGCTTAAAGCCGAAGGCCAGCCGCACCGCCGCCGCGAGGATCAGGAGATCGATCAAGGGGTAAGCGCTGGCGATCAGCTGGTCGAGCAGCGGTCGGTCGGGAGCGGCCAGATGCGGGCCAATCAGGAAGACCCCGACGACGAGCCCGACGCCGCTGGCGATGATCGCGGTGTCGATCAGGGCGGCGCTGGTATAGCCCCCCGCGTGGCTGCGGATGAGGAGCAGGACACCGAGGCAGAAGACGCCGTAGCCACCCAGGTAGAGGGCGTCCGCGAGGGACGGGGGCGGGTTCGCGATCCCGTGGGCGTGCTCGTGGTAGGCGCGGATCACGTCGCCGCTGACCGCGAGCCCGTCGCCGAGGGCGAGGAGGAGCCACGGGCGGCGGTGCGCGGGGCGGTGGAGGCGCACGCCCAGGAGGATGGCGACGACCGCCGAGCCGCCCAGGGCGGCGTAGGCCCCGTTCCGGGTCGCGTAGGGGAGGAGGGGGAGGAACCCGACCGCCAGCAACCCGAGCAGGAGATAGGCGAGCCAGGGTGGCGTACCGCGTCCGGGGACGGTCAGGCGCATGGTCATCCCGATCGAGCATGGTCCGGCATCGTGTACCACGATGCCTGGGATAAACGGCCAGGGGCGACGATTGCGCGACAGTTGCCCATAGTGTACTGCACCTTGCCAAATGGCGGTATGGTGCGAAGGTCCTGGGTGGTGGGGAGTATTGGTATGGCGTGGGGGGTGAGGGGACGGCCCAGGGATTTCAGTCGGCGGTATCGTCTCGCCAGTGACCGCGCACCGAATCACCCCTCCGTTCACCATAAGCGCGGGCGGGGCCATGACGGCCCCGCCCGCGTCTTCGTATAGGGGTCAGGGTGTTGAAAAGTCGCGGGTGAGCCCTCAGCGTGGCAGCGACGGGTAACCCTCGCGCCTGGAACGCCCGGAATGGGGCCGGCGGGCGGTCCTGCGGGCTCCCACGGCCCGCAGAGACCAGCTGTGCAGGTTTTCTTTCGACAGGTTGAGCCGCGAGCGGGCCTGGCGGCCCATGCTCGCTAGCCGTGTTACTCGGGGGCAAACCGGCCGTCGGGGCCGATGCTCGTCCCGGCCGCCAGGCGCGGGGCGTAGTGCTGGCCGAAGATCTGCGCGACCAGCTCGCGTCGGCTGCCCACGCCGGTCTTGTCGAAGACCGCCTTGAGGTGCTGCTGCACCGTGGGGGCGGCCAGCGCGAGCGCGGCGGCGATCTCGCGCGTGGGCAGCCCGCGCAGGACGAGCTCGGCGACCTGCATCTCGCGCTCGCTCAGCCCGTAGGCGGCCAGGACCAGGGGCGCGACCTCCACCGGTCGGGCCACCTCGATGATGACCGCGATGGCACCCGCCGGGGTCCCGGTCGCCAGGCGTGAGGCGTGGAGCACCAGCCAGCGGCCGCTCGCCGCGCGCACGCGCATCCGCGGCATCGCGGGCGGGGCGTCGCCCGCCTCCCGCTCCAGCGCCCGCAGCCGCGCCGCCACGACGAGCACCGCGTTGGGCAGGTCGCGTCGCCGCGGCCAGTCGGGCAGCTCCGCCAGCCAGCGCTCCGCCGCCGGGGTCGTGGCGATGATGGCGAGGTCCGCGGCGAGCAGGAGCAGCCCCGGCACCTCGTCCGCCGCGACCGCGTCCGCGTGCTCCAGCAGGAGCCCCGCGCGCAGCCCCTCGGCCAGGTGCGGCGCGAGGCGCGCGAGGCGCGCGGCATCCTCCGCCGCGTAGGGCCGGCTGCCCAGCGCGCGGTTGAGGCAGAGGACGCCCCAGCACCGCCCGCCCGCCACCAGCGCCGCCCGCAGCTCGTCCCCCAGCCCGACGGCGCGAAATATCTCTCAGTGGCGCGCGCTGCGGTCCGGCTCGCCGCCGGTGGAACCGTGGAGGTGCCCGACCGGTCGGGCGGCGCGCGCGAGCTGCGCGAACTTGTTGACGTCGTCTTCCAGGAGCTCATTGGCCCACAGGGGCGGGACGGCCGCCTCGGGGATGTCCTCCGACACGGCGCTCGTCGCCAGGACGGTCGCCGGGTCGGTGGTCGCCCAGAAATAGGCCTCGGTGGGGATGAGCCGCCACAGCTGGCGCTGGGCTGCGAGCTGGAAGCGGCGGCTGTCGAGCCCCGCGTGGCACAGCCGCACCAGGTCGCGCTCCCGCCGCGCCAGCACCGCCCGCGTCTCCATCGCCCCCTCCCCGCAGCAGCAGTATCCGGAGCAACCAGTATACCGCCCGGCACGGCGGATGGAATACCACAAATGTGGTATGGCTTTCGGCCGCGACGCCCCGCATAGTGCGGGGTAGGCGACCCGAGGGCGGCGCGCGCCGCCCGGGGCACGCCAGGACGGTGCCCGCCGGGGCGTCCGCCGATTCGCAGCAGGAGGGAAGCCATGCCCCGCATCCCCGTCGCCCGCGCCCCCGTCGCCCGCGCCATCCTCGCCCTGGCGCTCCTGGCCCTCGCCACCCTCGCCCCCGCGCCCGGAGTGCCCGCCGGGGCGAGCGACATCTTCGACGACAGCGTCGCCGCGCAGGCGTTCGCCACTCTGCGCGCCGGCATCGTCGCGCGCGTGGCCGCCCCCTACCAGCCCGCGCTCCTGGTGAAGGCGGACCGGGCGGCGGCCCTCGCTGTCGGCACCGCGCCGAACGTCTGCGCCGCAGTCGGTGTACTGGGCGCGCTGGATCGGCAGGTGACCGGGCTCGCCGTGGCCGCGAGCATCGACACCGACACCGCAGCCGCCCTCCGCGGTGACGTGCAGTCGGTCGTGGCCACCCTCCTCCCGCCGAACCCCGTCGAGCCGCAGGATCGCTGCCTGCCGCCGAACCCCATCATCACCGACTAGCTGGGTCGCACCAGGACACCTCGTCATCACAAGTGGAAGGAACATCGCATGGACACCGCACAGATCAGGCACGCGCTGGCCCCCGCAGAGGGGGAGGCGCTGTGGTTCTTCGGCACGCTGCTGACGGTCAAGGCGGCGGCGGCGCAGACGGGCGGGCGCTTCGCGCTCGTCGAGCAGGTCGGCCCGGGCGGGGTGGCGACGCCGTGGCACACCCAGCCGGCCGACGACGAGTCGTTCTACGTGCTCGAGGGGGAGATGACGTTCTGGCTGGGCGATGAACCGCCCTTCCGGGCCGCGGCGGGGGCGTTCGTCCACATCCCGGCCGGCGTCCCCCACGCCTTCCGGGTCGAGTCGGCGACCGCACGCTACCTCGATCTGACCACCGCGCAGCACGAGCGCTTCATGCGTGCGGCGGGGGAGCCGGCGCGCGCGCCGGCTCCCCCGCCACCGGGGCCGCCCGACATGGACAAGGTCATGGAGGCCGCGCGGCAGTACGGTGTCGACATCCTCGGCCCGCCACCCGACAGCGGGCACTGAGAGCAGCGCGTGCCACAAGTTGAACCGCGAGGGTGGGCCGTCGTTGCCCACCCTCGCTCGTGCCCCGAGGCCGGGTCAGCCTGTTACGAATCGCCCAGCTCGACCGTAGCCTCCCCACCTTACGCCGGGGTGTTGCGCGCGGCGCGGCGGGTCTGCCCGCTGGCGTCTCAGGCGGGGACGGGGACGGGCGCGAGGAGGAAGCGGATGGCGTCGGCGAGGCGCGCGCCCCAGGCGGCCTCGTTGTGGCCCGCGCCCTCGTCCTCGACGTAGCGGAGGGTGTCGGCGGTCGCGTAGCCCCGCCCTTGCAGGAGGTCGCGCAGGCGGCGGGTCTCCGCGAGTGAGGGCTCGCCGTGCTCGGTGCCGGTGTCGATGTAGAGCCGCCCGACGGGGCGCTCGGACTCCTCGATGAAGGGGAAGATCGCGCCGTCCGCGAACCAGAGGGACGGGCTCATCGCCCCGGCGAAGCCGAAGACGTCATCATGGCGGAAGAAGGCGTAGAGGGAGATCAGCGCGCCCATCGAGGAGCCGAAGATGCCGGTGTGCGCGGCGTCGGGGAGGGTGCGGAAGCTGGCGTCCACATACGGCTTCAGCGTCCCGGCGACGAAGGCGAGGTAATCCTCGCCGCGCCCGCCGCCGAGCCGTGCGTCGATGAAGGGGCTGTACTCGTCGAGGCGCTCGGTCCCCATATTGGGGATGCCGACGACGATCGCCTCGATCCCCTCCCCGGCCAGCGCCTCCATCGTCTCATCGACCCCCCACTCGTCGGCGAAGGCGGTGGCTTCGTCGAAGAGATTCTGGCCATCGTGCATGTAGATGACGGGGTAGCGCCGCTCCTCGTCGACATAGCTCGGGGGGAGGTAGATCTTGAGATCACGCACGTTGCCGAGCTCGGCGCTCCAGAGGCTGGCGATCGTCATCACGTTGCCGGTGATCGTGTGCTCGCCGTCGACCAGGGAGGCGAAGGTGGTGGCCGCCTCGGTGGTGTCGAGCGTCTCGGTCAGGGCGTTGTCGTCGACGGTGGGGCGCGCGGTCGGCTGGCAGAGGACGACCAGCGAGCGGGCACCGACCGCGTAGCTGCCGCCGGGGCGGTACCCGCCGTGGCCGTTCCGCGGGCTGGCGGTGTCGAGCTCGACCTCCCAGTCGGGGCCATCGGCCGCGCCCGGCAGGGTGAAGGCGAGCGGCTCGTGGCCGGCGTTGAGCAGCAGGAAGAAGACGTCATCGGTGAGCGGTCGACCGCGCTCGTCGCGCTCCTCCATGATCCCGCCGTTGAGCAGGAGGCCGATCGCGCGGACGAAGCCGCTGTTCCATTCATCGTCGGTCATCTCGCCACCATCGGGGCGATACCACTCGATATCCTTGATCTCGTCGCCCCGGATGCTGCGCCCCTGGAAGAAGGAGCGGCGGTGGAGGACGGGGTGCTCCTTGCGGAGGGCGATCAAGCGCTGGGTGAAGAGGAGGAGTTCGCGCTCCGCCTCGCCGAGATCCCAGGTGACCCAGCCGACCTCGTTATCCTGGCAGTAGGCGTTGTTGTTGCCCCCCTGCGTGCGGCCGCGCTCGTCGCCGGCGACGAGCATCGGCACCCCCTGCGAGAGGATGAGGGTCGCCAGCATATTCCGCTGCTGCCGGGCGCGGAGGGCGTTGATCTCCGGGTTGTCGGTCGGCCCCTCGACGCCGCAGTTCCACGATTCATTGTTGTTGTCGCCGTCGTTGTTCCCCTCGCCGTTGGCCTCGTTGTGCTTCTCGTTGTAGGAGACGAGGTCGCGCAGGGTGAAACCGTCGTGGGCGGTGATGAAGTTGATGGAGGCGTAGGGGCGGCGGCCGTCGGCCTGGTAGAGATCGCTGGAGCCGCTGAGGCGGTAGGCCATCTCGGCGACCTGGGAGTCGTCGCCCTTCCAGTAGCGGCGGACGGTGTCGCGATATTTGCCGTTCCACTCGGCCCAGAGGATCGGGAAGTTGCCGACCTGGTAGCCGCCGGGGCCGATGTCCCACGGCTCGGCGATCAGCTTGACCTGCGACAGCACCGGGTCCTGGTGGATCACATCGAAGAAGGCGGAGAGGCGGTCCCCCTCGTAGAGGCCGCGCGCCAGGGTGGCGGCGAGGTCGAAGCGGAAGCCATCGACGTGGCATTCGAGGACCCAATAGCGCAGGCTGTCCATGATCAGCTGGAGGGTGCGCGGATGGAGGACGTTGAGGCTGTTGCCGGTGCCGGTGTAGTCCATGTAGTAGCGCTGGTCGGCGGTGAGGCGGTAGTAGACCGGGTTGTCGATCCCCTTCATCGAGAGGTGGGGGCCGAGATGATTCCCCTCGGCGGTGTGGTTGTAGACGACATCGAGGATGACCTCGATCCCGGCGGCGTGGTACGCCTTGACCATCGCCTTGAATTCGCGGACCTGCTCGCCCGCGTCGCCGCTGCTGCTATAGGCGGCGTGGGGGGCGAGGTAGGCGAGGGTGTTGTAGCCCCAGTAGTTGTGCAGCCCGCGCTCGACGAGGTGGCGGTCGTCCACGAACTGGTGGATCGGCAGCAGCTCGACGGCGGTGATCCCGAGGGATTTGATGTAGCGCACGACCGGGGGGTAGGCGAGGCCGGCGTAGGTGCCGCGCAGCGGTTTCGGCACGGCGGGGTGCAGCTTGGTGAAGCCCTTGACGTGCAGCTCGTAGATGATCGACTCGTGCAGCGGGGTGTTGGGGGTGCGGTCGTCGCCCCAATCGAACGCGGGGTCGATCACGACGCAGCGCGGCATGAACGGCGCGCTGCCGCGCTCGTCGAAGGAGAGGTCCGCGTCGGGGCTGCCGATCGTGTAGCCGTAGACGGCGTCGTCCCAGCGGATGTCGCCGCTGAGGGCCTTGGCGTAGGGATCGATCAGCAATTTGCGCGGGTTGAAGCGCAGGCCATTGTGGGGCTCGTAGGGTCCGTGGACGCGGTAGCCGTAGAGCTGGCCGGGGCGCACGCCGGGCAGGTAACAGTGCCAGACCTGATCGGTGTGGTCGGCGATCGGGATGCGCACCGATTCCATCGGGGCGTCGGGGCTGTCGAAGAGGCAGAGTTCCACCCCGGCGGCGCGCTCGGAGAAGATCGCGAAGTTGACCCCCTCGCCATCCCAGGTCGCGCCGAGCGGGTAGGGCTTGCCGCTCCAGATCGTTGTCGCTGTCATCGGTCGCTCGTTTCTCGCTACATTGTTCAGTGTTGTCCTGCTGCCGCAGGTAACGATCGCGCCCGCCGCACGCCGTGCGGCCCGGCACCGGAGCCGGGCAAATGCGCGCGAGGTCGAGCGATACGGATGCGTTCCCGCGCGGAGGATATGCAAGAAACGTGCCAGACACGGTGGGCAGTGGGCGGTGGGCAGTCGGCAGGCGGCAGGCGGTAGTAGAGACGGAACAGGAGACGCGGAGATACGGAGGGCGGCGGGGAGGGGGGCGCGGGGGATAGAAGGGCGGTGGTGTGCGGGCAGGATGGTGGGTCGTAGGGGCGTATTGCATACGCCCAACGGCCTCGCCCGTCCGCGAACATCGACGGAATCCCTGGGGTGGGTTGGGCGTATGCAATATGCCCCTACAACCGGCGGTGGTCGGCGTTCGGCAGATGCGCTCGTGTCCTGACGCCAGGGACGCCGCGCCCCTGTGACGCATGGCAGTGCGGTGGGGCGTAGGGGCGTATTGCATACGCCCGCCCGTCGTCCCGCCACCCACGTTTGCAAACATCCCCGGCGTGGGCGGGCGCGGTCTCGGGCGCAGGGCGAGGGGCAGGCTGGCGGATGCGCCGGGGGGGACGCGTCGGGATGGTCGGCGCGGGCCTGTTCGCCTGGTCGGGGACGTGACGGGAGGGCGCGGCTAGACTGGGCGGTGGGGGTGCCGGGGTTGGTGCCGGGGTTGGCGTGGGGGAGGCGATGCGACTGCTGGATGTGCGGATACCGACCGCCGATCTGGCCGCGCTGCGGTCGTTCTATGGCGAGACCTTGGGGTTGCCGGTCGTGGCGGAGGGGGCGGGTTCCTTCACCGTGCGGGCGGGGACGACGCGGCTGACGTTCGCAGAAGGGGTCGGCGCGGGCGCGACCCCGCCGCAGCACGTCGCCTTCACGATCCCGCGCAATCGGTTGGCGGGGGCGAAGGGGTGGCTGGCGAGACGCGCGGCGCTGCTGACGCAGGACGGCGCGGATGAGTTTGCCTCGGCGGGGTGGCGGGCGCAGATGGTCTATTTCCGCGATCCGGCGGGGAATATTTTGGAACTGATCGCGCGGCAGACGCTGGCGAATGGCGCGACGGCGCCGTTCGACGCGGGGCAGATGCTCAATCTGAGCGAGGTGGGGCTGCCGACCGGGGATGTGCCGGGGACGGTGGCGGTGTTGGGGCGGGAGTTTGGCCTGTCGGTCTACGGGGAGCCGAGCGAGACGTTCACGGCGGTGGGGAATGCGGAGGGGTTGCTGATCGTGGTCCGGGCGGGGCGGCACTGGTTCCCGACGACGATCCCGGCGGTCGCGGTGCCGCTGGAGGTGAGGATTGCGGGGGCGGGTGGGGAGTGTCGCGGGGAGTGGGTGGTGAGGGGGGCGGGGTGACCTCTCCCCGCCACCTCCGGATGAACCGGATAATATCCGGATGAACCGGATAATATGCGGGCGGCGACCCTCCCCTGATGGGGATTGACTCGTTGATCCGGTAATAGCGTTCCGGCGGCACCGAGGCCGCCGACTGAAGTCGGCGCTAG
>CADCWN010000335.1 GCA_902806415.1 uncultured Thermomicrobiales bacterium | reverse complement strand
TTGTCGAGCGGCAGCCCCGCCGCGAGGCTGTTGCCCAATTGCTTGCGTCGCTGGCCGAATCCCGCGCCCACGATCGCGAAGAAGGCCGGGATCGCCGCGTCCGGGAGCGGTGGCGTCGGGTGGACCGCGATATGGAGGACCGCCGAATCCACCTGCGGGCGCGGGACGAAGGCACCGGGGCCGATCCGCAGGGCGATTGTCGGGGTGCCGTAGAACTGAATCGCCACCGCCAAGATACTCATCTCCGGAGGGCGGGCGATGATCCGCTCGGCGACCTCGCGTTGCACCATCACTGTGAGCGCCGACGGGCGGCGCGCGCTATCGAGGAAGTGGCGCAGGACGGCGGAAGTGATGTTGTAGGGGAGATTCGCGACGAGCGTATAAGGAACGTTCTCCCCCGCCACCGCGAGCAGCTTCGCCGGCGGCTGGCGCAGGATGTCGCCCTCGACGACCGTGAGCGCGGGCGAGTCGGCGAACTCCTCGCGGATGTACGCCGCCAGCCGCCGGTCCAACTCGACGGCGATCACCCGCCCCGATGGTCCGACGCGGGCAAGCAACTCGGTCGTCAGGATCCCCAGGCCCGGCCCGACTTCGACCACGGCCCCGCCGGGGGCGAGCGCCGCCACGTCGGCGATCCGCGCCACGACCCCGCGATCGGTCAGGAAGTTCTGACCTTTCCCCTTGCTCGGGCGCACCGCCAGCTCGCGCAGGAGCGCGCGCCAGCGCGGCGGCGGCGCGCCCTCGCCCTCGCCGGATTCGCGCTGCTCTGCGGCAACTCCCGCCGATCGTTCGTCCTCGTCCATATGCTCCTGTGGCGTGCTGTCACCGGATCACCCGCCCGCGCGTAAAGATAGCAGAGAGATTGCCCTCGGTGGCACCGCGCCGCACCGCGATCGGTTATACTTAACCATGTCGGGTTCCTTGATACAACCCGTTGAACTTCCATAAGCGAAAGCAGATCCAGATGGACGACAAGTCCCGCAATACCGATGGCAATTCTCCAGGGCGCGACGAGGACTACACCTATCGCCCGCTCATCTCCGATGATCCCGCCTCGCGTCCGCGCGAGTCGGCGATCGATGTTCCGTTCACCGTCGCCCCCGCGCTGGAGTCGCCAGGGTCCGCACCCCCCGCCGATGGCCCCGGTCAACCGCCGGTGCCGCCACGTTTCGTACCGACCGCCTCCGGCTACCCCGCGCCGGCCTGGGAGTGGCAGGGCGGCAACGGGAGCGCCGCCTCGGCCGAGCCTCGCGGCTGGTACGCCCCACCCGACGAATCTTCTGCCCGCCCGACAACCGGGGGGGGCGGGTCTGGTGAAGGCGGGTGGCGACGTTCGCCCGCGTTCCGTTGGCTGATGCGCACCTGGCCGTTCCTGCTGCTCGGGCTGTCGAAGCTGAAGTGGCTGGCGGTCATCTTCAAGTTCAAGGCGTTCACCACCTTCGGCTCGATGTTCGTCAGCCTCTGGGCCTACGCGCTCTTCTTCGGCTGGCAGTTCGCTGTCGGCTTCATCGCCCTGCTCTTCATCCACGAGCTTGGTCATGCCGCCGTGATGCGCTGGCAAGGGATCAAGACGACGCCGATCCTCTTCGTGCCGTTCATGGGCGCGGTGATCGGGATGCGCGAGATGCCGAAGAACGTTTTTGCCGAGGCGCAGATGGCGCTTGGTGGCCCGATCCTCGGGAGTCTCGGGGCGCTCGGCAGCCTGATCCTCTGGCAGGCGACCGGCACGCCGATCTTCCTGGCGCTGGCCTATTCCGGGCTTCTGCTCAACCTGTTCAACCTGTTGCCGGTCAGCCCGCTCGATGGTGGTCGGGCGATGGCGGCGATCTCCCTCTGGGGTTGGCTGATCGGCCTGGTGATGTTGCTCCTCCTCTTCCTGCGGGTCCAGAGCCTGATCCTCGGCTTCATCCTGATCGTCGGCGGGATGGAGGTCTTCAACCGCTGGCGGAACCGGCACGCCGACCGCGCCTACTACGAGGCGACCCCGCGCCAGCGTCTGCTCGTCTCGCTGGCCTACTTCGGCCTGGCGGCGTTCCTCGGCCTGGCGATGTACGCCCTCCAAGGGCAACTGGAGATCAACCGCCCGGTCTAATCAGGATCGTGCTTCGACCCCTCTGAAAAGTGGTGTGGCGCGCACCTACCAGTATTGGTAGGTGCGCGCCGCTTTGCTCGCCCCGCGCCGCGCGGTGGCGATGGTACACTCTGCCGTTGAAAGGGGGAGTGGCGAGGGGTTGTGAAGGGGCAGGATGAGGGCGCGCAGACGTCGCCCGTGGTGCCACAATATCGGCGGATCGCCGCGACCCTCCGCGACCGTGTCGCGGCGGGCGATCTGCGACCCGGCGAGCGCCTGCCCGCGATTCGCACGCTGGCGGGCGAGTTGCACGTCGGTCGGCACACAGTCGAGGAAGCCTACGCCGAACTGACCGCGGAGGGGTTGCTCGAAGCGCGCATCGGACGGGGGACCTTCGTCGCGGAACCGTGGGCGGGCGCGGCGACAAGCGTGCCAGTGTCCACGTCCCCCTGGGTTTCCGGCCATCGGGAGCCGATCGTCACCCGCGAAGCGATCACCGCCCGCCAGGTCTTGCGCGAGGCGCTGCGGCCCGATCGCCGACCCGACCAGATCTCGTTCATCCTCGGCGCGCCCGCCGCCGATCTCTTCCCGGTCGGCGAACTCCAGCGCGCCCTCAACGCGACCCTGCGCGAGGAAGGGGCCGAGGCGCTGGGCTACGAGGCGACCGAGGGTTATGGCCCGCTGCGCGCATCGATCGCCCGCCACCTCCTCGGCCTCGGGCTGCCCGCCACGCCGGACGAAATCATCGTCACCTCCGGGGCGCAGCAAGCGATCGACCTGACCTTGCGCGCTCTGACCGCGCCGGGCGACTACGTCGTCGCCGAGAGCCCGACCTATCTGGGTATTCTCGACGCCTGCGAGGCGAATCGGGTGCGGCTGATCGGTGTGCCGCTCGACGCGGAGGGGATGGATCCCTCGCGCCTCGCGCCGCTGCTCGCGCGCTATCGTCCGCGCCTGCTGATCACGATCCCCAACTCGCACAACCCGACCGGGATCACGATGAGCATCCCGCGTCGCCACGCGCTCCTGGCCCTCGCCAACGATCACGCGCTGCCGATCATGGAGGAGGATGCGTATGGCGAACTCCGCTATGGCGGTGCGCCTGCCCCGCGTCTGAAGGCGCTGCCGGGCGGCGATGGGGTGATTTATGTCAGCAGTTTCTCCAAGGTGATGCTGCCTGGCCTGCGCCTCGGCTATCTGCTGACTTCCGGCGAGGACCGGCGGCGGATCGTCTTCGCCAAGCAGGCCAGCGACCGCGCTTCCGGCTCGCTGGTGCAGCGGGCCATCCACCGCTGCCTCGAGAGTCGCCGCCTCCGCTCCTATGTCCTGGGGGTCAGCCGCCGCTGCCGCGAGCGGCGCGACGCGATGCTGGCCGCACTAGAGTGCCATCTGCCCCCCGGCGCGCGCTGGACCGTCCCCGATGGCGGGGTCTCCCTCTGGGTCCGCCTGCCGGACGGGGTCTCCGCGCTGGCCCTCTACGACGCGG
>CADCWN010000334.1 GCA_902806415.1 uncultured Thermomicrobiales bacterium | reverse complement strand
CACGCCGGCGAAGAGCGGCCCGCCCTGCTTGAGCTTCTCGATCAGGTTCTGCCGGAGCTCGTCCTTGACGGACCGCAGCCGGCGCTCGGGCGCAGCGTACGGCGAGCTCTTGAGCGCGCCGAGGGTTTCGGGGTGGGACGCCAATGCACTCTCTCCAGTTGAACGCGCGTTGCCCGCGCCGCGCTGCAAGACTCGTTCGCGGCGCGGGTGGGGGACTGGCTGATTGAACACTTCTGGCCCGGGCGAAGTTCGCTCGGGCTGAGTGACGACCTTTTGCCGCAGATCACGCAGATGGACGCAGATCATGCGGGACGCGCTTGCGCGCATTCGAGACGACGAAACGGCGAACTTGCGCGGTCGGACCGAAATTCAGCAACAGCCCCACTTCGAAGCGGGTAGCCCGCAAGTAGTTGATGACCTGAACGTTGTGGGCGGCCGCGAGCGTGCGCACCACCTTGAGTTCCACCACAACTGCCGAGTCCACGACGAGATCGGGACGGAACTCCCCGACCGACCGCCCTCGAAACACTACGGACACCAACGGCTCTCGTTCGCACCGCATCCCCGCGTCGGCGAGCGCGATCGCCATCGCTTCCTGGTACACCGACTCTAGGAACCCAAACCCGAGCTCGTTGTAGACCTCGTAGAAGGCCCCGATGACCCGACGCGTCACCCCCGCGCACGGCCGCGATTCGCGTTCGGCATCTGCGTCCATCTGCGGAATCTGCGGCGAGAAACCGTCGCCGATCCCACCCGGGCGTCGCAGCCCGGATCGGCGCACCGCGTCTCAGTCCGCCGACTCGACCTCGACCAGATTGTCGTAGAAGACGGGACCGGCGCCGAGGTCGGTGAGCTGCTGCGACGTGGTGTCGTTCACGGAGCGGCGGTCCGGGGAGAGCTTGCTCCACCAGATGGACGGCGCCCAGGCGACGCCCTCGCGGATGGAGTCGGCCACCCGGAGCCGGGCGGTGAAGGCGCCGCGGTCGTTGTGGACGAGCACCCGGTCGCCGTCGGCGAGGCCGCGCCGCTCGGCGTCGTGGGGGTGGAGGAGGCACTCGGGCTCGGCGTTGCGGCTCAGCGACGCGACGTTCACGAAGGTCGAGTTCATGAACTGGTGCCGCGGCGACGAGATGAGCACGAGCGGGAAGCGCGCGGCCAGCTCGGGCGCGGACTCGGGCGTCTCGAGCGGGGGCGT
>CADCWN010000333.1 GCA_902806415.1 uncultured Thermomicrobiales bacterium | reverse complement strand
CGCCGCCGGGGCAGCGGGGAGAGGTCATCACACGCCCGCCACGCCATCGTCGAGCGCGTCAGGCATAGCGGGATGAGCTTCCCCGGCGCACTTGTGCTACCGTACATCGCTGTTGTTGGCCTCCCGGCCTGACGCGTTTATGGCCACGACCGCGCCGAACCATCTCGGCGCGGCATCAGCAATCTTTCGGCGGTACATTACGGCATTGGCCAGCGCCGGTCGCCACTACTTCCGGCCTCGTACCCGCGCTATGGCGCGCGGGCGCGGCGAATGATCACGGGCTTCGCCGTTGGGTACGCCCCCGAGCATGAGGAGCGACGGCGATGCTGGGCGAAATCTCGGGGCCGCTCGGTGCCTTGTGGCAACCGGACCTCATCCTGGCGATCCAGCGCGTGTTCGGCCCCGGTTGGCGGCTCGTCTTCGAGGCGCTCTCGCTGCTCGGCGGCGCGCAGATCACGGTGGTCGCCGTCGCCTGGGCGCGCTGGTTCCGGGGCCGGGAACTGGCATCCCGGCTGCTGCTGGCGCTCTTCCTGGGAATCGCGGTCGATCTGCTGCTCTGGAACCTCTGGCCCACCCCCCGCCCCGACGATCCGCGGATCAGGGTCGCCAGCAAGATCCCGATCTCCTCGTTCCCGAGCGGGCATCTCGTGACGGTCCTCACCCTCTGGGGGACGCTGGCGGCGGTGCGTGTCTTGTCGTGGGTCGTCGTGGTCGCCCTCGCCCTGCTCGTGGGCCTCTCCCGCCTGGCCCTCGGCGCGCACTACCCCGGCGATATCCTCGGCGGTGTGATCGTCGGGGCGCTCCTGCTGGGCGTGGTCGCCTGGCTCTGGCCCCGGCTGCGGCGCGCGAGCGCGCGCTGGTCGTGGCCGGGGACGGCGATCGCCGGGAGCCTGGTCGCGGTCGCGGCCCTCGCCGCCGCCACGCTCGCCCCCCCGGCGCGCTGGTCGTTGCTGGGGCTACTCGCCGGGGTCATCGTCGCGCTGCCGGTGGAGGCGCGCCTGGTGGACTTCGCGCCAGACCGGACGCAGACCGGCGCGGCGTGGTGGCGACGGCGCGGCGCGATGCTGGCCGTCGGTGCGGCGGGATTCGCCGCGCTGGCGCTCGGCGGTACCCCCTTCCGCGAGGTGCCGATCGTCGCGAACCTGGTGGTGCCGACGCTCGTCGCGCTGTGGCTCATGCTCGGCGCACCGGCGACCTTCCACCGGCTCGGGTGGTCGCGCGATCCGGGGCACCGGTAGCGCCGTCACAAGGGCGGCATCGGGCGCACAACCGAACAGCGTACATTTACCGGGGCACTCGCGCCCCTTGGGCTCAGTCCGTCACGTCTGCGTTGGTCGTTGGACCACCGTGGCGCGCACGGGGCTCAGCCCGGTTTCACCTCGTGCGCGCGCAAGTAGTCGAGATTCAGACTGAGGCCGAGTCCGGGTCGGCGAGGGACGTGCAGCGCGCCATCGTGCACCACCAGCGGCTCGTCCAGGAAGGCGTTGTAGAAGTCGAATTGGACCCGCCGCGCCTCCAGCCGGTAGAAGTTCGGCACTGTCAGCGAGACGTGCGCCCCCGCCAGGATATTGATCGGGCCGCTGGCATCGTGCGGGGTGATCGGGATGTAGTACGCCTCCGCCATGTTGGCGATCTTCTTCAGTTCGGTGATCCCGCCGGTCCAGGTCACATCCGGCATGATAAAGTCCGCTAGCCGCCCCTCGAAGATCGGCACGAACTCGAAGCGCGTGTGCAGGCGCTCGCCGACGCACATCGGGACGGGGATCTGCTCGCGCGCCTGGCGCAGCGCGTGGTAGCTCTCCGGCGGGACCGGCTCCTCGAACCAGGTGATGTTGTACGGTGCCAGGCGGTTCGCCAGCCGGACGGCAGTCGGCACGTTGTAGAGGCCGTGCGCGTCGATCAGGATCTCGACCTGCGGCCCCACCGCCTCGCGCACCGCGGCGATCATCTCCACGCCCGTCTGCTCGGTGGCCGGGTCGAGCCCGCCGCCGACGTAGGTCGTGTTATCCAACGCCCCCGACGCGCGCCCGGCGGCCAGGAACGGATCGGTCTTGATCGCCCGCGCGCCGAGGTCCACCTGGCCCCGCGCGTGGCGGGCCATCTCCTCCGGCGTGTCGCTGTAGGCGAAGTGGACGTAGAGCGGCACCGTCTCGCGCAGCGGTCCGCCGAGCAACTCGTAGATCGGCTGGCCGAGCGCCTGGCCGCGCAGATCCCAGAGGGCGATGTCGATCCCCGAGATCATCGCCGTCGTCGCCCCGCGCGTGCCCATGTAGGTGAAGAGGCGGAACAGCTTGTGCCAGATCGCCTCGATCCGGGCGGGATCATGGCCGATGAGGACCGGGCGCACCTCGCGCAGCATCGCCGCGATGGCGCGGTTCGCGACCAGGCCGGGGTAGGTGGTGATCTCGCCCCACCCGGTCAGCCCCTCGTCGGTATCGACCTGGACGAAGACGTAGTGCAATCGCTCGCCGGCGTGGCCGGGCAGCCCCGGCTCGGTCGGCGGCCCGGTGACGATCCAGGGCCGGACATCGGTGATCTTCATGCATCCTCCTCACATGGCGTTAGTCAGTTGGCCTTGGTGAAGTTATGGGGTGGGTGGACCCCTCCGCGCCGCTCCGGATGAGCCTGATTCATCCTGCTGCACGTCAGGATTCATCCTGCCGGAGACCAGGACAATGCCCGGCGGCGATCCTTTCCAGGAATTGGCGGGCACCCTGTGAGCGACGGGGTGCCGAGCGCAGTGCGGCGGGGGTGAGGGCCGCACTCCATACCCGTCGTGGTTAGGCCGACGGGAGGCTAGCAGGACGCCAGGATCGCGTCAAGCGGACTGTCCAACCACAAATGTCGTTCGGACAGGGCGAGCGCCTATTTGACAAGACGGCAGACAGCCTTTATGGTCTCCCGCAGTGGTACGGCACCGTGGAACCCAACGCTCGTCTCCACAGCGGATGGTTATGGGATAGGGATACCGGATATTGGCCGCAGCTGTCGGCTGTTAAATCACCTTTATCGAAGAGGAGGCCATCATATGGCTCGGCACGAGCAACGATTCCCCGACCGCGACGGCGCGGACGGGGACACCCCTGGTCGCCTGAGCCGTCGCGCGCTCCTGCGCGGCGCGGCGGCGGCCCTGACCTTCGCCCCCGCCGCCGCGCTCCTCGCCGCCTGCGGCGGGGCCACGGCCACGCCCACCACCGGCAGGCCGGCCTCGGCGGCACCCTCGGCGGCACCGTCCACCGCGCCTTCCGCCGCACCTTCCGCCGCGCCCGCCACCGCCAGGGCGGCGGGCGGGGCAACGACGACCGCCGTGGGTACGGCCGCCCGCGCGACGGCCAGTGCCGCCGCGACGGGCAGCGCCGTGAGTGGCACGCCGGCTGCGGCGGTGGATGGACTCCTGCCCGCGCCGTTGCCGCGCGTGCCGGAGGCGTACACCAAGCTCCCGACCCCGTTCAAGACGGTCAACGCCGTCCCCGGCAAGGGCGGCAAGGTCACCGCATTCCTGATCGCCTACCAGCCCGCGCCGACCGCGCGCGCGCAGAACCGCTACTGGCAGGAGTTGGAGAAGCGCCTCGGGGTGACGTTCGAGCCGATCCTTCAGCCAGCCGACGGCTACCCGGAGAAGCTGGCCGCGATCACGGCGGGCGGCGATCTGCCGGACCTCGTCTTCATCGTCCCGGAGCAGGTGCCGATCCAGTACAACATCATCAAGCAGGGCGCCTACACCGACCTGACACCGTTCCTGAATACCGAGGCGCGCAAGGCGTACCCGAACCTGAACCGCTTCCCCGAGTACCTCTGGAAGAACTCGGCGGTCGGCGGCAAGACGTATGGGGTCCCGCGACCGAATTTGCCGATCAACGCGCCGCTCCACTGGCGCAAGGATTGGGCGGAGAAGCTCGGCAACCCGGCACCCAAGAATGCCGACGAGGTACACGACATCTTCACCAAATTCACCAAGAACGACCCGGACGGCAACGGGCAGCCCGACACCTTCGGCCTGCACTTCATCGCGCAGTTCGCCTTCGGCGCGCAATTGTTCCAGCAGATGTTCCGGGTCCCCAACCTCTGGCGCAAGAACGCGGATGGCACGCTGACCTACTTCCTGGAGACGGACGAGTTCAAGCAGACGCTCACCTACATGAAACGGCTCCACGACTCCGGCGTCTTCCACCCGGACACCGCCACCGGCAACCGCACCCAGCGCAAGGACTTCATCACCAGCGGCAAAGTCGGCGGGGTGATGGACAGCATCGTCAACTTCACCGGCCCGGCACCGAACGGCTTCCGCGACACGGCGCGCAAGCTGAGCAACCCGCAAGCCAACGTCGTGCCGTTCATCCCGCCCGGCCACGACGGCGGCAAGGCGACGGTCGATCTCGCCGCTGGCTTCTTCGGCTTCCCGGTCATCCCGATCAAGGTCGGCCGCGACCAGGAGCGGGTCAAGGAGCTGTTGCGCGTGGTCGACTACTTCGCCGCGCCGTTCGGCAGCGAGGAGCGCCTCTTCCTCGATAACGGTATCGAGGGTGTCCATCACACCGTGTCGGCGGATGGCACCCGCGTCAAGAACGACCTCGGCCTCGCGGAGATCGCCGATCTGCCGACGCTGGCCGGCGGCCTGACCACCTACTACTCGATCCTCCCCGGCGACGCGAAGGAGCTGCAGGACGCGACGCGCGACCTCGTGGCGCTCGGCCAGGAGAACCCCGCCCTCGGCCTCTACTCGCCGACCGAGGCTTCGAGGGGTGGCGAACTCAACCAGTTGCGCATCGATCGGATCGGCGCGATCGTCACCGGGCGCTCCCCGCTCACGGCGATCGACGACCTGGCGCGCGACTGGCGCAGCCGTGGCGGCGACCAGATCCGCAAGGAATACCAGGACGCCCTGAAGGGCTAGCCGTGTCGACGGGGCCGATCGGGGGAGAACACCCCGATCGGCCCCGCGCGTGAGAGGGGGGCTGCGGATGGTCTCGATCGCGCGGGCGGATGCCGCGACGCCGCGCACACCGGGTACGCCAATGTGGCGACAGGCGGTGCGCGAGCGGTGGATGTACCTCTTTATCATTCCCGGGCTGCTCTACTTCGTCGTGTTCCGCTACCTGCCACTCCTGGGCAACATCATCGCCTTCCAGGAATACTCGCCCTTCCTGGGTTTCAGCGACAGCCCCTGGGTCGGGCTGGAAAACTTCCGCCGTATCCTCACCGATCCCGAAGTGGCCGTGGCGATCAGGAACACGCTGACCATCGCCACACTCCAACTCCTCCTCTTCTTCCCCGCCCCGATCGCGCTGGCGCTCGTGCTGAACACGATGGTCCACGAGCCGCTCAAGCGGCTGATGCAGAGCGTCCTCTACCTGCCGCACTTCCTCTCTTGGGTGATCATCGTCGCCCTCTGGCAGCAGATGTTCGGCGGGGATGGGGTCCTGAACCAGGCGTTGCGCGTCGCGGGCAACGAGCCGATCAACATCATGAACAACCCCTTCTTCTTCAAGCCCTTGCTGGTGTTGCAACTGATCTGGAAAGACACCGGCTGGGGGACGATCATCTTCCTGGCCGCGCTGACCAAGATCGACACCGGCCTCTACGAGGCGGCGGCGATCGACGGGGCCGGGCCGTGGCGGCGGCTCTGGCACATCACCCTGCCCGGAATCCGCTCGATCATCTTCCTGCTCCTCATCCTGCGACTCGGGCGGATCCTCGACACCGGCTTCGAGCAGATTTTTCTGCAGCGCGGGGCGGTGGGCGCCGAGGCGGCGGAGGTGCTGGACACCTTCACCTACTTCCGCGGTATCCAGGGGGGCGACTGGGGCTTCTCCGCCGCTGTCGGCCTCGTCAAGGGTCTCGTCGGCGCGGTGATGGTCTTCGGTGCCAATCGACTGGTCAAGCGCTTCGGCGAGGAAGGCGCGTTCTGAGGTCGCCCCCGGCCAGGGAGTACACCGGTCGGGCAGAGCAGGAACGGCGCAAGGAGAGGGACGATGACCGCAACCGGTCTGGGGCCGACACCCGATGCTTCCGACAATCCACTCGACGTGGCGGCGCTGGCCGGCCCCCGCGCCGGGGAGCGGCGACGCTGGGCCGCGACGAGCCGCCCGGCGTGGGAGGAGCGACCGAGCCGCGTGGCGACGGCGCTCAAGGGGCTGCTGCTGGCCGTGCTGGCCGTGGTGATGGTCTTCCCCTTCATCTACGTCATCGCGGTCAGCTTTTCCTCCTACCAGGATGTGGTCCGGGGCGGGCTGATTCTCTGGCCGCAGAACCCCACCCTCGAAGCCTATCAGGCGGTCCTCAAGGGGGGGATTGTGACCCGCGCGCTGCTCGTCAGCGTCGGGCTGACGCTGGGCGGGACCCTCCTCGACATGACCATGACCGTCACCCTCGCCTACGGCCTGTCGCGACCGGGGGTGCCGGGTCGGCGGTTCGTGCTGGCGCTGGTCCTGCTGACACTCCTCTTCGCGCCCGGCATCATCCCCAACTATCTGCTGGTCAAGGAGCTCGGGCTCCTCGACACCTACGCCGCGCTGATCCTCCCCGGATTGATTAATGCATTTAACCTGGTGATCCTCCGCAACTTCTTCATGAGCCTCCCCCAGGAGATCTTGGAGAGCGCGCGGCTTGACGGGGCGAGCGACTGGCGGATCCTCTGGAATATCACGCTGCCGCTCTCGAAGGCGGTCCTGGCGGTGGTGGCGCTCTTCTACGGCGTGGCGCACTGGAACGAGTTCTTCGCCGCCACCCTTTACCTTAACGACGCCCAGAAGTGGCCAATCCAGTTGGTGCTGCGCCAGTATGTCCTCCAGGGGGGCTCCCTCGCCGACGCGGCGGTGATCGACCCGAATCAGCCGCCGCCGCCCGCGCAGACCCTGCAAATGGCCGTGGTCGTCATCGCCACGATCCCGATCCTGATCGTCTACCCGTTCCTGCAGAAGTACTTCACCCGCGGCGTCCTCAGCGGCGCGATCAAGGGGTGAGGGTGGCGCACGGCGCGCGGGAGGCAGCGGAGCCGACGGGATCGGTGTCGTTGCCTCCCAGCCCTGGCGATCACATGAGACGGGGCGTATGGGAGCCGTGGCGGTGCGGGCGATTGATGGCAGTAACGAACTTAAACGTGGGATGGCAGGCGGTTGAAACCGCGCCTGGGGGCGTGCGCGCCACGAATCCCCTGACTCGGCAGGGGACCACGACCGCCCTGCGGCGGTTAGGTCCGTTCGTAGCGCAATGCCCAACGAGAGGGGCATCGCCTCTCGTCGCGACCTAACCCGCGTAGGCGGGCATTGTGCCCTTCAGGGGTATTTCGTGGCGTCAGCCCCCAGGCGCGGTTTCAACCGCCTGCCATCTCTTAACACGATCAACCGCCTGCCCCACCCGCTCGCGCATACGCTCTGCCAGTCACACGAGACATCGTAACGTCAAGGAGTACGCAACCATGCGGATCACCGCGCTGAAACGATTCCTGGTCTCCGAGGGGGGACGACCCGGCGTCCTGGTGAAAATCGAGACCGAGTCAGGGCTGTACGGCGTCGGGGAGGCGACCCTGGGCTCCTCGCCGCGCGCGGTCGTCGGCCTCCTCGACGATCTTGCCCACTGGGTCGTGGGCCAGGACGCGCGCCGGATCGAGTTCCTCTGGCAGCAATGCTACCGGCGGCTCTTCTTCCGTGGCGGCCCGGTGACCGGCTCCGCCCTCAGCGGTATCGACCAGGCCCTCTGGGATCTGGCCGGCAAGGCGCTCGGCGTGCCGGTCCACCAACTCCTCGGCGGCCTGGCGCGCGACCGGCTCCGCTACTATGTCCACCTGGGCGGCGCGACGGTCGAGGAGGCGGCCGCGAGCGCGACCCGCGCCGTCGCGCGCGGGGCGACCGCCGTCCGCTTCTCGGCGGTACAGGCGACCGACGCCACGGGGATCCACGATCACCGCGCGGCGGTCGACCGGACCGTCGAGCAGACGCGGGCGATCCGCGAGGCGGTCGGGCCGGATGTAGACCTGCTGGTCGAGTGCCACGGGCGGTTCGACCCGCCCTGGGCGATCGAGATCTGCGAGCGCGTCGCCCCCTACCGCCCCTTCTTCGTCGAGGATCCGATCCGCCACGAGTACCGCGACGGACTCGTTCAGGTGCGCGCCCAGGCCCGCGTGCCGCTCGCGATGGGCGAGCGCGCGCACGACAAGTGGGATATGCGGGAGTTGGTCGAGAAGGATTTGGTCGATTATCTGCGCCCGGATGTCTGCAACTGCGGCGGGATCACCGAGCTACGCAAAATCGCCGCGCAGGCCGAGGTCCACCATATCAACCTCGTGCCGCACAACGTCGCCGGGCCGATCGGGTCCGCCGCCGGGATCCACCTCGCCTTCGCCATCCAGAATGTCGCCATGATCGAGGCACCGTGGGCCGGGCGCGACGGCGAGCCGGGCCTGGCCGGGCCAAATCCGCGCGTCGAGGGCGGCTTCATCCTCCCACCGGCGGGTCCCGGGCTGGGCGTCGATTTCGACGAGGCGGCCGTCGAGGCGGCCACCTTCGCGCCCTGGATCCTCCCCGACATCCGCGCGCACGACGGGTCGGTGCGCGAGTGGTGAGCGCGGGGCGGCTCCGTGCGACGGCTGTGGGGGGACAACCATGCGCGTGACGGGCGTGAAGACATTCCTGGTCCATCCCGGCGGCGGCAAGCACTGGCTCTTCGTCAAGGTCGAGACCGACGCGGGGATCCACGGCTGGGGCGAGTGCTACACCCAGGCCGACCGCGACCGGACGATCGCGCTGCAAGCGGAAGGGTTGGGGCGTTACCTGATCGACCGCGACCCGTTCGCGATCAAGCACTTCACCACGGCGATGTACCTCGATTGGGCCGGCAAGCGCGGCTCGATGGAGTTTTACTGCGCCCTCTCCGGCCTGGAACAGGCGCTCTGGGATATTGTGGGCAAGGCGACCGGGCTGCCGGTCTACAATCTGCTCGGCGGCCCCTGCCGCGACCGGATCCGCGTCTACGCCAACGGCTGGGGGGGAGGAGCGCGGACCCCGGACGCCATCGGCGCGGCGGCGGCGGAGGTCGTGGCGCGTGGCTTCACCGCCCTGAAATTCGACCCATTCCCCGGCCCCTGGCGCGAGATCATCGGTCGTGCCGAGGAGCGCGCGGCGGTCGCCCGCGTGGCGGCGGTGCGCGCGGCGGTCGGGCCGGATGTCGATATCCTGATCGAGGTCCACCGCCGCCTGGCCCCGGAGCCCGCCGCCCGCGTCGCCCGGCTCCTGGAGCCGTTCGACCCCTTCTGGTACGAGGAGCCGACCTCCTCCCGCCAACTCGGCGCGCTCGTCGAGGCGCGTCGGCGGATCGATCTGCCGCTCGTGGCGGGCGAGGAGTTGTACACCAAGCTCGATTTCCGGCCCCTCTTCGAGTCGGGCGCGGTCGACATCATCAATCCCGACGTCTGCAACTGCGGCGGCATCCTCGAGCTGAAGGAGATCGCCGCGATGGCCGAGCCCTACGCCGTGACGGTCGCCCCGCACAACTACAACAGCACGACCGTCGGCCTCGCGGCCACCGTCCACGCCGCCGCATCGATGCCCAACTTCCTGATCACCGAGTACTTCGTCAACTGGGAAGAGGCGGGGGCGGCAATCGCCCGCCCGCCTCTCGTCGCCCGCGACGGTTACATCGCCCTGCCCACCACGCCCGGCCTCGGGCTGGAGTTGGACGAGGCGGCCCTGCTCGCCCATCCGTATCGCGAATTCCCCGCCCGCGCGATCCGGCACCCGGGCGACGAGGGTCCGTGACGCCGCCGCCCGGCGTAGCCGCACCCCTGTGTCGGCTACTTCACCCATCCGCGCGTTCGGCCCGGTGGGACGGTCACGCGACACGCCGATAGTCGTGGTGGAGGCTACCCAGGATCAGGAAGGCGACCACGCGCCCGGTGTCCGTGCCTTGCTGTCCCACGGCCGGTGGTCCCGCCGGGCTAGCTTGGCCGATCCCTTGGTGGGGGCGGGCGTGATTGAAGTACGCGACATACACGCGGAGGACGCGCCGCAGGTGCACCTCGCCCAGGATCAGCGGGTGGCCCACACACTCCCGCCGCACACTTCCCAGGAACCGCTCGCACGTCGCATCGGCGCGTAGCGCGCGGATGGGCGTGCGGATGACCCGGCTCCCGCTCGCAGCGGCGAGGCGGTCGAAGCGCGGCCCGTACTTGCCATCGTTGTCACGGATCAGGGAGCGCGGGGCCGTCCCGAACGGCGTGGCCTCGCGCAGCTGCTGCGCCACCCAGGCATCCGCGGGGTGCCGCGTGACGCCGACGTGGACCATCCGGTGTAAATTCCGACGGAGAGATGGACAGGGGTCGGCGAAATGCCGGGATAAAAGTGTTACACCGTGCCGCTGCCGTAGTAGAACCCGGTCGAGTGACCGGGAGGAAGGATGTTACGGCAGATGGAGCGCAGCACGATCCATGTCCT
>CADCWN010000332.1 GCA_902806415.1 uncultured Thermomicrobiales bacterium | reverse complement strand
CTTGCCAACCGGCGCACGGCCCCGCAGGTCAGCGCGTGGCTATGCAACCGCGTGCTCGCGGCTCGGCGTCGCTGGTCACGCCAGTTTCCGGGCCAGGCGGTCGGCGATCAGCGCCGCCATCTCCCCGGCGAGCCGGTCCCAGGCGTAGCGCCCCAGCAGGGCGGCCTCGCGGACGATCCGTGCCTCGCGCTCACGCGTCCCCTCGCCGAGCGCCGCCTCCACGGCCGCCACGAACGCGTCGGAATCCGACGCGAACCGCACCACCTCTCCGTAGAGCGAGACCACATCGGGCAGGGGCACCGAGACGATCGGCTTATGCGCCGCCATGTATTCGAGCGTCTTCGTAGGGCTGAGGAAGCGCGTCGCCTCGCCGCGGGCGAACGGCAGGATCGCGACGTCGAACCCCTTGAGGAAGGCGGGGAGGTCATGGTAGGCGCGCGGCCCGAGGTAGTGGATATTGGGAGCATGGGGGAGCTGCCGCTCCTCGATCTTCAGGACGGGGCCGATCAGCACCCAGGACCACCCCGGGCGTGCCGCCGCCGCGCGGGCCAGCAGGTCGCGATCCAGGCGCTCGTCGATGACGCCGAAGAAGCCGACGATCGGGCGCGGGAGGTCGCGGAGCGCCGCCGGGAGGGGCAGCGCGTCGTCCAGGGCGCGGGCGAAATGGCTCTGCTCCACCCCGCTCGGGAAGAGGTGCAGGTCGGGGTGCCGGCCCCGCCGAGCGGCGTGGAGGCTCGGCCCCCCGGCAAACACGAGGTCCGCCCGCGCGAGCAGCGCGCGCTCCTGCGCCGCGAGGTTGGGCGGGGCGTACTTGAAGGCGCTCAGTTCGTCCATCACGTCGTAGACGACGAGATCGGGCCGGAGCAGATCGAGGAAGGGCAGGGCTGCGGGCGTGTAGAGCCAGAGGACAACGGGACCGCGGCGCCGGGAGCCAACAGCGGCGAGCACGTCGCGCTCCAGCCGAGGCTGCAACGGGCTGGCGAATCCCAGCCCCGCCTCCCAGGTGTCGTCGGACACCACGAACGCCCGCGCACCACTCCGCTCCAGCGCCTCGTCCAATCGTTGCCGGAAGGCCGGCGGCTCGTGACGGGAGAGGAGCCGAGCGACGCGGATGCCCGGCAGGGGCTCGCTCACCTCGAACTGGTCGCCCGCCGGGCCGATCTGGAGCCGGGGCTCCTCGACCCAGAATACGGGCCACCGCGCGGCCAGGCGGGAGAGGAGTTGCTGCGGGCGCTGCCAGACCCAATCCCACCAGAGGTGGGAGACGCAGATCACCTCGATATGGGCGGTGTCGGCCATCGGTGCCCCTCCTCGGCTCGCGCGCCTCAGCGCGCGTCGCCCCAGTAACCGGAGAGCTGCGCCTCGCACTCCTTGCTGCCGAAACCGGGCTGGTTGGGCGCCACGCGGGGCATCTTGCTCATCGTCGCGGCGTCGCGGGGCAGCCACAGGCGATCGGGCAGCGCCTCGGAGGCACGCAGCGGGATTGCCAGTCGCGCCCGACCCAACCCGTGCCCCTCCGGCACCCCGGCGGGTTGGACGACGACGCGATAGACGTCGCTCGCGTCCAGGTCGACGACCGCATCGTCCACCAGGCCGACCAGCACACCGTGCGGATCGACTACCCTCGTGGCCCGTAGTCGCTCGAAGGAGACCACCGCCATCGCCCACTTCCTTCCCGGAGCCCGTATCCAACGCCCGACTATCCGCCGAAGCCGCTGCAAATGCCGTGCCGCAGGACTCCCGCCCCCAGGCCACCGAGGAGGCAGCGACAGGCGGCCGGGCGGCACTGAGCCGTCTGTCGCTGCCAAGATGCCGATGCCGGGCACGGGCCTGCAGCCTTCGCGACACCGTCAGTCTGTCGGCGTGGTCGGGGCGTGAGCATGTGGGGGGGCTCGGTGGAGCAAAGAGAAGAGCGGAGCGATCAGCACCGTGAGGGCACCGAGACCGAGGAGGAGGTGTCCGCGATCATCGGCGGCAGCGAGGCCGCGCGGCCTGGCGAGGACGAATCTTCCTCGCCAGGGGGCGACGTGCACGCCGTCTAACCTCAGGACCACGATCCGGGTAGCCCGGAACCCGAGGTCCCGCGCCCTGTGGCCGCGATCGGGGCCGACACGGGCGGGGGCGTTACCGAGGGGGCGGCACGGCCAAGGTGCCCGCTCACCCGCCGGCCGACGCGCGCCCGGTGTCCGACCAGACGAAGGTGATCCCCGCCCCCTCCCAGTCGATGCGCTCGACCCGCCAGGCGGCATCGGGCAGCCCCGGATAGTCGCGGCGTGCGGCGAGGCCGCCCCACCACGCCCGCTCGCGAGCCTCCGGCGGCAATGGTGGCGTACCGGCGTCGCGGAGCCAGCCGTCGATCTCCGCGATCGGGATGGCGCACTCGGTCTCGACCGCCCCGGGCGGCAGATACGTGGCGAGGCGCTCGGCGACGATCTCGACGATGCGCTGGTCTGACATGGTGCTCCCCCCATATGGCGACGGTATCCACCTGCGCCAGCGTGGGCAAGGGTCGTGCCACGGCGACGGTGGCTGCCGATCCATGCCGGTTCGACAGCGCCCGATCGGCGACCTGCGGCACCGGTCTCGGTCGGGCGCTCAGCCCGGCAGCCGTGCCAGGAACGCGCGGCGCACCTCCGAGGCACCGCGCAGGCTGGGCTCGATGGTGCGGGTGAGCCACGACGGGTCGCCAGCGAGGAAGTGCGCATGGAGGTCGACGAGGACGCCGTGGCGGGCGGCCAACTCGGCGATCACCCCGTTGACGCGCCGGTGATTGCCGCGGGCGAGGGCCGGGTCAACCCCCAGGAAATTGCGCGCGTCATCCCCGAAGGAGGGGTCGTAGACATTCCCCAGGTAGACGGGCCGGATCGGGAGGCCCGCCAGGAACCGGTCGAGTGCCCCGGCGAAGGCGTCGATGCCGGACCCCCGGTCGAGCACCAGCCCCTGGAGCAGGTCGTTGCCCCCGATCGTCACGAGCGCGATCGCGCCATCCGGTGGCCGGAGGCCCGCCGCCTGCGCCGACAGGCCCGCGACCGTGGCCCCGTCGCGCGCCCGGTGCTCCAGCCGGGCCGGGCCGCGCGCGGCGAGGTCGTGCCCGCGGAACTCGGGGAAGAGCCGGTCGTCGTTGCGCACCAGCAGCTGGCCCGGGTGTACCCCGTGCTCGTTGTACCGCCCGCAATCGAGGATCGAGTCGCCGAACGTGTAGACCGTCTGCATCGCGCCCCCTCGCCGCACAGACCAGGCACCCGCCACCCCGGCGAGCGCCAGCGCGCCGGTCGCGGTCACGAAGCGTCGCCGGCGCATCCGTATGTATCCCACTGCGGCACCCGTGCCTCGTTTACCACACTGTCACGCCTCGGCCATCCGCGCGTACCACCCGCTGTGGGCATCTTCCGTGCCTCGACAGGCGCTGCCGGGCGGGCGCTGCGCGTTGACGATTGAGTGCGGGCCGGGGGCTGCAAGCCGAGGTTGTGCCGATTTGCCGCTGGCCCGGCGACGACCAGGAGGGCGCGGCGATCCCGGAGGCCCGGTGGCGGTGGCCGCGGGGCATAACCGGCCGACAGGGGGTGCCATTTCGTTGGGCGTCGCAGCCCACCCACCACCCGTCTCGAACGGATAGGGGGCGCTCCCGGCGGCAGGCACACGACAGGCGGGGCGGGCTATGTCCTCCCCGCCCGATCGGGCCGGGGGTACCTCATCCCCCCGACCGCCCCAGGCGCGCGGCGTCAGCCCGCGTCCCCCTCGCGCGGCAGGATGTAGTAGGTGCCGGTGACGATCGCGATCAACTCGTCCCCGTCGTCCGCGTGGATGCGCGTCTCCAGCATAATCAGGCGGGAGCTGCGGTGGAGCGCGGCGCAGCGCGCGGTGAGCCGCCCCTCGCGCACGTTCGACAGGTAGTTCACCTTGGCCTCCAGGGTCACGGTGCCTTGCCCCTCGCCGACGAGGGAGCGCGCGGCCGCCCCCATCGCGTGGTCGGCGAGGGTGAAGAGCATCCCGCCGTGGACGCGGCCGTAGCGGTTCAGCGCGTTCGGGGTGACCTCCATCGTCAGGGTGGCGCTGCCGTCCCCGGTCGGCTCCTCGCGCATGTTGACCAGGCCGCCGAGGAAGCCGTAGTCGCCCTCGGCCGCCGCCGCCGCCCGTAGGGCCTGCGCGGCGAGCGCCCGCCCCTCCGGCGGGAACGTCGCCAGGAGTTGCCGCCACGCCTCGGGCTGCCCGGCCCCCCCGGCGGCGGGCGAAGTGGCATCGTCGGACATGGTCTCCCTCCTCATTCTCGGCACGCCGTCGACGGCGACCGCGGACCGGCAGCGCGTCGTCACGCCCGTCCGACAGCACGGCCCGGCCGGTGCGGATCGCCGCCCGCTCAGCCCTTCAGCAGCGACTCCGCCCCGTCGATCCACAGCTCGGTGCCGCTGATGTGGCTCGCGGCGTCCGAGGCGAGGAAGAGGACGAGCTGGGCGACCTGCTCGGCGGTGCCCGGCTCGCCCGCGAGCGGGTGCGCCCCCTCGGGGAACTCGACCGGGATCTTCACCGCCTCGACGCCCCGCCGCTCGGTGTTCTCGTCGATCTCGGTCTCGATCGCGCCGGGGCAGATCACGTTGACGCGGACCTTGTCGCGCGCCAGCTCGAGCGCCAGCATCTTCGTCAGGGCCACCTGACCGGCCTTGGAGCACGAGTAGGCGGTCGCGCCGGTGTTGCTGAACGTGCGCGTGCCGTTGACCGAGGCGGTGACGATCACGGAGCCGCCCCGGCGCTTCAGCAGCGGCACCGCGTACTTGATCGTCAGGAAGGTGCCGGTGAGGTTGGTGCGCAGGGTGCGCTCGAACTCCTCCGGCGCGAGTTCCTCGATCGGCGCCCAGACGCCGTTGACCCCGGCGTTGGCGAAGACGATGTCCAACCGCCCCCAGCGCTCCTCGACCCGCCGCGCCGCATCCTGCATCTGCCCGGGGTCGGCGATGTCCGCGACGAGGGGCAGGGCCTCGCCCCCCGCCCCGGCGATCCCGTCGACCACCTCCCGCAGCTGCCCCTCGGTGTGGCCGAGGGCCGCGACCCGTGCCCCCTCCCGCGCCAGCAGCAGGGCCGCCGCCCGGCCGATCCCTGAGCCCGCCCCCGTGACCAGCGCCACCCGCCCATCCAGTTGCATCGCCTCCCCCTCCCACGCGTATGGTATTCGCCCGCCGATGGGGATAAGGTGCAAGTTCGATGCCGCGCCGCCGCTCGCATGCCGCCGGAAGCCCGAGGGTATGAGCCACCGCCCATGTTGGCGCAGCGGCACCGCCAGGAAGGAGGCCGGGCCGTTTCCATCCGGCGGGTTTGCGGCGACAGTCAGGCGAAGAAGTCTTTGTCCTCGTCACGGAGGTACGCCTGGGCCTTCTCCGGGATGAGATCCACGCCCATGCCGGGGCGGTCCCAGACGGCGATGAAGCCGTCCTGGACGATCGGGTCGGGCAGTCCCGCCACGATGTCGTACCACCACGACGGCTCGCCGGTCGGGTACTCGAAGGCGATGTAGTTGTGCGGCAGGGTCGCGCAGACCTGCACGAGCGCCGCGAGGCCCAGCAGCCCGTCGCCGGTGCCGTGCGGGGCCATCAGGATCCCGTGCAGGTCGGCGTACTCCGCGATCCACTTCAGCTCCGCGATCCCGCCGACATCCGCCGGGTCGGGGCCGACGATGTTGACCGCGTGGGTCTCGATCAGCGCCTTGAAGTTCTGGCGCAGGTAGATCTGCTCGCCGGTGTGGATCGGGGTCGCGGTGGCGCGCGTCACGTCGCGGTAGAGATCGGCGTTGACGAAGGGGATATAGTCGCCGGTGAGGAGGTCTTCGAGCCACAGCACGTTGAGCGGCTCCAGCGCCCGCGCCAGCCGGATCGCGTCGGGGACGGTCCAGCCGGGGCCGCAGTCGAGCGCCAGGCCGACCGCGTCGCCGGTCACCGCCTT
>CADCWN010000331.1 GCA_902806415.1 uncultured Thermomicrobiales bacterium | reverse complement strand
GCGCGAGGCCGACACCGTAACCCTGCCCCTGCGGATTCGCTGTGCGACGTTGTTCCTGCTGCTCTAGCGTGCTGGCCCTCCTTCGCTACCGCCACTCGTGCTGCACGGCCTGTGCCAGGGGCGCGGTATGGATACGGTCAACGATGAGGTGAAAGATCATCAGGGCTGGAACGCCAGCAGATAGAGGCGCGTCACCTGATCGGGCGCGAAGTTGTCGTCGCTCAGCAAGAGGAGTGTCTGCCGACCATCGGGCAGGCGCGGGCCGAGGGTGACGCTCTCGATATTATCGAGGAGCGGGTTCGGCTGGCGTCCGGGGTGGCGAGCCTCGCCCGGCGGGCAGAGGGCGAGATCGGCCAGCGGGGTTTTCGGCAGCGGCGTCAGATCGGGATCGGCGAGTCCCTCGCGATCGGTCACGTCGGCGGCCCCGGCGAGCGAGACGCGGAAGAGCCGCACGGTGTTGCCGAGGCCGGGGATGAAGCCGCGCTCCAGCGTCAGTAGCTCGTCCGGGCCGAGGGCGACGATGTCGGAGAGCCCCTGCGCCGCCTCGGCCAGATAGTAGAACTGCGCCGTCGCCCCCCAAGCGGGGCCGTCGGCGTAGCGGAGTAGGCGCAATCGCGCGCGCAGCGGCGTCGCGAAGCCGTCGGGCGCGAGCGGCCCCTCGGTCGCCGTGTAGAGGACTCGCCCATCCGGAGTGAGCGCGAGGCTCTCGAACGCCTGGTTCTCGGTCGCCTCGCCGATCGGCTTGACGAGGAAGCGCGGCGGCACGTGGAGCTGCGCGCGCTGCCGCCCATCCGGGGCGAAGCGGCGGATGCTCGGCTCGGTCTCCGAGGCGAGCAGCAGATCGCCGCCGGGCAGCAGCGCCAGCCCCTCGCCATCGAGGGTGCGCCCGGTGAACGGTTGCCCGCTCGAATCGCGCAGGATGGTCATCGCCACCACTTCGGGCGTGCCGAGTCGCCCGCCGACGATCGGCAGGCGCACTGTATAGAAGCGCGCGGGGGTGTCGCGCTCGTTGTCGACCAGACTGTAGTAGAGGTCGCGCGTGGCGTCGTAGACGAGCGCCGACAGGCCGCCGACCACCATATCCACGAAGGTGATCTTGTCGAGCGCGTCCGAGGAGCCGAGCAGTTCGACGCCGGGGGCGCAACTCGCGCCGCCGGTATTTGGCGTGGCGGCGGTGGTGCTCCGCCTGGCTGTTACCTGCGGTGTCGTTGCGTTGGCTGTGGTGGGTGCTGGATGTGTGACAATGGCCTGTGTCGCCGCCGTTGTGCGGGTCGCGGTCGGTGGCCGGGTGGCGGGCGACCCGCTCGGGACCGGTTTGGGGATTTGATTTGGTGCGGGTGTTTGTGTGGGTGGACCCGACCCGCAGGCGACGAGGGTGAGGAGAAAGAGCAGGGCTGACAAGGTGCGGAGGCGTGCGGGTCGCCCTATCGCTCGCTCACGAAGGCGCAAGATGCCCCGGCGTGGGTTGGGGGTATGCAATACGCCCCTACAACCGACCGCCCTGCCGCGCCGCAATCTCTCCCGCTCCCCGACGTTAGAGAGAAAGCCTCCCCGGCGTCTATTTCGCCCGGGAGGTTCCTCTTACTCGCCCACTGGACCACTGGACCACCGGCCAACCCGTGCTACTCGCTACTGCGTCTTCATCATCGGCAGGTCGAGGTTGGTCGAGTGCGCGCCCGCCAGGCGGGTCTTCGGGTTGAGGTGGTGGACGGCGTGGTTGACAGCGGTGATCGCCTCGTGGAAACCGGTGGCGATCAGCTTGAACTTCGTCGGGTGGGTCACGATGTCGCCCGCTGCCCAGATCCCCTCGATGTTGGTCGCCATCGTCAGCGGGTCGGCGACGATCTGGTTCTTCTGGACGGTCAGCCCCCAACTCTTCAGCGGCCCGAGATCGGCGACGAACCCGATGCTCATGATCACCGCGTCGACCTCGACCCGTTTCAACTCCTGGGTCTTGTTGTGGCGGAAGGTGACCGCCCGTAGCGTGCCGTCCTCGCCGTGCAACTCGTGCGACTCGCAGTGGGTGTTAACATCGACCCCGGACGCCAGCATCTGCTCGACCGACTTCGCGTGCGCGCGGAAGTTATCGCTGCGATGGATCAGTGTCACCTCCCTGGCGATCGGTTGGAGGGTCAGCGCCCAGTCCACCGCCGAATCGCCGCCGCCGACGATCAGGACGCGCTTGTCGCGGTAGGACTCGTTGCGGGTGACGAAGTAGACGATCTGGCCGCTCTCCTCGAATGCGGCGAGATTGGGCAGATCGAGCTTCTTCGGCGCGAACGCCCCGACACCGGCGCAGATGATCACCGTCTTGCCGTGGTGGGTCGCCTTATTCGTCGTCAGGCGGAAGTCGTTGTCATCCGGCAGGTGTTCCAGGTGTTCGCAGCGTTCGTTGAAATGCATCTGCGGATTGAATTGGTTAGCCTGCTGGACGAGGTTGGCGACCAGGTCTTTGCCGAGGACGGCGGGGAAGCCGCCGACATCGTAAATGTACTTCTCCGGGTACATCGCCGTCACCGCCCCGCCCGGCTGTTCCAGGCTATCGACGATGCTGGCGGTCGCGCCGCGCAGCCCGGCATAGAAGGCGGTGAAGAGGCCCGTCGGGCCGCCGCCGATGATCAGCACATCGACCACATCCGTCGCGGACGTGCCGTTGACGGACACCCCCTCCGCTCCCGTCATAGCGTCCTACTCCTTCTCCTGTACACCGCAATGCCGGTGGTGGGTCGGCCCGCTTCGATGCCGCCCTCCCGCGCGCGACCTGCCCGGATGATCGCGCCCAAGAGGATCGTGCCGCACCAAGAATTGGGTTAAGTATACCATCCTGCCCGCGCGCCACCGGCGAGGTGTGTGCGCGATGCCGATACTTGACGTGGCGCTTCCCGGCGTACGCGTGCGCAGCATACGTGGTTGTGCGTCGCCGCTGGCGTATGTCCCCCGGAGCGCGCCCTGGTAAGATCGTACTTCCCAACGAATGGACCTATGGCGGGGTTGAGCCGTTGCGCGGATGTGTGGGCATGGTTCATAATGGTTTACGTATGAGACAATTCTCCGGGCCTCGCCGCAAACCCGACGGGAAGACCGAACATCATCAGCGGGTCGGGCGAGTACGACCTATGGGGCGAGAAGGGTGATGGCATATCGGGGGGTATTGGGTGGCGCTGAGGTGCGGAATGTGCCGTGTCGAGGGGGCGTGTTGCCCCTCCGCGTCGATGCGGTCGGGGTGATCGGCGGTGAGTGAGCGTGCGCCGGGCCACTATGCCGCGCCCGTCGTCGTCCTGGCCGGGCTCCCGCCCGACCTCGCGCCGCTGTTGCGCCAGGCGCTGCTGGAGGCCGGGTATCGTTCCCAGGGGGAGTTGCCCGCCCCACCCCTCCCGGCGGTGGTGGTCGCTTCGCGCGCGGGGTTGGCGCTGCTCGATCTGCCGCAGACCGGTGTGGCGCTGATCCTGCTCGATGCGGGGGGCGATCCCCCCCCGATTCCCCCCTCTCGCCGTTGGCGGTGACAGTCCTGCCAGTCGTTGAGCGGATCCTCGATGCGGTGGCGAGCGCGTTCGCCTCTATCCCGCTTCCGGCGCGGCGCTTGGCGGATCGGGCGACTGGCCGGGGAACGGCGTCCAGCCCCACGCGACGAATCCAGGCGCTGCTGCGACTCGCGGTGGAAGAAGCGCGGGCGCACGGACTGGATGGCGGATGCGCCCTCGCCTTGCTGGATATGCCTGACGGGGTGTGGTCGTGTACTGATGTGGTCGGCGTGCCGCGCCCCCTCGCGGCGTGGTTGGCCGCCGATCTCGCCGCGCTCCCCTGCCTCGCGGCGCTCGCCGCCGGGCGGGCGGCGAGCGTGGCCGATCTCGCGGGCGAGGCGTCATACCGAGCGGTGTTGCCGCCCGGTCGCGCGCGCCCGGCGGCGTTGCTCGCCCTGCCGCTGATGTTGGGGGGGCAATCGTTCGGGGCGCTGCTCTGGTTGCTCACCGCGCCCGCGCACCCCAACCCCGCCGCCCTGGGGGGGCTGCGGCGGTACGCAGAGGGGGTGGCCGGCGTCGTGCGGGAGGCGCAGCTGCTGCGCGCGGCCGACGAGCTCGTCGGTGTGCAACAGCTGGTCCTCACGGCGGGTCGTCGGATCGCGGACGCGCCGGACGCGGCGATCGCGCTCCTGGTCGAGGGGCTACTCCGTCACCTCGACTATCGCGCTGTCGCGTTCTATCTGCGCGACGCCGACATTCTCTTGCGCCGGGGGTACGCCGCGCGCGGAGCGGACGTCGCCGACCAACCCGCGCGCCTGCCGACCGGGGAGGGGTTGATCGGGCGGGTGGCGGGATCGGGCGTGGCCGCGTTCGAGATCGCGGTGACCGGCGCGCAACTCGCCGTGCCGATACAGGGCGAGGGCCAGGTGCTAGGCGTCCTCTCCGCCACCCTCCCGACCGGGCGTGGCGCGAATGTCGCCGAGATGCTGCCGCGAGTGACCCTGCTGGAGACGTGCGCCGCGCAGTTCGGGGCCTTTCTCGAGCGCGAGGCGGCCAGCCAGCGCGCGGCGCGGCGCGGGCGCGAAATCCTCGCCTTGCAGCGGATCGGCGAGGCGATGGCGACCGAGTACGCGGCGGGGCTGGGGGCCGCGCTGCAAGCGGTGGCGCGCGAACTCTCCGAGACTTTCGCGTACCGGATGGTGGCGATCTTCCTGATCGAAGGGGTGCCCACTGATCCCGCAGCCACGCTCGTACTCGCCGCCGGGGTGGGGACGATCGGGGAAGCGTCCCCACCGATACCGATCGCGCGGGGGATTGTCGGCCGCGTCGCCCGTACCGGCCGCGCCTGTCTCGTCAGCGACCCGGCCGCCGATCCGGACTATATCGCCCATGTCGCCGGGATCACCAGCGAGGTGGTCGTCCTGATCGGGCACGGGGAGCGCCCGATCGGGGTCATCAATGTCGAGCAGATTGAACTCCCCTTGCTCGATGAGGACGATCTCGCGTTGCTGCAACTTGTCGGCGAACATCTGAGCCTGCTGATCGGCAATGCGCGCCTCGACGCCGAGACGCGCGCCGCGCGGCTGGAGGCGGAACAGCGGGCGACCGGGCTGGCGGCCCTGCTGGCGATCGGGACGACCCTCACGCTGCACCGGGATTACGAAACGCTCCTCGCGCAGATCGATGAGCAGATTGCCGCGCTGATCCCGAGCGATGACGCGGCCATCTATCGCGTTGAACCAGGGACCGGCGATCTCGTGGCCGAGCGCCTGCGCCCCGGCCATGGCGCACTCATCCCGCGTTTGCCCCACGGGATGGGGCTGTGCGGCTGGGTCGCCGCGCATGGCGAGCCGCTGTTGGTCGACGAGGCGCAGGAAGATCCTCGCTTCCACACGCGCGCTGGGGAGCACCCCCGCCCGTGCGGGATGCTGATCGCGCCCTTGCCCGGCCAGCGGGGTCCCCTCGGCGTGATCTGCCTGGTCCGGCTCGATGACACCCGCTTCACCCACTACGAGCACGATCTCCTGGTCGCCTTCGCGCTGCAGGTCGCGGTGGCGATCGAGCAGGCGCGCTTGCGCGAGCAACAGGAGCAACGCGTGCGCGAGGCGGAGGCGCTGAATAGCCTCGCCGCGTCGCTGGCGTCGCTCGATCTCGAGCAGTTGCTCGACGAGTTGGTCTCGCGGCTGCGCACGCTCGTCGGGGCCGACCAGGCGGGGGTCAACCTGCTCGATCCGACCGGGGCCACGCTGACCGTCCGCGCCGTGAGCGGGCCGGGCACCTCCCGCCTGATCGGGACGCCGATCGCGCTGGAGGGGAGCTTCAGCGGCGAACTGATCCGTTCGGGCCGACCGCAGCATTGGATCGATGGCAAGACCGCCGCACCCTTCGCGCTGTACGGGCCGCATGAGCCGGGCTACGGCCCCCGCGCCGTGATCGGCGCGCCCCTGCTCGCGCAGGATCGCCCCCTCGGCACGCTGATCGCCGTGAGTACGAGGCCGGAACAGTTCACCACGGATCACCTGCGCTTCCTGACGACGGTCGCCGGTCAGGCTGCGGTGGCGCTGCAGAATGCCAGCTTGTACGCCGACACCCTCCGCCTCTCCCGCTTCGATCCGCTGACCGGCCTCGCGAATCGGCGCTATTTCATGGAGATGCTCACCGCCGCCGTCGAGCGGGCGGGGCGCTACGGTCGCGCACTGGCCCTCCTGGTCATCGATCTGGACCATTTCAAGAACGTGAATGACACGTTCGGCCACCTGGCGGGCGATGCGCTGCTGCGGGCGACCGCCGAGCGCCTGGGCAGCCGCCTGCGGAAAGGCGATCTGGCCGCCCGGTATGCTGGCGATGAATTGGCGATCATCTTGCCGGAGACCGATCTGGCGGGCGCGACCGTGCTGGCGGAGCGCCTGCGCGGCGCGATCGGCGATGAGCCGTTCCTCCTCGGTGGCGGTGCCGTCGTGCGCTTAACCCTGAGTATCGGGGTGGCGGAGCACACCCCCGCCGCGTCGGTGGCCGATCTCCTCCAGGCCGCCGATGGGGCGATGTATTTCGCCAAGCATGGCGGGCGCGATCGCGTCTGTGGCCCGGAGGCGGCGCGGGTTGTGCTCGCGCGCGGCGGGGATCAGCTCGGCGCGATCCTGCACGGTGGCAACCAGGTGGTGATCGAGGAATTGGCGGCGGCGACCGATGCGCGCGTGCCGGAGTTGGTCGGCCAGGCGGCGCGCGTCGCCGCCCTGGCGGTCGAGCTCGGCGCGGTGCTCGGGTTGGATTCTGCCGCCTTGCTGGCGCTGCGGAGCGCCGCGCTCGTCCAGGACTTCGGGGAGATCGCCATCGCGCCGGAGATTCTTGGGCGGGCCGGGCCACTGACGCAGTGGGAGTGGGCGCTGGTCCGCGCGCATCCCCGTTACGGAACCGAGCTCCTCGCCGGGGTCCCGGCCTATCGGGAGATTTTGCCGCTCATCCTCCACCACCACGAGTATTGGGATGGTCGCGGCTATCCCGACGGGCTCGCCGGCGAGGCGATCCCGCACGGCGCGCGGATCATCGCCGTGGCCGACGCCTGGATCGCGCAGACGACGGCGCGGCCATACCGCGCGGCGCGCTCGTATGCGGAGGCGCTGCGCGAGATCCGCGATCACGCGGGCAGCCAGTTTGACCCGGCGATCGTCGCGGCCTTGCCGCGCGCCCTGATCCGCTTCGATCCGGCGGGGATGCGACAGGCCGATCTCGGCGGCGATGACGAGGGGGATTGCGGGGCTTAGAAGTGGTCCTTCGCAAACGGCTGTCGGGTTGTGAGGCGCTTGGATGACTTCTCCCCGCCGCTCCAGCGGCGACCCTCCCCAACGCGGGGGGGTGGGGAGGGGCGAGCCGAGCCTACAGCCGATTACGGCACAGATCATTCAGGCAGGGCGTTCCTCGTCGGGCAGGGCGGCGATCAGGCGGACGAGGGCGTCGTGGAGCCAGTTGAGCGTATCCGCGTCCAGGGGTGGCCATTGGCGGAAGTAGAGTTCGTCGGTATCGGACTCGATCGCCTCGCGGACGTTGTAGCCCGCCCGTGTCGGCTGGAGCGCGCCCGACCGCCACTCGACATAGCCTTGCTCTCCCAGCTCCTCCACCAGTTCCGCGATCGTCGCCGACTCGTGCGTCTCGCCCAGCGCGACGATGAGCCCCGCGAGGCTGTCGACCTCGCCGTGCCAGAGCTGGGTCAGGATCGCTAGGTGGGGGGCGGGGAAGCGCGCGGCCTGCCACGCCCCGATATGGGCGTCGTCGCGCGCCAGCCAGAGGGCGAAGATCGCGCGCTCGAGCCGCACGAGTGGCGCGGCGGCAGAGGCGGGCGCGAGCGCGGCGAGGCGGGGCGCGTAGCGGAGGTGCGCCTCCGGGCCACCCGCCGCCTCGTCGAGCCCCGCCGCGATCGTCGCGAATTCGTCAGCCAGACGTGCGAGTTCGGCGGCGGGCAGCGGTTGCAACCCGGCCAGCGAGGCGGTCGCCTCGGTCTCCAGGCGCGTCACCAGCGCCGTGCCGCTCGTTGTCAGGTGGAAATGATCGGCGGGGTCGCGTTCGAGGAAGCCCCCGGCAATCGCCTCATCGAGCCAGCCGAGATGGAGATCGCACGTACTGTAGGGCGCGCCGGGGCGCAGGGAATCGATCGTGCCACCGGCAGGGCCTTGTTCGGCGACATGGACGAGGAGGAAGAGGGCCGGGCGCGACAGCCCGGTCTCGCGCAGCAGCGCCGGAACCCCGCCGTAGCCGCGCCTGCGCCGCCGGAGGAATTGCGGGAACAGCGGCAGCAGGGCGTGCGGCGTGCGGATTGCGACGCGCGGTGTGTTGCCGCTCATCGCGCCAAATCGTCGCGGGCGGGCCGTGGCGCGCCCATCGGTTAGAACTCCTCCAGGCTGTCGCTGAGGACGTCGAGGTGTTCGAGCGCCAGGCCGGTGCCGATGGCGACGCAGGAGAGGGGATCGTCGGCGACGTAGCAGGGGACGCCGGTGACCTCCGTCAGCAGATCGTTGAGGTTGCGGAGCATCGCGCCGCCGCCGGTGAGGATCATCCCCTTGTCGATGATGTCGCTGGAGAGTTCGGGCGGCGTCTCTTCCAGCACCGCGCGCACCGCGCCGATGATCGCCTCCAGTGGCTCGGTGATCGCCTCGGTGATCTCGTTGCCGTGGACCTGGATCGTGCGCGGCAGCCCGGCGACCTGATCGCGCCCGCGCACATCCATCACCACATCCTCTTCGAGCGGCATCGCCGAGCCGACCGCGATCTTGACTTCCTCGGCGGTGCGGTCGCCGATCGCCAGGTTGTAGCGCCGCTTGATGTAGCTGGCGATCGCCTCGTCGAACTTGTTGCCGCCGATCCGCAGCGATTTGGCGACGACGATTCCATTGAGGGAGATGACCGCGATCTCGGTCGTGCCGCCGCCGATGTCGATCACCATGTTGCCGCTCGGGTCGGCGACCGGGATCCTGGCCCCGATCGCGGCGGCCAGCGGCTCGCGGATGAGGTAGACGCGCCGCGCCCCGGCGTGCAGGGCGGCGTCGCGCACCGCGCGGGTCTCCACGCCGGTGGTGCCGGCGGGGACGCAGATCATCACCTCGGGCTTGATCAGCGAGAAACGCCCGCAGGACTTGTCGATGAAATATTTCAGCATCGCTTGCGTGACCATGTAATCGGCGATCACGCCGTCGCGCAGCGGGCGCACGACCTCGATCGTCTCCGGGGTGCGCCCGAGCATATCGCGCGCTTCCACGCCGACCGCCTTGACCTTGCCGTCTTTCGTCGAGATCGCGACCATCGAGGGCTCGTTGATGACGATCCCGCGACCGCGCACATAGACCAGAACGTTCGCCGTCCCGAGATCAATACCGATCTGCTTTGCCACCCTCTATCGTCCCCCTATTCGTGCTGTTGCAGATCGCTGGTCGGAGAGCGTACGGTCGATGTCGTCATCCGCGGCGACGCGCGCGGACCCGGACCTCGCGCGAACGTGATCCTCAAACTATACCGCTGCGCTCGTGCGCCCTAGCCCTGCTGCACCGTCGCGCCACGACGGCGACGCTGGGCGATGCGCAGGCGGACGGTCGAGCGGCGCATCGCCGCTTGCAGGAGCGCCGGATTGGCCGACCCGGTGCGCGGCCCGGTCAACTCGGCCTCGGCGCGACGGCGGGCCTCCTCGGCGCGGGCGATGTCGATCTCCTCGCTGCGCTCCGCCGTGTCGGCGAGGACCATCACCCGATCCGGCCCGACTTGCAGGAAGCCACCGCCGATCGCCAGGACTTCCTCGTTGCCGCCCTTGACGATTCGCAGTTCGCCCGGCACCATCGTGGTCACCAGCGGGGCGTGCTGCGGCAGGATACCGAGTTGGCCCTCGATGCCGGGGGCCACGACCATGTCAACATTGTCCTCGACCAGGACCTCGCGCTCCCCGGTGACGACTTCGACGCGTAGTTTCACCATCGCCTGTCCCCCTCTCGTCGCCTCGCCACCCGGCGCGACGCGCGCCGATTAAGCGTAGGTGGTGCGGTTCTGCCTCGTCAAGCTG
>CADCWN010000330.1 GCA_902806415.1 uncultured Thermomicrobiales bacterium | reverse complement strand
GGGAGTACGGCCTCGTCACGCCCCCGCGCGATGACCTACCACCCACCCCGTTGCGCCGCATCATGGTCTTGTTCCCGTGCGCGTTTACCGTCGCCTATTTCGGGTCCAACCACATACGTTCGGATAGTCTGCTGCGGCCCTGCGACGACGCGCCGCACGGGTAGCGCGGTTGTGCTATCCTGCGCGGCACCGACCGGAAACTCCCCAAGGAGGTGCTCGATGCCCGCGCTACCCGCCGCCGAGGCGTCACTCCAGGCGCGCGCCGTGGCCAACGTCGCCGAGGCGTTCCGGCGCCTCACCCGCCACGACCCGCGCGGCGCGATCGAGGAGGCCGACGGGCTGACCACGATCGCCACGAGTATCCCCTACCCGCTCTTCAACGCGGCTTTCCTGGAGCGCCCGGTGACGGATGCGGAGGCGCTCGCTGCGCGGGTCCGCCGCTTCTACGCGCGGGCGGGCGTGCCGGGCCTCTTGCTGGCCGAGGATGCGGCGGCGGCGGAACGGGCCGCGCCCCTGGTCCACGCGGCCGAGCTGGCACCGGGCGAGCCGATCCCCGGGATGCTCCTCGCCCCCATCCCGGACCCGCCACGCGCGCCAGACGGCCTGGACATCCGCGTGGTGGATGATCCCGACACGCTGCGGGTCTATAACGACACGCTGGCGGCGGTCTTCGGGATGCCCCGCGCGTGGCTGGCGGTCCTCGACGACCCGGCGACCCTCCGCCTCCACGACTTCGCCTTCTACCTCGGCCTGCTCGATGGCGTGCCCGTCGGCACGTCGATGCGCTTCACCGGCCACCGCATCGCTGGCATCTACAACGTCGCCACCCTGCCGACCTATCGGCGGCGCGGTATCGGGGCGGCCCTGACCTGGCGGGCGGCGATCGACGGGCGGGATGAGGGCTGCCTCGCCAGCGCGCTGCAAGCGTCGGCGGAGGGATTCCCGGTGTATGCGCGGATGGGCTACTGCCACGTCACCGACTACCAGACCTGGGTCATCGCGCCGACGGGAGCGTCGGCCGAGGCGACGCCAGCACCAGGAGGCCAGCCATGATTCGCCATATCGGACTCTTCATCCTCAAGCCGGGGACTACCGCCGAGCAGGTTGCGCCGTGGGTCGAGGCCATCAAGGCGATGGTCGTGCCGGGGCTGCTCAACCACACCTGGGGGCTGGACCTCGGCCTGCGGGAGGGGAACGCGTCGATGGCCGCGGTCTTCGACTTCGCGGACGAGGACGCCTACCGGGCCTGGGACACGGACGACGAGCATAACCGCATCCGCCGCGAGCTGATGCAGCCTATCCTGGTGCGCGCCGAGCGCTGCCAGTACCGCCTCGACTAGGGC
>CADCWN010000329.1 GCA_902806415.1 uncultured Thermomicrobiales bacterium | reverse complement strand
GCCGAGCGGAGCAACCCACGCGTCGTCAAGCAGAAGATGAGCAACTTCCGCGTCAAGACCGCCGCACACCGACGCTGGCCCCAGCCGAGCAAACCCTTCGCCGAGGCCGTCGTCCTGCTTATCTGAACGGTCTTGACTCTAGACAGGCACCGATCCTAGCACGACAGTCGCGCGCACACAAGCAAGGCAAAGCGTACCGGCCCACCCGCCTTTTGCGGGAACATGGATACGCTTTGCCGCCACCCCCACGGAGTACCAGGAGCGCCTGGCTCGGCTCGTCGCGCGTCATGTCGCACGCGATCTGCACGGCGACACGCCAGCGCGGTAAGACGGGAAAGCTGCCTCCCCGCCAGGCGCTCCTGGTACTCCGTGGGGGTGGCGGCAAGGCGTATCCATGTTCCGGGCTATCCCGGACGGCGGAATAGTGCCGCGCTGCCGGGCGTTTATACTAGAGACAAACAAGCAAGTATGCTTACGTGGGTATCACCCCGTTCGCGCCGATTTAGAACAGATGATTCATCCCGCATTTTCTCGATCCCCATACGAAAAACTTGCCAGATCGACCACTAGGCGTATGTACGTATAGCTGGTATACTGCCAGCACGCGGTGCCGACGGTGACAGCGTGGCACAATTCGCGCGGTGACGCGGCAGGCCGCGATGGCGCGGCGGGCCGACGAGGCGGGACCGAGAGGCGGAGGACGGAGACAACGATGCGGACCGACACGATCATCGTCCACGGGGCGCGCGAGCACAACCTGAAGAATATCGACGTGCAGATCCCGCGCGATAAACTCGTCGTGCTGACCGGTCTCTCCGGCTCCGGCAAGTCGAGCCTCGCCTTCGACACGATTTACGCCGAGGGCCAGCGGCGCTACGTCGAATCGCTCTCGGCCTACGCGCGCCAGTTCCTCGGCCAGATGGAGAAGCCGGACCTCGACCATATCGAGGGGCTCTCCCCGGCGATTTCGATCGATCAGAAGGGGACCTCGCGCAACCCCCGCTCGACCGTCGGCACCGTCACCGAGGTCTACGACTACCTGCGCCTCCTCTTCGCGCGGGTCGGCCACCCGCACTGCCCAAACTGCGGCCTGCCGATCGCGCAGCAGTCGCCCCAGCAGATCGTCACCGCCCTCCAGGCGATGCCCGAGGGGACCCGCCTGATGATCCTCGGACCGCTGATCCGCGAGCGGAAGGGCGAGCACCTGGGGCTCTTCGACGACGCGCGGCGCGCGGGCTTCGTGCGCGTGCGCGTCAACGGCACCGTCTACGAGTTGGACGAGGTGCCGAAGCTGGCGAAGTACAAGAAGCACACGATCGAGGTCGTCGTCGATCGCGTCGTCATCCGCCCCCACAACGTCGATCAGGAGTTGCACGGCGACGGCACCGACCCCGACCGCACCCGCCTCCTCGACTCGGTCGAGACGGCGCTGAAGCTGGGCGAGGGGATCATCAACGTCGCGACCGTGCCGAGCGACCCCGACGAGAAGCCGCAGGAAACGACCTTCTCCGAGCATCTCGCCTGCCCGAATTGCGGCTTCAGTACCGGCGAGATCGAGCCGCGCAACTTCTCCTTCAACTCGCCGCAGGGTGCCTGCCCGGCCTGCACCGGCCTCGGCCTGGTGCAGGAGTTCGACCCGGAGCAGATCATCCCCAACCCCGCCCTCACCCTGGCCGAGGGCGCGGTGCAGCCGTGGGTGCGCGCCTCGCAGAGCGCGTCCGGCTACTACTTCTCCATCCTGGAGGCGCTGTCGAGTCGCTACGGCTTCTCGACGAAGGTGCCGGTGCGGGAACTCCCCGAGGCCGCGCGCAAGCTGATCCTCTACGGGAACGGCGGCGAACTGGTCAAGGTCGCCTTCGAGGGCTCGAACGGGCGGAAGCGGGTCCACGAGATGACGTTCGAGGGGGTTATTCCCAACCTGAAGCGGCGCTTCGGCGAGACGAGTTCCGACTACGTGCGCGACGAGTTGGGCCGCTACATGACCCAGCGCCCCTGCTCGACCTGCGGGGGGACCCGCCTGAAGCCGGAGAGTTTGGCGGTGACGATCGAGGGCAAGTCGATCGCCGATGTCACCCACTTCTCGATTGTCGATGGCCTCTCCTGGGTGCGCGCGCTCGAGGGGCAGGGGGAGCGCAAAAGCACGGTCCCGCTGACCGGGCGCGAGGCGCTGATCGGCCGCCAGATCCTCAAGGAGATTCGGGAGCGGCTTGGCTTCCTGGTCGATGTCGGCCTCGACTACCTGACCCTCGACCGCTCGGCCGGCACTCTCTCCGGCGGCGAGGCGCAGCGGATCCGGCTGGCGACGCAGATCGGGTCGAGCCTGATGGGCGTCCTCTACATCCTCGACGAGCCGAGTATCGGCCTGCACCAGCGCGACAACGCACGGCTGATCAAGACGCTGGAGCGGCTGCGCGACATCGGCAACACCCTGATCGTCGTCGAGCACGACGAGGACACGATGCGCGCCGCCGACTGGATCATCGATGTCGGGCCGGGCGCGGGCGAGCACGGCGGGCATATCGTCGCCGAGGGGCCGTTCGCGGCGATCTGCGCCAACCACGGTTCGCTGACCGGCGACTATCTCAGCGGGCGCAAGCAGATCCCGACGCCGGAAGAGCGACGCGCGGGGAATGGCAAGGCGATCGTCATCAAGGGTGCGCGCGAGAACAATCTGAAGGATCTGACGGTCGAGTTCCCGCTCGGCAAGTTCATCTGCGTCACCGGCGTCTCCGGCTCCGGCAAGAGCTCGCTGATCACCGACACCCTCTACCGCAAGCTGGCGCAGCACTTCTACCGCGCCAAGGAGAAGCCGGGCGCGCACGACGCGATCCTCGGGCTCGAACACCTCGACAAGGTGATCGACATCGACCAGAGCCCGATCGGGCGCACCCCGCGCTCCAACCCGGCGACCTACACCGGCCTCTTCACGCCGATCCGCGAACTCTTCGCGTCGGTGCCGGAGGCGAAGCTGCGCGGCTACAAGGCCGGGCGGTTCTCCTTCAACGTCAAGGGCGGGCGCTGCGAGGCGTGCAGCGGCGAGGGGATCATCCAGATCGAGATGCAGTTCCTGCCCGATGTCTACGTCCCCTGCGAAGTCTGCCATGGCAAGCGTTATAACCGCGACGCCCTGGAGATCCGCTTTAAGGGCAAGTCGATCGCCGACGTGCTGGACATGACGGTGGAGGAGGCGCTGGGCTTCTTCGACGCCATCCCCTCGATCAAGAACAAGTTGCAGACCCTCTTCGACGTGGGCCTCGGCTACATCCGTCTCGGCCAACCGGCGACGCAGCTCTCCGGCGGCGAGGCGCAGCGCGTCAAGCTCGCCACCGAGCTCTCGAAGCGCCCGACCGGCAAGACGATGTACATCCTCGACGAGCCGACGACCGGCCTCCACTTCGCCGACATCGACCGGCTGCTGCGGGTGCTGCACCGCCTCGCCGACGGCGGCAACAGCGTCCTGGTGATCGAGCACAACCTCGACGTGATCAAGAGCGCCGACTGGCTGATCGACATGGGCCCGGAGGGCGGCCATCGCGGCGGTCGCGTCGTCGCCGAGGGAACCCCCGAGGAGCTCGCCGACAACGACGATTCGTTCACCGGCCAGTTCCTCCGCCCGTTCCTCCGCTCCCGCGAGGCGATCGCGGCGGACTGAGGCGAGGCGGCACCACACAAAAGGGGCGCGCAGCGTTTGCCGCGCGCCCCTCCCACACGAACAGCGAGGGATCAAGGACAATCAATCGGGAACGCTGCGGTGGGGCAGCACTTCGCGCGCTGTCGGCGAAGCGATTCAGACTCTGCGGGCTGCCGACCGCCCCCAGCCAGCTACCCGCCTGCATGAAGCGCCCCGTGGCCGGGTCATAGTGCCTGGCGCGCAGGTAGACGAACCCCGTCTCGGCGTCCGCCTGCTCTCCGGTGAAGCCGAAGCCCCCCAGGCTCGCGCTCCCCGCCCTGGGCGCGCCCCACGGCTCGTAGGTCGCGCTCCCGGTCGCGATCCCCGCCCCATCCGTCACCAGCCGCACGCTGCCCAGCCCGTCCCCGTGCGCGTACTGGCTCCCCGCCCCCACCGTGCGCTGCTGCAGCCCCGCCGGGCCGTGGACGTACTCGGCCTGGCCGTCCCCGACCACCGTGCCCAGACCGCCCGCCCCCAGGCGGTCCCAGGCGTGGGTGTTCGTGGCTGGCCCCACGACCTTCTTGACGCAGTAACCGTCGCTGTCGTAGGTGTATGTCGTATCGCTGCTATCCACCTATCTGAGTAGCACCTTGCGCTGCGGCCACGATGCGTTCGACTTCTGCCCAGGTGGCGCGCAATTCCCCACGTTCCAGTTGTGCCAGCGCCTCCTGGGCCATCACGTATGGGATTGCTGCTGTCTGGAGTAGTCCCCTGAATGCGTTGGCACGCACCTGGGCGACGGGATCATTTTGGAGCGCATTCACCAGAAACTGTGCGAGAAGGGGTATGAGCATCGAGAATTGGTGGTTGCCGTGCGTGCGACCCCGATTCGGGGGTGCCAATGTCCGCCACCGTCTATCCCAGTGACCTTACCGACGCCGGGTGGGCGATCCTCGAACCCCTGATCCCCGCAGCCAAGCCCGGCGGCCGCCCGCGTAAATGGCCCATGCGGCCCGTCCTCAACGCGATCTTCTACTTATTGCG
>CADCWN010000328.1 GCA_902806415.1 uncultured Thermomicrobiales bacterium | reverse complement strand
CGTCGTTTCGGTCTCGGGCCGGCGCGGGCGGGGGGAGCGCGAGGCCCGCCTCGGCGAGCAGGGTGCGCAGGGCGGCGTTGCCGAGCAGTTCGGCGGTGCGGGGCGCGGCCCCCCGCGCGCAGTCGGCCGTGAGCGCGGCGAGATCCGCGACGGTATCGACGTCGTGCCAGGGCGGCGTCGCGTGGACGCGCAGATCCGACTCGGCGGCCCGCTCCAGCGTCTGGGCATAGACGACGTCGGTGCTCCAGGTGATCTCCTGGAATAGCCGGGGCCGGGGCCGGTCGAGGCCGATCAGGTAGTAGCCGCCGTCGTGGGTCGGGCCGAGGGCGACATCGTGGGTATCGAGCGCCGCGAATGCCTCCTCCAGCACGGCGACGGGGAGGGTGGGGCTATCGGAGGAGATCACCACGACGCGACGGTAGCCGACGGCGAAGGCGCTGGCGAACGCGCCGCTGAGCCCGGATTCCAGGCCACCCGCTTCCTGTGTCCAGAGGAGGACCCCCGGCGGCAAGAGCGCCCGGAGGGACCAATCGTCGGCCGATGGCAGGTGGACCACACCGACCGCCGTGCCTGGCAGGGCGCGGGCGGTGGCGAGCGTGTCCCGCAGGAAAGCGCGGTAGAGGTCGGCGGCCAGTCCGGGCGTGAGTGGCGGGCAAAGGCGGGTCTTGACCGTGCCGGGGCGGGGAGTTTTGGCCATGATCAGCAACAGGTTCGAGAACTCCGGTTGGTGAGCGGGTGGGCGCATCGGTACCCCACTACGGCGATAGCGGCTCCGTTCGGCGGTGAGTGCGGCGGGAGGAGCCACGCGTCCCCGGGTCGTACCTGCCAAGCACTCGCGCCGGTGCGCGACTGGACGACAGCCGCCCGCGCTCAATCATGGCGCGCATAGCGGAGGATAGTATGGAGCATATGGTAGCCCGCGAGGAGGCTGCCGCGCAGGGTGCCGCCGACTTTGGCCTGGCCGATCCGCCGATGGTAGTGGATCGGGGCTTCCTCGATGCGATAGCCGCGTTTGACGGCCTTCACGACCATCTCGACAGGCCAGCCGTAGGTCGGGTGCGCCATGCCGAGCGCGGCCAACTTGTCGGCGCGGATGGCGCGGAACGAGCCGATATCGCGCAGGCGGCGGCGATAGAGGAGGGCGATCAGGGTCGTCGCGACGAGGTTCCCCGCGCGCTGATGGGGCGGCAAGGCGCCCCGGTCGCGCCGATCGAGGCGGCTGCCGATGACGAGATCGGCCGTGTCGGCGAGGATCGGGCCGAGGATGAGGGGCAGGTCGGTCGGATCGTCGGCATAGTCGCCGTCGAGGAAGACCAGGATCGCCGCGCCGTCCGCCCGCGCCGCGCGCACGCCCGCCGCGCAGGCCGCGCCGTAGCCCGGTCGCCCTTGCCGGATCACCGTCGCCCCGGCGGCGCGGGCAATCGTGTCCGTGCCATCGGTCGAGCCGCCGTCGACGACGATCCGCAGATCGACGAGATCGCGCGGGAGCGCGGCGACGACGAGGCCGATCGCCCCCGCCTCGTTCCAGGCCGGGATGATCGCCGCCACTCGCGGTCGGGATTCATCCGGCATCACCCTTCGCCCTGCCCCCGGTGCTGCCGCGCTGATGCATGGCGACCTCTCGACGCGCCGGACTCGGTCGCCCGGTCAGCACCCCAACCGCGGAGGAAGCGCCGAGTAATTGCCTGAAGTGGTCGGCCATCCTCACCAGTTCGTTGCGGGTCATGCGGCACCACGTCAGCAGATCCTCGCGCGCCGGGGTCATCGCCAACGACTTCGAGCACCGCGCCCGGGGCCAGTTCCCGCATCCCCTGGCGGGGCACCATCAGGAGCGTGCCGCAGCCCTCGTATTCGGCATCGAAGATCAGGTCGGGGGTCGGCGGTGACAGTGGCGACTCCCTCATCGCGCCCCCCTACCAGACCACCACGCATGTCTCGGTCCTTCGGACGCCCACGGCGCCCGCAATCCCCATGGTCGTTCAATTCCCCAGCGACTGGAGGCTGGGACTCTCGACATAGGCAATCATGTCGAAGCGCCCCGTCACCGCGTGGACCTGCCGGATCACCGAGCCATCCAGCTCCATGCCGCGCAGCTCCTCGATCAACTCCTGCACCCGCGTCGGCTCGGCCTCGATCAGGACATAGGCGTGAATCATCAT
>CADCWN010000327.1 GCA_902806415.1 uncultured Thermomicrobiales bacterium | reverse complement strand
TGGAGATGGTGATGCCGGGGGACAACATCCAGATGGACGTGGAGCTGATCGTGCCGGTGGCGGTGGAGGCGGGGCTGCGCTTCGCCATCCGCGAGGGCGGGCGCACCGTCGGCGCCGGCGTCGTCACCGAGATCATCTCCTAACAAGGGCGGTCAGCTTGTCCCGGCGGCAGAGGCGCCGGTGCGGCTCGGTCGGCCCCGGCTCACTTCACGAGTTGGGGCCGCGCCGCTCACCAGTTGAGAAAGGAAGGCCCCGGATGGCCAAGAAGGGCAAGGCCGACCGCATCGTGATCACGCTCGAATGCACCGAGTGCCGCGAGCGTAATTACACGAGCGAGAAGAACCGCCGCAACGACCCGAGCCGCCTCGAACTCCGCAAGTTTTGCCCGCGTTGCCGGAACCACCGGCTGCACCGGGAGACGCGGTAGGGCAGTCGGCAGTCCGTGGTCCGCAGTCCGTAGAAAAAGGGTGGCCGCAGGCATCTGCCTGCGGCCACCCTTTTTTACTTGCAACAGTTGTTCACGACGCTGGCAGGGGCACGTTCTCTCTACGGACTACGGACCACGGACTCGCTTACTTCAGCCACCCCCGGTCCTGCAAGATCTGCCGCCCGAGCAGACCGAGGAGGACCTGCGACTTGCCGGTGTTCTCCGGGTGGAACTCGAAGCGGGCGCGCTCGAAGTATTGGACGGTATACGGTTTGCCGTCGATGCGGCTCTTCTCGGTGAACTCCTCGGTCAGCGGCAGGCCGTAGATGAACAGCCCGCCATACTGCTCCCAATAGGCGCGGAAGGTGCCGCCCAGATTGTGGCCCGTTTCCGCGAAGTAGCGCTGGCCGTCGAGTTGCTGCGCGGGCTTGTCCACGGCATGGTAGAGCCGCCCGAGCAGGCCGAGCAGGACCTCGTAATCGGTCCCCGCGTTCTCCGGGTGCAGCTCGAAGCGGGCGCGCTCGAAATACTGCACCGTATACTCTTTGCCGTTCGATTCGCTGACCTCGGGGAACTCCTCGGTCAGCGGGTAGCCGAACTGTGCGAGTCCGCCGAACTTCGCCCAGTAGCGCAGCGTCGTGCCACCGAGGGTGTGGCCCGTCTCGGCGAAGTAGAGGAGTTCATTGTTCAGCGTCGCCGGTTTCGCCACCGGCTCGACCGGGTTGCCGATCACCCGGACGCTCGGCCCCGCGACCCCCTGCGCCCAGTAGCCGGTCTTCTCCTGCACCAGCCCGAACTGCAATTTGCGCACTCCGGTCGCGGTGAAGCTGATTTTGCAGGGTACCTCGACCGTGTCGCCGGGATTGAGCGATTTGCCGAAGCCCCAGCGGTACGGCTCCTTGCCGGGGATCTTCGAGGTCTCGCTCCCCTCGATGTCGGCGACGATTCGGAAGCGTCCCTGGACCTGTGGCGCTCTTTTGGATTCGTAGGTCTCGCCCTCGGTGTAGATGATCCCTTTGTCGAAGTACGAGGGGATGACGGCGGTGCCGGTATTCTTCACCGTCACCGTCACCGTGTACGGGGTCTTCGTGGTGACCGTGCCGCCCCCCTTGATATCGACGATCGCCACATCCATCGTCGGTGTCGCGCCGAGGATGCCGGCCGCGCCGGTGCGCACCGCAGAGAGGCGCGTGTAGAAGTTGTCGCCGGGGCAGGAGGTGCTGAGGACATCGCGGTGGCCGACGATATTCGGGATCAGCTTATCGACGAAGAAATACTTGCCGTGCGGGTCGAGGAAACGCCCGGTGTAAGCGACGAGCCTGATCAGCGCCCCTTCCATCGCCGGGCTCGCGTAGGGGGCCACGGTCTGGCGCGGCACCGGCGTCGGGCTGGGCGACGGGGAAGGCGTGGCGTTCGGTGTGCCGGGGCGGGTGCTGGGCAGCGGCGTCGGCGTGGGGGGCGGGGCATTGGTGAAGCTGCCGAGCAGCCCGATCCCGACGCTGCCGTAATTGTATTCCAGGGCGTGACCGGCGACGACATTCTCGCCGCCGTGGCGTCCCTCATAGATCGTGCCGTTACGATCGATCAGGAAACTGTAGCCAATATCGCCCCACCCCTGCGTCACCGCGTGGTAATAGTAGACCGCGCGGATCGCCGCGAGCGGGTCTTGCCCGTTCGGTGAGGCGGTGTGGTGGATGATCACCTTCTCCGTGGTGTAATACTCGCGCTCCCAGATCTCCTTGCCACTCCTATCCAGGCGCAGCTTCTCGTCGCAGCCCCACTCCGCGCGCGAGACGATCCTCGGCCTGGTCGCTCCGAAGGCGGTGACGAGCGGACTCGGCGCGGGGGCGACCGGCCCGGCGCTGGCATCGATGTAGACGAGGCGTAAATCCGCTGGCGGTGACACCGCGCGACCGTCGTGGTCGATCGCGCGGCAGCGCACGGCCCGACTCGGCTCGATCAGGGCGAGTTCGGCAAATTGACGGTCCGGACGACCCGCAGTCTGCGCCGCGAGCGGGCCATGCCCGCTCGCGTGGAGGTTCTGCCAGTCGCCCCAACTCGCCCCATCGGGGCTGACGCTGAGGGCGAGATGGACATCGCCCGCGCCCGAGGCCGACCAGTGCGCGCCGATCGCGCTGAATTCGTGCGGCGCGCGCAGTTCCACCCAGTCGGTCGCCCCGAACGCGCGCACCGCCTCGTCGAAGACCCATTCCCCGGCGCGCGTCTGCCCGGTCTGCGGCGCTGCCGCTACGGCGAGCGGCGCGGTCGGCTGGCCGGCGCGGGCCAGCGCGAGGAGGGGCAGCGCCGCGAGGCCATAGCCCCCGTAGCGCAGGAGTTGGCGGCGGGTGACGATCTGTCCGCCCACGCGGGCGCTCGGCTCATCCATCGTTGTTGTCCTCACCATGAGTTGGCGGCTCGGTGAGCGAGTGCTGGCGGATCGTAGTCGCGGCGTGCTGCGCTCAGAGCAATAACGCCATTGTACGGGGCGAGTTGCGGTTTGTGGGCAACTCGGCGGGAAATTTAGTACTTAAGGATCAGATCGTCAAGCACCGCTCAATTGGTAAGGGGCGGACGAAGCTGCGCCCAACGGTCGGCGGTCGGGGTGAAGCCACCCAGGCGGATGAATTGGCCGACGCGCGTGTTGCCTTCGAGATAATACGCCTCGTAGATCCAGAGGTTATGCGCCTGCACTACGCCGTAAGTTGCCGCGGCGCGATCAAGCTCCTCGTGCGTGAGTTGTTGTGCCGAGCGGTAGGCGGCGAGGAAATGTTGGCATGGCGCGGGGGCGAGATGATAGACGTAGTCGAGGACGCGCATGATCTCCCAGGCGCGCGAGGCGAGATACGCCTGATCCCAATCGATCACCGCGCAGACACGGTCGCCGTCGAAGAAGAGATTCGTCTCCTGGTAGTCGCCGTGGATGAGCTGCTCGGTGAACAACGCGGGATCGATCATCGTCTCCGCTGTCTGCTGCTCCAGCCAATCGCGACGAGTCGCCAGCGCCGCCAGCGCGATCGGATCGAGCGGATCGCTGCCATCCCGTCCGGCTATCACCTCTTCCAGACGCGCGATCCCGGCGAGCGTAGTCGAGCGGTCGCGGTGCCTCGTGACGCGACGTGCTCCCGCTCTCGGGAAGTCGCTCAAAGCATGATGCAAGGCGGCGAGATTTGTTCCCATCGCCGTGATCGTGGTCATTGTCAGTGCATGGCGCACATACTGCCGCCCGGTCGCCTGCGGGAAGAGGGCGTAACGCTGACCGGCCCGATCGAGGATCGTCTCGCCGTCGGGGAGTGGCAGCGGCCCGATGGCCGGGAAGCCGCGTGATCGGGCGTGGGCGATCGCCGCGTGTTCTTGCGGCGCGCGGTCAGGGTGGCGATACACACGCAGAAAGTAGTGCTGGCCCGCGATCGTCGCCCGCACGATCGTGTTGACCGTGCCGCTGGCCGGGCGCACGATCCGTTCAGGCATGCCCAATTGCCAGGTCGCCAGGATCGCGTCGTATGGCGTTGACGCGCACATCACCATTCCCCTGCCCATTGTGAACCGCCGCCGGTTTCGTATCGGGTATCATCGCCGAGAGTGGATCGGTACCACAAGGCGCGGCAGGGCTATTCGTATATGGCAGCGGGGGCGCCCACGATCGTCGTCCATGCAGTATCCGGGTGAGGGAAGCGCGCTATGCTGCAGATTCGGGCGGCCCGACCGGGCGAGGCGGCGACGATCGCGCGGGTCCATGACGCCTGCTGGCGCGCGACCTATGCCGATCTCTTGCCCCCGACCGTGCTGCGCTCCTCCACGCTGGCCGACCGGGAGGGCCTATGGGCGGATCTGCTCGCTATCCCGGTCGCCGCGCGCTGCGCGTTCGTCGCCGAGGATGCCGCCGGGGCGATCGTCGGCTGCGCCTGGGGCGGGCCGGAAGAGTCGGGCGATCCGAACTATCGGGCGGAACTCCTCGGGCTCTACCTCCTCGGGGCGCACCAGCGTCGCGGCCTCGGGCGGCGGCTGGTTGCGGCAGTCGCCGGGTCTCTGGGGCGGCAGGGCCACTGCGCGCTGCTGCTCTGGGCGCTGGCGGAGAATGCGCCTGCGCGACGTTTTTACGAAGTCCTCGGCGGTCGGTTGCTGCGCGAGCGCGACACGCCCCTGGGCGGCATCCCGGTGCGCGAGGTTGCCTATGGCTGGCCCGATCTGCGCGCGCTGCTGAGGGACACCACCCGCGTTGGCTGATCGCCGCGATCCGAATCGTGGCGACCTGCACGACCACTCACCGAGCCCAAGCCAATTGCCAGCCGCCGCTACCGGCCATTCTCCGGAGCGGTGAGGGATCCTCTTGTGCGCGCGGCACAGCCCGCGCGCGGGCTGTTGTGCGACAGCCCCTTGCCTGATGACGGTGGGAGGGGCTACGATAGCGCGAGTATCCAGCGGCCCGAGCGTGTTGCCATGATGCCATGGGAGAAGCGGCGGCGCTATCGACGGGCGCGCGGGGCGCCGACGTGCAGCGGGGTGGCGAATGAGCACGGTGTCGGGCGGCGCGCTGGTCGGGGAATACTCGACCAGGAACTATTACGATGAGATGTTCATCACCGGCGAGGATAATATCGTCGTGCCGCGCCCGCATTACCGGGCGCTTTACGAGCGTCTGGCCGAACTCGATGGCGGGGCGCTGCGACGTGCCAGCGATCTGGCGAACCGCTCGTTCCTGCACCAGGGGATCACCTTCACCGTCTACTCCGACGACGACCAGGGGACCGAGCGGATCTTCCCGTTCGATCTCATCCCGCGCCTGATCCCCGCCGACGAGTGGCACCTGATCGAATCGGGGTTGCGGCAGCGGATTCGTGCCCTCAATATGTTCATCCACGACATCTATCACGACCAGCTCATCCTCAAAGAGCGCGTCGTGCCGCGCCAGTTGATCGTGATGGCGCGGCACTTCCGGCGCGAGGTCGTGGGGATCGACGTGCCGCACGACCAGTATGTCCACATCGTCGGCAGCGATCTGGTGCGCGATCGCGAGGGGCGCTATCTGGTCCTGGAAGACAACCTGCGCTCGCCGAGCGGCGTTTCCTATGTCCTCGCCAATCGCACCTCGATGACGCGCGTCTTCCCCGACTGGTTCACGGGCCTCGGCGTGCGCCCGGTCGACCATTACTGCGGCCAATTGGCCGAGAACTTGCGCGGCCTCTCGCCACCCCACGCTGGGCGTCGCGGGCCGACGGTCGTGCTGTTAACGCCGGGAATCTACAACTCGGCTTACTTCGAGCACGCCTTCCTGGCGCAGCAGATGGGGATCGAACTGGTCGAGGGGCGCGACCTCTTCGTGATCGACAATCGCGTCTACCTGCGGACGACGCGCGGGCGGCAGCCGGTCGATGTGATCTATCGCCGCGTGGACGATGAATTCCTCGATCCGCTCGCCTTCCGACCCGACAGTATCCTCGGCGTGGCCGGGTTGCTCGGCGCGGTGCGGGCCGGGAATGTCGCCCTCGCCAACGCGATCGGCACCGGCGTCGCGGATGATAAGGTCGTCTACCACTACGTCCCGGCGATCATCCGCTACTATCTGGGCGAGGAGCCGATCCTCGGCAACGTGCCGACCTATCTGCCGACCGATCCCGAGCAGCGGGAGTACATCCTCGACCACCTCGGGGAACTCGTCGTCAAAGCGGCCAACGAGAGCGGCGGCTACGGGATGTTGATCGGCCCGCGCGCGAGTGAGGAGGAGATCGCGGATTTCCGCCAGCGGGTTATCGCCGATCCGCGCGGCTACATCGCCCAACCGGTCGTGCCGCTCTCGCGCTCACCCTCGTTCATCTCCGACGCCGAGGGGGGCGGTGGACGCCTGGAAGGCCGCCACATCGATCTGCGCCCGTACATCCTCAGTGGGGCGAAGGAGATCCATATCTTGCCCGGCGGGTTGACGCGCGTGGCGCTGCGGCGCGGCTCGCTGGTGGTGAATAGCTCGCAGGGTGGGGGGAGTAAGGATACATGGGTGCTGCGCTGATCATGATCGATGGCGGCGCGAGTCGCCATGCTTAGCCGGATCGCCGAGTCGCTCTACTGGATCGGGCGCTACGTCGAGCGCGCCGAGGACACGGCGCGGATCACCGATGTGAACTTCCACCATACCCTGGAGATGGGCGCATCCGAGGAGGCGCAGGAGCGGCGTTGTCGCCACTGGGAGTCCCTGGTGCGGATCGTCGGGGACGCCGATCGCTTCTTCCTCACGCACAGCGAGGCGAACGAGGAGACAGTGCCGTTCTACCTGACCTTCGCCAGGGACAATCCGCACTCGATCGTCTCCTGCGTGGCGCGGGCGCGCGAGAATGCGCGGACGATGCGCCACCAACTCGCCAGCGAGATGTGGGAGGTGCTCAATCGGTTCTACCTCGAACTCCAGCGCCGCCACGAGGAGGGCGAGACGCCGGAAGGGGCGGAGAACGCGCACGACTTCTATCGCTGGATCATCGAGTATAGCCACCTCTTCCAGGGGATCACCGATAGCACGATGCCGCGCGAGGAGGGCTGGTATTTCCTCCAGGCGGGCAAGTTCCTGGAGCGGGCCGAGAAGACCGCCCGCGCGCTCGATGTGAAATATCACCTGCTGATCGCCGATTCGTCGCTCGCGGAGGCGGCGGAGTTGGCCGCCGCCGACGAGGTCCCGCGCGACTGGCACCAATGGCTGGCGGTGCTGCGCTCGCTCTCGGCCTACGAGGCGTACAACAAGCTCTATCGCAGCGCCGTGCGGCCCCGCGCCGTGATCGAGATGTTGACCCTCTCGCCGGTCTTCCCGCGCTCGATCCGTTTCGCGATCGGCGAGGTGGATGCGGCGCTGACGCGGATCGCCGCCCATCTCCCCGGCCTGCTCGACGATGATGGCGCGGCCAACCTGCTGCTCGGTCGCCCGAGCGAGGCGGAGCGGGCCGTCGGGCGCTTGAAGGGTGCCCTGACCTACCAGCGCGTGGACGAACTCTTCGTACCCGATCTGCGCGAATATCTGCTCGACTTGGAGCGACAGTGCTACCAGATCGGCGAGTATATCGAGGCGCAATATTTCGCCGGTCGCGTGCTGCGGGCGGAAGAGGTGGTTGTTTGAGAGTGGGCCAGTGGGCCAGTGGGCCAGTGGGTTTAGGGGAGCGTCCACAGGTTGGTTTGTCTACAGACCTTTCTCGCCCACTGGCCCACTGGCCCACTCCGCCCACTACTTGCTGAGAGGAACAATGCGCTATCGAATCACCCACCGCACCGCGTATCGCTACGCCAGCCCGGTCCATGAGAGTTTCAATGAGGTCCGGCTGCAGCCCGGCTCGACCGACACGCAGACCTGCCTCAGCTTCGATCTGGCGATCGACCCGCCCGCGACGATCATCACCTTCCAGGATTACTACGGGAATGCGGTCCACGACTTCGGGGTGCCGTATCTGCACGATCACCTGACGATCGAGGCGACGAGCGATGTCGTCACCTTCGCCGGGGCCGAGCAACCGCTGGCGGGGCCGCGGGCCGACGAGCCCGATCGTTCCCCCGCGCTGGCCGCGCTGGTCGGCGACCGGCACCTCGCGGATGAGTGGGCCGAGTTCCTCACCGCCAGCGGCTACGTCGCCCTGGAGCGGGACTCGGGTGAGTTGGCGCGGGCGATCCTGGCGGAAGATGCCGGGATGAGCGCCCATACGTTCCTCACCCGCGCCGGATCCTATATCCGCAGCCATTTCACCTATCAGGTCGGGGCGACGAATGTGCGCACGACGGTCGCGGAGGTGATCGCGGGTGGCAGTGGCGTCTGCCAGGATTATGCCCACCTCCTGATCGCGCTCTGCCGCCATCTCGGGCTGCCCGCGCGCTATGTCAGCGGCTACCTCGGCAACGTGATGGAGAGCGGCGCATCGCACGCCTGGACCGAGGCGTTCGTGCCGCCCTACGGCTGGCTCGGCCTCGACCCGACGATCGGCTCGCCCTGCACCGGGCGGCACGTCAAGGTCGCCATCGGGCGCGACTATGCCGACGTCTCGCCGCTGCGCGGCACCTATCGTGGCGGGGGTGAGGCGACCCTCGATGTGGCGGTGCGCGGCGAGACGCTGGATGAGACGCAAGGGATGGTGATCGCCCATCCCACCGGCGACGAGTGGGGCCGGAAGCGCCTGATCCAGTATCAGACCCTCGGGACGGCGGCGCAGATGCAGCGGCTCGGCGCGATGACGCAGACCCTCGGCACGATGACGCAGACCCTCGGTCCGGGTGGCGTCGGGCAAGGGATGGGGATGCGCTACCAGCAAGACGAGGCGGAGATCCCGCGCCAGCAACCGCAGCAGCAGCAACAGGGCGGCACGATCGCGCGATAGGTGCTGTCCAGCCATAATAGAAGCGTTCCACGCCTATAGCCGCCCGCCGCTGGCGCGGAACAGTATTTGCGGCAAGTCCCATCCGCTGTGGGGGACAGGGCCGAAGCAAGAATGAGGGAAGACGATGCAGCTGCGGGTAGGGTGCGAATTCGGTTACGAGGCGACGGGCGACGTCCCGGCAATCCTGATGGTCGCCCCGCATCCCGGCGCGCGGCACGCGATCGTCCGGGAGCGCTGGGAGTCGAACCCGCCGATCGTGGGGCAGGAATATGCCGATCTCTACGCGAATCGCGCCCGGCGCTTGGTGCTGCCGGAGGGCGAGACGACGCTGCGCTATGACGCCACGGTCGAGTTGTCGGATGATCCCGATGCTGTCGCCCCAATGGCGAGGCAGTTGCCGATCGAGGCGCTGCCGCCCGAGATTATTTTCTACACGCTGGCGAGCCGCTACTGCCTCTCCGATGCGTTGAGCGCGGTCGCCTGGAAACTTTTCGGCGCGACCGAACCGGGTTGGGCGCGGGTGCAGGCGGTCTGCGACTGGATCCATCAGAACATCACCTACGGGCTGCACAGCACGCCGTTGACCACCTCGGCCGATATTTACGTAGCAGGGGGGGGGATGTGCCGGGATTTCGCGCACCTGGCGGTCACCTTCTGCCGGGCCTTAGGTATCCCGGCGCGCTATGTCTTCGGCTACATGCCGGATATCAGCCTCACGCCACCGTATCCGACGATGGATTTCCACGCCTGGTTCGAGGTCTACCTGGCCGATGGCGACGACGGGCGTTGGTGGACCTTCGACGCGCGCTTCAATCGCCCGCTGATCGGGCGAATCCCGATCGGGATCGGGCGCGACGCGGTCGATGTACCGATGGTGACGACCTATGGCCCGGCGATGTTCAAGCGGATGACCGTGTGGTGCGACGAAGGGGCGAGTGCCGACGAGTAGGCCGCGCGGGTGACGGGCTCGTGTGACGGTTCGGACGAAGGGGATAACGTGGAGCGGGAAGACCTGGACACCTTAATCGGGACACTCGGGGCGGTCGATCACCGCAGGCTGGACTGGAGCAAGGTGCGCTGGACGGCGTACCTCATCCACCAGCACCTCCGCTACGAGTATCCCGGCGAGGTCCACAACCTGCGGCAACGCCTGATGATCGTGCCGCCCGCGCAGCACGGCGGCCAGCGCCTCGTCACGCATAAGCTGGAGGTTTCCGCGCCCGGCGTCGAGCGGGTCGAGACCCGTGATCCTTTCGGGAACCTGATCCTCTCGCTGCACGCCGGGCGGATCGAGCGGTCGATCGATTTCACCGCCTGGATCGTGGTCGAGCGCGAGGCGCGGGCGGAGCACCCGACGGTGACGCCGGCGATATATGCCGATCCCGCGCTGCGGCGACCGTCGCCACTCACCGCTCCGGACGCCGCCCTGCTCGCGGCGGCGGCGGAGCTCCGGGCCGGCGCAACCGAACCCCTGGCGTTGGCGCGGCTGATCAACGCCTGGGTCTACGGGCGGCTCAGCTATGCCCACGGGATGACCGGCGTGAGGACGACCGCCGCCGAGGCGCTGGCCCTCGGGCGGGGGGTCTGCCAGGATGCCGCCCACATCATGCTCGCGCTCTGCCGCGCCTGCGCACTCCCCGCGCGCTACGTCTCCGGGCATCTGCTCGGCGAGGGGGGGACGCACGCCTGGGTCGAGGTCCTGCTGCCACAACCCGTCGGCACGGGCCATGTCGCCTGGCCGTTCGATCCGACTCACGGGAACGAGCCGGGCCTGAACTACATCACGGTCGCGGTCGGGCGCGATTACGGCGATGTCGCGCCGACCTCCGGCACCTTCCGCGCACCATATGGCGGGCAGCTCTCCACGACTAAGCGCGCCGGGGTGACGGCGGTGGAGTATTTCACGCCGACCTAGACCGGCCACGCACCCGGATCGACGACGAGAGCCCCGCCATAATCGCTGGCGGGGGCTCTCGTTGAATGCTGAGCGGCTAGCCGCGCGGCTCGCGTCGCCCGCTTGGGGTGGTGGAGGGCGGCGCGGAAGGTGGCGCGGTGGGCGGAGGCGGGGTTGACGTCGGTGTCGGGCGCGGCGTGGCGGTGGGCGCGACCGTCGGGCTGGGCGGGATCCGCTCGATGGTCACGCGCACTTGCTGGGCCGGGTCGGCGCTGAGTTCCGCCGGTTTCGTGATCGCCGGGATTTCATTGTAGGTACCCGGTTGCTGCCCGCGCAGATCGACCTGTGCCGTGACCTCCCCCGCATTCAGCTGGCGGATACGCTCGCGCGGGCCGCTGAGGGTCACGGCGATCTCGCTCGGCGTCACGGACGCGACGCGGAGGCCGGGGTCGACGAGGACATTCACCCGCACGCCCCCGATTTGCTGCTGTTGCAGCTCCGCCTCGATCGCCACCTCCACGTTGACCGTGTTGCGGTCGATCACCCGCGTCCCCCCCGGCAGATTCAGCGCCACATCGTAGACCGAGAATGAATCGCGCTTCCCGCTCACGTCGATCGGCACGGTCGAGATGACGATCAGTTGGGCGAGGATGTCGGGGGGGCCGTCGATGGTGATCGCAGGCGGGCTGATCCGCGGATTCCCCACGCGATAGCCTTCCGCCGGGGTGCCCTGGATATTGGGGACGATGCTGACCGTGCGCCCAATCCGCTCGACCGTCACCGTGGCGGTGACGATGCCGGGCTCCAGGGTCACGCCGTTGATCCGCGCACCGGCACTGTCGCGAGCCTCAGGGGTGATTTGCACCTCAAAATTATCGCGCCGATCGCCGAGGCCGACCGGCAGCACCACACGCGCCACCTGCCCGACCAGGCTCTGCGGGCCGCGCACCTCGATCTGGCGCGGGTTCGGCTCGACATTGCCGACACTGTACGGCAGGATCGGCTGCCCTTTCTCGATCGCGAGCGGGAAGGTCTTGGCGGTGAGTATGTCGGTCGTGATCGCGACGGTCTCGGGGGCAGTACCGACGACTCGCACGCCGCGATGCCCGACGATGTTCGCGCCCACCTTGATATTGGCGCTGGTCGGCGAGGTGATCCCGCCGAGGTCGATCTCGACCGGGAGGTCGAGGGCGGTGAGCCGGTTCAGTTCCGAGCGCGGCCCGCGCACCGTCACGGTGATCGTGGGGATACGGGCCTCGTCGAGGATAACCAGATTGTCGGCCTTGTTGACGATCGCCGGGGTGATCGCCGGGAACGACTGCTGAATCTCCGGATCATCCTGCGTGGTGACCCAGCCCCAGAGCAAGATCGCCAGCATGATGGCGAACAGCCCGCGCGAGAGGATCCCGACGCCGAGGCGTTTGCGCAACCCTTTGAGTCGTTCCGCCATCCCTTACCCCCGAGTCCGCGGGAGTAATCCCCGCCGCCGCTGATGTTCGTCGGGCGGCGGGGGCTCCAGGAGCGAGAGCAACGAGGCGCGCAACTGATCGCCCGTCAAGTCGCGGTCGATCTGCCCATCATGGGCCAGCGAGATCCCACCGGTTTGCTCGGAGACGATCACCGCCACGGCATCGGATTCCTCGCTGATCCCCAGGGCGGCGCGGTGGCGCGTGCCGAACGAGCCCGGCAACTCCCCCTCGGAGAGGGGCATGATACAACGCGCGGCCACGATCCGGTCGGCGCGGACGATCACCGCCCCGTCGTGCAGCGGCGAGTTCTTGAAGAAGATGTTGATTAGGAGTTGGCGCGTCAGCGTGGCGTCGAGCCGCACCCCCTTGTCGGCGTACTCTTGCAGGCCGGTCTCGCGCTCGACCGCGATCAGCGCGCCGATCCGCTGGCGACCGAGCGAGACACAGGCGGTGACCATCTCCTCGATCGCCGCCGCGCCGGGGTGGGGGTGCTCGGTGTTGACGAACGGCAGGCTGACCCAGTTGCCCGTATGCCCAAGTTGCTCTAGTGCGCGCCGCAACTCCGGCTGGAAGATGATCGGGATGGCGAGCAGCAGTGCGGGGAGCGCGCTGCGCAAAACATAACGGAGCGCATTGAGCGGCAGGATCGTGCTGATGAGGACGAGCAGCACGATCAGGATGATCGCGCCGCGAATCAGCGGCACGGCGCGCGTGCCTTGCGCGATCGTCAGCAGCCAAAAGAAGATCGCCGCGACAACGACGATGTCGAGGGCGGCGGCCAGATTGAGCCGAGTGGCGAGCCAGAAGAGATCAGGCATGCAACTCCCTTGCGAACAAGCGGAGAGGTGGACCTTTTCCCTTATTCTACCATCATGGGGAAAGTCGGAACGGGGAACGCGGAACGGGGAACACGGAATGAAGAGGCACGGGGAAGGTCGAGCACCAGGCCATCCCACGGCCCAAATTCCGCGTTCCCCGTTCCCCGTTCCGCGTTCGTCAGGCTCCCGCCTGATTCTCCCGCGCGAGCATCGCCATCGCCGCCTGCTTGGCCTTCGCCACCGGGTTATCCGGCGTGAGGCGGACGAGGCGACGGTAGACGCGCTCCGCCTGGGCGTACTCACCGACGGAGGCGAGCGCCTCCCCGAGCTGGCCGTATGACTCGGCGTCGCGCGGGTCCAGCACGATCACCTGGTGCAGCGCCGCGATCGTCTCCTGCACGCGGCGCGCTTCCCAGAAGTGGCGGGCGATGGAGCGCTGCTGGTCGGCGGCGTCTTTCTGCCGCCCGCCCTGGAGCAGGCAGTTGATGTACGCCTGACGCAGCGTGACATTCTCCGGGGCGAGGGCGAGCACCCGATCGTAGAGGTCGTAGGCCTGCGCTTGCTGCCCGAGCATCCAGGCGATGTCCGCACCCTGGCGCAGCGCATCGGCAGCCTCGTCGGGTCGCCCGGCGCGCTGGTGAATCGCGGCGATCTGGTCCATCTCGAGCAGCGCCTCGTCCGGGCAGCCGCGCTTCAGGTAGCGCTCGACCAGATGGGCCTTGACAGTCAGATTCTCGCCGGCCAGCGCCGACATCTGGTGCAGCGTCTCGATCATCGCGTCGAGCTTCCCGGCGTTCAGCTCGCGGGTGGAGAGATCGTCCAGTTCGTCGAGCGCCTGGCCGAGTCGCCCCTGCTCGTGGTAAAGGACCGCGAGGCGGCGGCGGATCGTGGCGTCATCCGGCAGGTCGGCCTTCGCCGCTTCGAGGACGATGGTCGCGTTATCGAGCTTGCCCGCGCGTATCAGGCTCTCCGCGAGCTCGACGTGCAGACCGCCGACCGAGAGCGGCTCGCCGAAGAGATGGGTCTTGTCGACGAATGCGCGCACGCGCTCATCGCGCAGTAGGTCGGCGGCGTGCTGGAGCCACTGTCGCTCGTTCGGGCCGTCGCCGAGCGCGCCGTACCCCCGGCGCAGCCCGTAGGCCAGCACGAAGCGCACCGGCGGCTTCAGCCCTTGCGCGCCGCCACCGGTCTGGCGCAACGCCTCCAGTTGGCGCACCGCCGCGTGGGGCTCGTCGCAGGCCAGCGCGACCAACCCCGCCGCGACCTGCACATTTCCCCGCCGACCCTACTCCAGATGGGCGATCGTCGACTCGTACAGAGTCAGGGACTCGGCCCTGATGGCGGCGTCGCGGCTGCGCAGCGCCGCCGTCAGTGTTTCCAGCGAGGGCCAGTGGATTGTCCCCTCGATCAGGGTCAGCGCCACGTTCGCCCCGGCGATCGCCACCGCGTCTTGCCGGTCGTGCCGCAGAAGTGCCTGGCACTGGGCGAGCGCGCGGTGCGCGTTCCCCGAGCGGAGGTGCAAGCGGGCGGTGAGCCGGATCCCGATCGGCCCGTCGGGGTGGTGGCGCAGGAGCTTCTCGGCATATTCCAGCGCGAGGTCGTCCTTACCCTGCCGCTCCGCCTCCTCGACCAGCGCGCGCACATCCTCACTGAGGTCCGGGCTGTCGCTGGCAGACCGGGAGAAGTAGAGGTCGGCCATCGTGAGCCGCGCCTGGAGGTCGTGCGGATCGAGCGCCCCGAGCAGGCGATAAACCTGGAGCATGTCGGCGTCTTGTCCGCGCTGCCCGTAGAGCCTGATCAGGTGCTCGCACTTCGTCGCCGCCTCGATCCGCCGTCCCTGTTGGGCGTATGCCTCCGCGAGGCGCAGATGGATCGGGAGATAAGTCGGGCGCGAGGAGGATGGCCTGGAAACAATCGTCGATCACGGCCTCGAAGCGACCGAGCGCGAGATCCTCCGCCGAGCGCGACAGGAGGACGCGCACCTCGGCGGGCTGGGCACTCTCGCCCGGCAGCGGGATCGTCGCCTTCATCTCGAGCGGGGTGAGGGCGAACCGCGGCGTCCGGGTCATCGCGAGGGCGATCGTCTGGTCGCCACTCGACTCGTTGCCGGGCTGCGCCTGCCCCCCATACCCGAGGAGCCTGCCGCTTGGTCCCTGCTGCCGAGCAGCGCTGGAATCGAGCGGCCCGGTCGCGCGGCGATAGACCGTGCGCAGGCGACCGGTCGTCGTCTGCGATCGGTCGCCCACCTGCCGCCCCTCCGAGGGGATCGCGCGTCCCTCTTCGGGTGCCTGACTGTGCGTCGCGGCGGGTAATTCCTCCTCTTGCGGCATGCTCGCCTGCGGATCGACGGGCGCGATCGAGCGCGTGCCGTTGTTCGGGGGGGCGCTCAGGCTGTGCGATGCGAGGAATTCGGCCAGTGTTCTGCCCAACGCCTCGGCGCGGTCGCCGTTGTCGAGCGAGGCGTGCGTGTCGATCGCGACCTGCAAGACGTGACTGACCTCGGCGACCTGCTCGGTCGGGATCCGGTCGAGCGCGAGGCGGCTGACAGCATGGTCGAAATGCACCCCGGCGGCGGGGAGGTTGCCGAGCGCCAATTGACACTCGCCACTGGCATAGTGGGCCGAGGCGCCGTATTCGGGCGAGTCGAGGCAGCGCTGGAGCAGGGTGAGGGCATCTTCATAGAGGAGTTGCTGCTTGTAGAGGAGCGCCAGGTTGTAGCAAACCTCGACGGTGGCGAAGCCGGCGAGGAGGGCTTCTTCGTAACTATTAACCGCGCCATCGAGATCGCCGGTATCTTCCAACTCGGTCGCACCCTCGATGATCTGGCGTAGTTGCGCTTCCTTCTCGCCGGTGAGGGTGGAGGTTTCCACTTTGGCGATCATCCGTTGCTCCCGCTCTTGATGCCCATGGATCGCGCCGCACCGGTCCTCGGCGCGGGCGGTCGGAATACTCGGCAGACGAGTCGGCGGGGTGCCGCGCGTGCGAGTTCATCTTTGAGTATAGGGAGGGCCGGGAGAACCCACAAGGCGGGCGCATAGTACTTTCGCCCGGTACGTCGGCAGTATTTCGTCCCGTTCCCGGCTGGGAAGGTCGGCGGGCGGGCGGGCGGCGATCCGCGTGGGGCGCGGGCGGTTAATATGGGTTGCCGTTCCGCCCGTTCGCGCGCCGCACCGGGCGTGTGGTGGGGCTGATCGCGCCGACGGCGCGCCCGCGCAAGCGATAGTCGGGCGCGTCGATCGGCAGATCCTGGCAGAGCCCGCCGTCGAGGAGGCGCGAGACGATCCGCTCGTCGATCTGGCTGAAGTCGTGGTTCGTCGTCACGACCGTGCTCAGGCGCTCGTTGTAGCGGTGGTTGAAGATCTGGAACAGTTTTTCCTTGGCCCAGGGGGTCGCGTTCTCGGTGCCGAGATCGTCGAGGATGAGCAGCGGCACGTCGCGCACATCCTGAAAGCGCTGGTCGTAGGTCACCCCGTTCGTCGCCGCCGGATTAAACGCGGCGCGCAGGTGATCGAGGAGGTCGGGGACGATCGTGAAGAGCGCCCGCCCACCCTGGTGGGTGATGTAATAGTTGGCGATCGCGGCGGCGATGTGGGTCTTGCCGGTACCGCACTTGCCCATCAGGAAGAGCCACGGCTTGCCGAAGCCGTGGGGATCGGCGGCGTAGCGGAGGGCGGTGGCGCGGGCATCGGCGACATCGGGGTTGATGCCGGGGTCGAAGTTCTCGAACGTCTTGCCCTCGAATGCCCCGAGGTTGCCGATCCGCAGCAGCTCCTCGTGCTTGCGGTCATCCTGCTCGCGCAGGCGGCACTCGCAGGGGATGAGCTGGCCGAAGCGCGGGTCGGTGACCGGCGCGTTGAGGCGCAGGAAGCCGGCGTCCCTACAGATCGGGCAGGTTGGCACCTCGGGCGGGATTACCGCGCCAGCGCCGGTACCTCTCGGGATCGAACGTTCCAGCGCCTTGAGTACGTCCCCGATGCTCCTCATCAGCCCCCCCCCGACCGTCGCTGGCCCACTTCTCCAGGATCGCGCGAATGTAGCGCCAGTTGCGCTTGTTGTAGCTGACCGCCTCGCCGAATGCTTCTTCGATCCAGTCGAGCGGATAGCGCTCGGTCGCCTCGATCAGCTGGTCGGCGATGATCGGCGTCAGCAGGCCGACGTTCTGCTCGTAGAGCCGGAAGATGTTCGGTCGTTCCGGCTCGATGATCGGCGACGATCCATCCGGCTGCGTCAGCGGCGGCGGTGGGGCGGTCACGCCGCGCGCCATCTTCCCGAGCGCCTCCCGGTTGCGCGGCGTATTCAGCAGGAACCACGAGTCGCCACGTCCGTTCGCGCCCTCCGCCACGATCCTTGCCATAAAGCGTAGCATAGTCCCGCGACTGACCGCCAGTTCCAGCCCGCGACCGATACTCTCGTCGGGCTCCTTCGGTGAGCCGAGGCGCTTCAGGCTGGCGCGGAGCGCCGGGTGGCGATAAATAGTTTCCTCCGCGAGTGGCGCGTCGTAGCCGCCCGCCTCGGCCAGCAGATCGAAGAGGCAGAGGGTCACCTTCAACTCAACCGCATCGGCGATCTGCGGCAGCACCTCCTCGATGAAGACGCGCGGCATCTGGAGCGACGGCTCCTCCGAGGTGAGGAACCCGCCGAAACGTCGGGTCATGGCCGAGTCTCGGGGGAGTGCGGAGCGCGGAGCGCGGAACGCGGAATGAGCGGAACCTGTGCCGTCGTGAGGATGCGGTCTTCGAGGGTTTGCCAGGGGCGCGCGGGCAGGGTCGGGAGACCATAGCGCTCGGCTTCCTGGCGCAGCCACTGACCGTAGAGCCAGTTCTTGCGCGCGTGTGCCGGGTCGGCGAGGGTGCGACCGCGCGTCCGCATATTCTCGTGGATCACTCGTTCCTCCGGCTCGTAGAGGAAGATTGCGCGCAGCCAGCCGCTGTCGGCGTTACGTCTTACGGAAGGGCGCTCGAAGAGGCTGGGCAGGATCGCGTCGCCTTCCAGGATCGCGGGACTGCGCTGATCGATGTGGTTCTCGATCACGACCTCAATCGCCGGGGAGAGCAGTTCACCGTGGGCGAGCAGTCCGCCTGCCCCGTCAAAGGTTGGCACCGCGTCAGCATCTGGGAAGGGAACACCACTCCGCACGAACGCCAGCCGGAAGTCATCCACCTGGAGCCAGGGGAAGCCGAGGCACTGCCCCAATCGTTGCGCCACCGACGACTTGCCGATGCCCGAGACCCCGCCGAGCAGTAGGACGCGCCAGCCAAGCGCTTCCAGGTCGAACTGTACTGTCACGATTAATATTCCGCTTCGCGGTAGAGTTCGAGATCGGCGAAGCGGGTCGTCTTCTCGAAGAAACGCAGATTGACGACGCCGAGCGGGCCGTTGCGGTGCTTGGCGATGTGCAGCTCGGCCAGGCCCTTCTTCTCCGTCTCCGGGTCGTAGAGCTCCTCGCGGTAGATGAACGTCACCATGTCGGCGTCCTGCTCGATCGAGCCGGACTCGCGGAGGTCGGAGAGCATCGGGATGTGGCTCGACCGGCTCTCGACGCTGCGGGAGAGCTGGGCCATCGAGAGGACCGGGACGTTCAGCTCGCGCGCCAGCCCCTTCAGCCCGCGCGAGATCTCCGAGACCTCCTGCACGCGGTTGTCGCTGCGGCGGCTCCCCTGCATCAGCTGGAGATAGTCGATCTGCACGAAGTCGAGCCCGCGCTCGGCCTGGAGGCGGCGGGCCTTCGAGCGCAACTCCATGATCCCGATGCCGGGGGTGTCGTCGATGAAGATCTGCAACTCGGAGAGCTTGCCGAAGGCGCGCGAGATACTCTCCCACTCCTCGTCGTTGATGTGGCCCAGACGCAGGCGGTGCGAGTCGATCCCCGTCTCCATCGAGAGGAGGCGCTGGACCAGTTGCTCGGCGGGCATCTCCAGGTTGAAGATCGCCACCACCTTGCCGTGCAGCGCGGCGTTGTAGGCGAGGCCGAGGGCGAAGCTCGTCTTACCGACGCCGGGGCGGGCGGCGAGGATGATCAGGTCGCTCTTCTGGAAGCCGCCGGTGAGTTGGTCGAGATCCTGGAAGCCGGTCGGGATGCCGACCACCTCGCCGCGATGCTGCTGCAAGAAGTCGAGCTTATCGAAATACTGCTCCAAGACCTCGGCGATCGAGACGAAGTCGCGCCCGGTGCGCCCCTGCGCGACCTCGTGGATCGTGCGCTGCGCGGCGTCCAGCGCCTCGTCCGTTTCCAGGCGTTCGTTGTAGCCGATATTGACGATCTGGGTGCCGGCGTTGATGATCCGCCGCAGGGTCGAGGTGCGCTCGACGATCTGCCCGTAGTATTCGACGTGGACGGCGGTCGGGACGCTGCTGATGAGGTTGGTCAGCATCGTGATCCCGCCGACATTCTCCAGCTCGTCGCGCCGATCGAGTTCGGCGGCGACGGTGAGAAGGTCCGGCGGCTCGCGACGATTGTAGAGGTCGAGGATCACCCGATAGACAGCGGCGTTGGTGCCGCGATAGAAGTCCTCGGGCTTGAGGGTGGAGGCGACGCGAATGATCGCGTCGCGGTCCAGCAGCAGCGCCCCGAGAACCGAGACTTCCGCTTCCAGATTGTGGGGTGGCAGTCGATCGAGCGCCTGCACGAACCTCTCCTCCGGGGCGGTGCTGCTGGACCGCGCATCGCGCGGCGGGCCGCTTGGCCCGCGCCCCTATTCTGCTTCTGTCAGCTCGTCCTCGTCGCCGGTGGCGCTCTCGTCCACCGCCGCCTCGGGCGCTTCGCCCTCGGTGATCATCTCGCCGCCCTCGGCCATGATGATCGCCGTGATCTGCGGCTTCAGGCGACCGACAAGATTGATCGTCACCGGGAACTCGCCGACCTCGTGGAGGCCGTTCCCCGTGTCAACCTTGCGGCGGTCGATCTCCTCGCCGAGCTGCCTCCCCAGTTCCTCGGCGATGTCGGCGTTCGTCACCGAGCCGAAGAGGCGACCGGTCTCGCCCGCGCGAGCGGTGAAGGTGAGGCGCATCCCCTGGATCCGATCGGCCAGCGACTGCATCGCGACTTCCTGCTTGGCGATGCGGCGCTGCTCGGCGGCCTGCTTCTCCTCGACCTGCTTGATCATCCCGGCGGTGGCCGCCTGGGCGAACCCCTTCGGGATGAGGTAATTGCGCGCGTAACCGGGCTTAACGTCCTGCAAGGTGCCGGCCGAGCCCAACTTCTCGACATCGTGGGTCAGGATGATCTTCATGGCGGGTCTTTCCTCCAAAACCTCGGTCCTACTCCGAGTCTGTTTCGCTGCGCACGCCCGGCCCTCGTCCCCGGTCGCGTCAGTGCCGATCGCGGGCCACCCCGCCCCGATTCCGGCGAACCGGGGCGGCTACCCGCAGTGGATCCGTTCATGGCGGTGTACGGACACCCGGCGTCGCTCTACTATAGCGGGCGTCGGGTCGTTTGACAAGGATGCTGACGATCGAGAGCGGTGCCAGATCCAAAACCGCGCCCAATTGTAGTCTATGTTCCCGGTTCAGCCCACCTCGCGGCAGCCCTCGGGGCACGGCGAGCGCGGTCCGTCACCGATGGCGCACGCCATTTTCCACATGCTGAGGAATAGTTCACGCTGGCTGGACCACCGCAGCGGTTATCCGAGAGGCCGGGCGGCGAACTATCCGAAGAGGCGCTGTAAGCCGTCGAGGGTGTAGGGGGCGACGCGCGGGACCGGCACCCAGCCGAGACGGCGCAGCGTCGCCTGGCGACGCGCGGGGTCGGGGTTCTCGCGCAGATACGGGCGCAGGCCCATTCCGGTGTAGACGTGGAGTTGACCGGCGGAATCTTCGACCAGCACGGCCACCCCGCCGCTGCGGGTGCGCTGACGATAGTGAATCGTGAATCGTTGGCTGGGCATACGTATTTCCTCGGTCGGTGATGCGGCCTGACTGGCGCAGTATGCACCAGCGGCGGGTACCGCCACAATAGGATAAACGCCCCAGGTGTCGGGCCGGTTTTGTGTCGGCGTCGCCTGGCGCAACGGCGCTCCGAAGAACGCCGAGGTGAAGGGCATGGTCACTCCGAGTGGGCGGGGGCGGGAAAGGCTTCGACCGCCCGCCCACTCGCGCGCGAACCCTCTGTTTGACGAACCGGCATCGCGTCTGTTAGGCTCCTCTCACAATTAAATTGTTCCAGGTGGGGACGCGCCGCGACTCGGCGCGTCGAGCAGGGGAAGTCCGGTGCAAGCCCGGCGCTGTCCCGCAACTGTAAAGCGATCCGTCACCGAAGGGTGACCGTCGCGAAGCCAGGATACCTGCCCTCACCATTGCTGAAGCCGTCGAGAGAACGGGCGCAGGCAGCGTTGCGAGCGGGGCTACCCGCCGTACCGCCTTCCCTCCGTCCCCCCGGGACGGGGGGATTGTGATTTAACGGGCCGGTGTGAGCCGTCCGTCAATGCGCCGTCCCTCTCTCGATCGGCCTGATTCGGTGGACGTCCGGTCGAGATGCGACCGGTGACACAACGGTGACGCGAATTGAGGGAGGGGCAGGATGGCGGAACGACAGGGGACAACACGACCACTTGGCTGGCTGATTGGCGCGCTGCTCGCGATCTTCCTGGTTGCTTGCGGCGGCACGACCCCCGCGCCGACACAAGGAACTAACCCGACAGCAGCGCCGACGCGCGCCGCTTCCACCGCCGCCGCCGCACAAGCGACGACCGCACCGGCGACATCGACGCGCGCCGCTACCGCCAGCACCAGTTCGACGACCCCTGCGGCGGCGACTGTGACGCGCGCCGCTTCCCCGGCGGCCACCGCCTCCCGCGCCGCTTCGGCGACACCCCTCGGGACGCCGCGCGCCACCACCTATCCTTTGACGATCAAGGATGATGCGGGCCGCTCGGTCACGCTGGCTCGGCGACCGCAGCGGATCGTCTCGCTCGCGCCGAGCAACACCGAGATCCTGTTCGCCATCGGGCTGGGCGATCGCGTCGTCGGTGTGGATCGGTACTCGAACTATCCGCCGGCCGCGATGGGCAAGCCGCAGATCAGCAACTACTCCGCGACCGATCTGGAGCAGGTCCTGGCATCCACGCCCGATCTGATCTTCGCGGCGGGGATCACCAAGCCGGATGTCATCGCCGCCTTCGAGGGGCGGGGGATCGCCACGGTCGTGCTCAACCCCGCCGACGTGAACGGGGTGCTGGCGAACCTCTCCCTCGTCGGGCAGATCGCCGACGTGAACGCCGAGGCGGCGAAGGTGCGCGGTGACCTGGAGACGCGACTCGCCACCCTGACGGCGAAGCTGCGGCCCGCGACGACGAAGCCACGCGTCTTCTTCGAGCTGGACCCGACCCAGTATTTCACCGTCGGGCCAAAGTCGTTCATCGATGATCTGATCACGCGGGCGGGTGGGGCGAATATCGCCGCCGATGCCGGGACCCCCTATCCGAAGCTCAGCGCCGAGCAGATCATCGGCAAAGACCCGGAGGTGATTATCCTCAGCGACGAGGCCGCCGGGGCGACGGTCGAGTCGGTGAAAGGGCGACCGGGCTGGTCGGGGATCAGCGCGGTGAAGAACGGGCGCATCCTGACGATCGACGCGGATATTGCCAATCGCCCCGGCCCGCGCGTCGTGGATGCGCTCGAACGGTTGGCGGCGGCGATCCACCCGGAACTGTTCCGGTAGGCCGGTGACGGGCGAGCGAGCGAGGCGGCGATGAGGGCGGAGCGCGGGGGGCGCGGCGGGCGAACATGGTGGCACCCGCCGGGGACGGTCGCGCCCGCGGATAGCGCGTCGCCCGTCCCCCCGCACGGTTTCCGCCCGGGGGGACGGGGGGCGATCCTCGGCGCGCTCGCCCTGACGGTCGTGGCGGTGGCGCTGGTCGCCTCGGCCTGGGGCTCGGTGCGCATCCCGGTCGAGACGATCGCGCGGATGGTGGCGCTGCGCCTGGGCTTGCCGGGCGCGGGCGTGGCGACTTGGCCGGCCTCGTGGGAGACGATCATCTTCACGATCCGCCTGCCCCGCGTCGTCCTGGCCGGGGTCGTCGGCGCGTCGCTCGCCCTCTCGGGTGCCACCTACCAGGGGCTGTTCCGCAACCCGCTGGCCGACCCGTACCTGATCGGGGTCGCTTCGGGCGCGGCGCTCGGGGCGACCGCCGCGACGGTGCTGCGCCTGCCGCCGTCGCTCTATCGCTACGGCGCGACGCAGTGGTGCGCCTTCGCGGGGGCGTTGGTCGCGGTGGCCTTCGTCTATGGCCTGGCGCGGGTTGGCGGCGCGACGCCGCTGACGACGCTGCTCCTCTCCGGGGTGGCGGTCAGCGCGCTGGCCTCGGCGGCCAACTCGTTCCTGATGTACTGGTACGGCGACAAGTTGCTGGTTGTCTATGGCTGGCTGCTCGGCGGTTTCACGACCGCCTCCTGGTCGCAGGTCTTCCAGATCGCGCCCTGGCTCCTCCTCGGCGCGCTGGTGATGGTGCCGTCCGCGCGCCTGCTCGACGCGCTGCAACTCGGCGAGGAAGGGGCCGCCTCTCTCGGGATCGACGTGGAGCGGCTGAAGATCATCCTGGTGGTCGTGGCGACGCTGGTCACGGCGGCAGCGGTCTCGGTCAGCGGGCTGATCGGCTTCGTCGGCCTGATCGTGCCGCACATCGTCCGCCTGGTCTGGGGAGCGGGCCACCGTCTCCTCCTGCCGGCGTCCCTCTTCGCCGGCGCGATCTTCCTGATCCTCGCCGATGGCCTCGCCCGCACGATCCTCCCGATCGGTGAGATTCCGGTCGGCGTGCTGACCGCCCTCTGCGGCGCGCCGTTCTTCCTCTTCTTGCTGCGCCGCAGCAAGAAGAGGCTGTTCTGAACGCGGCAGGTGGAACGGGGAACGCGGGATGGCGGGGATGATGGCGGCGCGCGAGTCCGAGCGAGGGGGGCGAGAGGCAGCGGCGGGGATTGTGCTGCGCGATCTGCGCTTCGCCTGGGGCGGGCGGGCGGTGCTGGAAGGGATCTCACTGGCGGTCGCGCCGGGCGAGTTCGTCGGCCTGCTGGGGCCGAATGGCTCGGGGAAGAGCACCCTCCTGCGCCTGATCGCCGGGACGTTGTCGCCCGCCGCCGGTGCGATGTGCGTCGCCGGCTTGACGCCGGGGCGGGCGACGCGGCGCGAGTTGGCGCGCCGCGTCGCGGTCGTGGCGCAGACGCCGATCCTGCCGGACGGATTCACCGTCGCGGAGTTGGTGCTGCTCGGGCGGACGCCGCACCTGCGCCCCTTCCAAGGCGAGGGTGAGGGCGATTACGTGGTCGCGCGGCGGGCGCTGACGGCGGCCGAGTGCCTCGATCTGGCCGGGCGGCCGCTCGGCGAACTCTCGGGCGGTGAGCGCCAGCGGGCGTCGCTGGCGCGGGCGCTGGCGCAGGAGCCGACCCTGCTGCTGCTCGATGAGCCGACCGCCCACCTCGATCCCGGGATCGCGCAGGGGATCATGGCGACGTTGCTGCGCCTCAACCGCGAGGAAGGCTTGACGATCCTGGCGTCGTTCCACGACATCAATCTCGCCGCCGCCATCGCCCCGCGCCTCGTGCTCCTGCATGGCGGGCGGATCATCGCCGACGGCCCGCCCGCCGCGGTGATCACGCCGCCGCTCTTGCGCCACGCCTACGGCTACGACGCACGGGTGCTCCCCCACCCGCAGACTGGACTGCCGGTCGCGCTGCCGGGGTATGGCCAGGGCGTGCCATGATCAGGGCGATCATCTTCGATTGGGGGCGCACCCTCTATGACAGCGAGCGCGGCGCGCTCTTCCCCGGTGTGCCGGATCTGCTGACGGCGCTCGCGCAGCGCTACGACCTGGCGATCGTCTCGCTCGTCAGCGGCGAGTACGAGCGTCGGGTCGCCGAGCGGCGGGAGACCCTGCGCGCGACTGGCATCGCCCCGCTCTTCGCCGCCGTCCGCTTCGTCCCCGCCGATAAGGATGGCGCGTATCTCGCGACGTTGGCGGAGCTCGGGGTCCAACCCGCAGAGGTGGCGATCGTGGACGACCGCGCCGGGCGTGGGATCGCCTGGGGCAATCGACACGGCGCGACGACGGTCTGGTTACGGCGCGGTTGTTTCGTCGACGAGTTGCCCGATGCGATGACGGGGTGGCCGACCCATACGATCGGGGAGATCGCCGAGGTCGCGACCGTGCTTGCGGGGTGACGATGAACCGGATCGAGGAGGTGATCGCGCGGATCGGGCCGCCCGACGCGGCGGCGATGGCCCGCGCCCGCGCGCGCGAAGGGGTGTTGACGAAGCCGCCCGGCAGCCTCGGTCGCCTCGAAGCGTTGGCGATCGGGCTCGCGGGGATTCTTGGCACGGAGCGCCCCGAGTTGCGGCGCAAGGCGATCGTGATCATGGCGGGCGATCACGGGGTGACGGCGGAGGGGGTCAGCGCCTACCCGGCGGCGGTGACGACGCAGATGGTGGCGAACTTCCTGGCGGGCGGCGCGGCGATCAACGCGCTCGCCCGCAGCGTCGGCGCGCGGGTCACGGTCGTCGATATGGGGGTGGCGGGGGAGATCGCGGCCCCGCCAGCGTCGGCCAGCCCGGCGGATCGGCCCATCGCCCGACCCACCCTACTCCGTCGCGCGATCGGGCGCGGCACGGCGAACGCCGCGCACGGCCCGGCGATGGGCCGCGAGGATGCCATTCGCGCGGTCGAGGCCACGATCGCGGTCGCGGGGGAGGAAGTGGCGCGCGGGCTCGATCTCCTCGGCGTCGGCGAGATGGGGATCGGCAACACGACCGCCGCGAGCGCGATCGTGGCCGCGCTGACCGGCGAGCCACCCGCGATCGTGACCGGGCGCGGCACCGGCGTCGATGGCCTGGCGCTGCGTCGCAAGGTCGGGGTCGTGCGGCAGATGCTGGCGATCAATCGGCCCGATCCGTCCGACCCCCTCGATGTGCTGGCGAAGGTCGGCGGCTTCGAGATCGCCGGACTCGTGGGCCTGATCCTCGGCGCGGCGGCGGCGCGGGTGCCGATCGTCCTCGACGGCTTCATCACCGGCGCGGCGGCGCTGGTGGCCGTCGGCCTCTGCCCCACGCTGACGCCATACCTCTTCGCCGCCCACCGTTCGACCGAGCCGGGTCACGCCGTCGTCCTCGAACGCCTCGGCCTCGACCCGCTCCTCGACCTCGGTCTGCGGCTCGGTGAGGGGAGCGGCGCGGCGCTGGCGCTCGGCCTCCTCGACGGCGCGGCCCGCCACCTGGCCGAGATGGCGACCTTCGCGGAGGCGGGCGTCTCGGATGGGGGGGCGTGAGTGTCAATGCGCAGGTGGGTGGTACAGGGTAGCGTGGGTGGCCGGTGGACCGAGATCCCGGCTGAAGGCTGCGCCACAAAGTCCCCCTGCGGGGACTGCGCGGTGCTGTTGCGAGCCACGTGGATTGTGGTCGGATGGCTGCCGAGCGTTGCCCCTCCCTTCTTGTCGCCCCGTCTCCCGACCCACGACCCATTTATGCCCTTCAGGGTACGACCCGCAACTCTCCCGTGTTGACCGCGCTCGGCTTCCTGACCGCTCTGCCGGTGCCGCGTCGCGAGGTCGGCGCGGCGACCCTCGCACGGTCGCTGATCTTCTTCCCCTTCGTCGGGTTGCTCGTCGGCGCGATTCTCCTCGGGCTCGATCTTGCGCTGGCGCGCGTCCTGCCGGGCGGGGTGCGGGCGGCGCTGCTGCTGGCGGCGATGATCGCGATCACGCGCGGGCTGCACCTCGACGGGCTGATGGATTGCTGCGATGGGCTCTTCGGCGGGTTCACGCCGGAGCGCCGCCTGGAGATCATGCGCGACAGCCGCGTCGGGGCGTTCGGCGTCCTCGGCGCGGTCACCGCCCTGCTGCTGCGCTACGGCGGGATTGTCGCGCTCGATGGCGGCTGGCGACTCGTCGGCCTGCTCCTGCCGCCGCTGCTGGGGCGCTGGGCGATGACCCTGGCGATCGTCGCTTATCCTTATGGTCGCGTCACCGGGATGGGGGCCGCATTTAAGCAAGCGGCGGGCTGGTGGCAGGCGGCGCTGGCGACCCTCGCGACGGTGGCGCTCGGCGCGGGCGTCTGGTGGCCGTGGGGCGGGGCGGCGATCGTCATCGCCGCGATTGTGACGGCGACAGTCGCGCGGTTCGCCCTCGGGCGTCTGGGCGGGCTGACCGGCGACTGTTACGGGGCGATCAACGAGATCGTGGAGCTTGTGCTCCTGCTGGCGATCGTCGGGGCGCAAACGGCGACGTGAGGGGACCAGGGATGGCGTCGGGCGCAACCGAAGCGTGGCTCCTGCCGCTGGCGGTGGCGTGGGACCTGCTGCTCGGCGAACCGCCGTCACGGGTGCACCCGGTCGTCTGGATGGGCAATCTCGCGCGGGCGATTGAACGACGCGCACCGACCGAGGGTGCGGCGCGGCAGTTCGCCTACGGCGTCGCGCTGGCGTTCGCGCCGCCACTCATCTACGCGACTGTGACGCGAATGACCTACCGACGGCTGGCGGGTCGACCGTCTCTGGCCCCGCTGCTCGGCGTGCCGCTGTTGAAGAGCACCTTCGCGATCCGCGCATTGCGGCGCGCCGGCGAGGGGGTGCGCGCGCCGCTGGCGGCGGGGGATCTCGCGGCGGCGCGCGCGGGCTTGCGCTCGCTGGTGAGCCGCGATCCCGCCGGGCTCGACGCGCCCCTCGTGGCGGCGGCGGCGGTCGAGTCGCTGGCGGAAAATCTCAGCGACTCGATCGTCGCGCCACTCTGCTACTGGGCCGTGCTCGGCCTGCCCGGCGCGGTCGCCTACCGGGCGATCAACACCCTCGACGCGATGATCGGCTATCGCGGTCGCTACGAATGGCTCGGCAAGGCGGCGGCGCGGCTTGACGACGCGAGCAACTTCGTCCCGGCTCGGCTCACCGCCCTGCTGCTGGTCGCGGCGGCAGTCGTGGCGGGGGAGGATGCGCCGCGTGCCCTGGCGACAGCGCGGCGTGATGCACGGGCGACCGAGAGCCCCAACGCCGGTTGGCCGATGGCGGCGATGGCCGGGGCGCTCGGGGTGGAGTTGGAGAAGGTGGCGCAGTATCGGCTCGGGGCGGGCGGACATCCCGCCGATGCAGCGACGATCGGGCGGGCCGATCGACTGGTGGCCCTGGTGGCTGGCGGGGCGATGGTGCTGGCGCTAGCCGCGCGCCTGACGCTCCTGCGGCGCAGGTGAGGGGAGAGCGATGGGCGAGCTGATCCTGATCCTCGGCGGCGCGCGGAGCGGCAAGAGCGCCCATGCCGAGCAACTAGCGCGACGGCGCGGCGGCGAGGTCCTCTTCGTGGCGACGGCGACGGCGGGCGACGACGAGATGGCGCGGCGGATCGCGGCGCACCGCGCCGATCGCCCTGCGGGATGGCGCACGCTGGAAGCGCCGAGCGGCGTCGCGGAAGTGGTCGCCGCGCTGAATGATCCCTCTGGGACGATTATCCTCGATTGCGTGACGCTGCTCGTCTCGAATCTGCTGCTGGCACACGAGGCGGCGGGGGGAACGGCGATCGAGCGCGCGATCGATGCGGAGATTGACGCGCTCCTCGATCGGATCGGGAGTAACGCGGCGACCTGGATCGTCGTGTCGAACGAGGTGGGGATGGGCCTGGTGCCGCCGTATCCGCTCGGGCGCGCGTACCGCGATCTCCTCGGGCGCGCGAACGCGCGACTGGCGGCGCGGGCGGATCGCGCCTACTTGCTGGTCGCGGGCTTGCCGCTCGACTTGAAGCGCCTGATGGCGGAGTGACACCCGTGGTTGGGCGCTCCATCTCGCGAGTGCTTGTCGGGTTGCGGGAGATGACCCCTCCCCACCCTCCCCTAAAAGGGAGGGTGGGGAGGGTACCAACCAGCTTGACAAGGATCTGTGGCACGCAGCACTCGGCGCGCGTCGAAGAAAAAGGGGCCGGGCCGATTCCACGAATCCGCCCGGCCCCGCGTCTGATCACTCTGGCGATGCGCTATCAGGGCTGCACGAGGACCAGGCCGTTGCCGTCGCGGTCGAGGAATTGGGCCTGGAGCATCCCGGCGCGCTGGGCGGTTGGCGGCTCGATGAAGGTCACGCCGCGCGCGCGCAGCCGTTGGTAGGTCGCGTGGATGTCGGTGGTGCCGAGGATGATGCCGGCGAACTGCTGTCCCTGACCTCCCTGGTGTGGGCGACGGGCGCGTGCGAGGGTGATCGACCGCCTGGCACCGGGCGGTGCGACCTCGATCAGCCGCGAACCGTCGGCCTGCCCGCTGTCGGTGCGCTTCTCGAAGCCGAGCGTGTTGATATAGAAGTCGAGCGCGCGGTCGGCGTCGCTGATCGGGATCAGATTGTCGGCAGCATAGGCGATCATCATCACACTCTCTCGCTCGGGGCGCTGCGCCATATCGAATGAATCTACGTGAATGCCCCGGCGATCGTCCCCGATTAGCGGGGACAATGCGCGGCGCAAGCCCCGCCCGCCCTGAACACTCGCTCAGGCGGCGTCGCGCCGGGATTCGGCCTCTGGGGTGTGCGACTCCGCCCGGTGGAGCGGGGTGGGGCGTGTTTCTGGGCTACCGGTCTTCCGCAGGCGACGAAGGAAACCGCCGATAGTGAGGACAAACTGATCAGCCCCGGCGATCAGCTCGTCCTCGTGTCGGCGGGCCGCTTGCAGCCGCGCATCGCGGTGGTCCGCGTCCAGGATGGCTTGGATGGCGCGCCGAGCCGCGAGTGCCGCCTGTGGGTTGTCGTCCATCGGATTGTTCATGGGATTGCTCCTGCTGATCGAGATGGTAGGTCGGGCGGCGAGTCGCACACGGCGGAATAGCCTGACGGCGGTGCATCCCCTCCCCCTGACGCTCGGGATGGCCGCTCCTCGGGTGCAATAGCACCGTGGCCGCGCACTATCCCCCTCGCCGACGAGCACTTCGCCGACGTTCGTGCGTTCAGGCTGCGGGGCGTTCGCGACGCGCGCGGCGCTTGGCGGGCACGACCGTCGGGGTGGGCGGGGCGATCGGCGGCTGCTCCGCGTTGACCATTTTCTGCGCTTTTCGCGGTCGCCTCGGCGGCGTCTCGACCGTTGCCGTCACGATTGGTAACGCCCCGGTCGGTGCGATTGTTTCGATCGGCGGCACGGACGCGATTGTCGCCGCCGCCCCCTTCCGCGTTCGCCGTGCCGACTTGCGCTCCGTCGCCGGGGTCGCGACTGCCGCTGGCGCTTCCTCCTCCGCGTTATCGTCGGCACCGATCCAGAAGCAGTTGCGCCCAATCGAATGGAGCGGGCGCAATTCGACCGGCGCGTCGGCGATCGCATCCTCCGGGTTGACGAGGCAGACGAGAGGCTGGCGACCGAATTTGGCGACATAGCGTTCGTGCGCTTCGGCGATCTTCGTCGCCACCGGCTTCTTGCGATCGGCGTCGAACCAGGCGAGATACATCGGACGTCCTCCTCTCGGTATAGAACATTTGTTCTTTGGCTAGAATACCACCCCTGTGCACATCCGTCAAGGGGTACAAAGGACGTACCTACGCGGCTTCCGAGCCGATTTTCGGCGCGACTCCGCTTCCGCGATCGTGGCGATACTGCGGCAAGAATTGTGGCGGGTGCCGTGAACACGTTTCGATCGACGGCTAGATCACCCCGCCATCGGATGAGCCGTTCAGTGGGGAGAGGCGGAAATCCCACTGGATCGAGCCGGAGGTCCGATCCGGTCGTACGAACGCGGGTAAACTGACACCGAGAGGGGTTGTTTAAGCGGGACAAGACTGTATAATGTGGATAACGGTGGGTGGAAGTGGGGATAAGTGGGGAAGTCGGTGGATAACTCCCCTCCCAGGCACCTTCCCGGCGACGAACATTCGCGGTGAGCCGCGCGGAGGCCGATGTTCCTGGGGCGCTTCAGCCATAACCTCGACGCGAAAGGGCGTCTGGCGATCCCCGCGAAATTTCGCGCGGCGGTCGCCGATGGCCTCGTCGTGACCCGCGGGATCGATCGCTGCCTCTCAGTCTACCCGCTGGCCGCCTGGCAGTCCTTCGCCGATCGGCTCAGCGCCCTCTCGAAAACCGACTCCGACGTGCGCCTGTTCCAGCGGATGGTCTTCGCCGAGGCGATGGACGAGGTGCTCGACGGCCAGGGACGGATCGTCGTCCCGCCCGAGTTGCGCCGCTACGCGGGGATCGAGCGCGAGGCGACGATCGTCGGGATGAACACCCACATCGAAATCTGGGAACCCGCGCGCTGGGAAGCGTTGAGCGCGGCGGTCGAAGACGAGGGCGCGAGTATCGCCCAGCGCCTCGCGGACCTGATCTAATGGGAGCACTGGCGCGCGGCACCCTCGCGCAAGAAGTCTCGATCCCGATGGATCCCTCCCCCGGCCATTTCCCGGTCATGCTGCGCGAGGCGGTCGCGGCGCTGGCACCGCGCCCCGGCGGGCACTTCCTCGACGGCACCTTCGGTGGCGGCGGCCACACGCGGGCGATCCTGGAAGCGACTGCGCCGGATGGTCGCGTCCTGTCGCTCGACGCCGATCCGGCGGCGATCGCGCGCGGCGAACCGCTGCGCGCCGAGGTTGGCGAGCGGCTGATCCTGCGCGAGGGTAACTTCGCCGGGCTGGCGGGGTTCGCGCGCGAGGCGGCGTTCGCCCCGCTCGATGGGATCCTGCTCGATCTCGGCCTGTCGTCGTTCCAACTCGCCGATCCTGGGCGCGGCTTCTCCTTCTCCGGCGATGGCCCGCTCGATATGCGCTTCGGGCCGACCGCGACCGAGACGGCGGAGGCGATCGTCAACGGACGCGACGAGGCCGACTTGGCCGACTTAATCTTTCGCTACGGGGAGGAGCGCTGGGCGCGACGGATCGCGCGGGCCATCGTCCGCGAGCGAGCGCGCGCCCCGATCGCGACGACCGGGGCGCTGGCGGTGATCGTCGCCGGGGCGGTCGCCTCCGCCGGGGCGGGGCGCGAGCGGATCCACCCGGCCACGCGCACCTTCCAGGCGCTGCGGATCGCGGTTAACCGCGAACTCGCCGTCCTGGAAGAGGCGCTGGCGGGCGCGCTGGACGTCCTCGCGCCGGGCGGGCGGCTGGCGATCATCGCTTTCCATTCCCTGGAAGACCGGATCGTCAAGCAGTTCATGCGGCGCGAGGCGACCGCCTGCGTCTGTCCGCCGCGCGTCCCCGTCTGCACCTGCGGCCATCGGGCAGCATTGCGCCTCGTCGAGCGGAAAGGGCTGCGCCCGAGCGAGACCGAGGTTGCGATAAATCCGCGCAGTCGCAGCGCGATCTTGCGGATCGCGGAAAGGTTGCCATGAGCACAACGTTCGACTTGCGCGGTGCGGCTACGCCAACTCGCGCCGAGACCACCACGATAGTGCGGCGCCCTCCCGCCACGCCCAAAGATGCTGGCGCGCGCCAACCGGCGGCGAACGGGCGGGCGCGGGGGAGGGGCGAGCGGGTCGCCCCGACCAAGACGGCGGGCGTCGCGCGGGCTGGCGCGCTGGCATGGTCGCGACCCGCGTTCCGCCAGGGCAGCGCCGGGTTCTTCGCCTGCGCCATCCTCGCCTTGAGCGGCCTCGGGCTGATCTACATCACGCAGATCAGCTATGTGGCGCGCTACGGCTATCGACTCTCGGCGTTGCAGCAGCAGCAGGCGAAACTCGACCGCGAGAATCAATTGTTGCAGTATCGGCTCGATGCTGAGCGCACGCTCAATCGGGCGAACGATATCGCCGGGACCGAATACAAGATGCAGCCGATCGTCGGCCCGGCCAAGCCTGGCGCATCGGCGAGCGCCGCCCCGCGCGCGGGAGCGGTCGCCGTCGCAAACACCACCAGCCGCGCCGCGCCGCAGATCCGCTTCGTCAACGCCGTGCGCCCGCGCGAAAATCTGAAGCCCGCTGTGGAGACGGCTCCTCCCTCCAGCCTCCTCGACCGCCTCTGGAACCGGATTGTCGGCGTCGGCGTGGCGCGGGCCGAGGGGCCATAGTGGTCGCGCTCCCCCGCTGAATAGTTCGCTGGTGCCCAGGCAACATCTCCTCGTTGTTGCCTGGCTGATCTCGCACGCCCGCGCCGGATGGCCGAGGGGGCGTCTGTAACCGACTGATCCCGCCGATTTGGTGCGCGAAGGGGGTGAAGGTGGTCGAAATTCCGCGACGGCGTGTCTATCTGATCCTGGTGGTGTTCGTCGTCTTCATGGGCTCGATCGGCACACGCCTGGTGTCGTTCCAGGTCTTGCGCGGTGCCGCGCTCGGTCAGGAGGCGCTCGACGAGCGCCTGGGTGACCGAGCCGTCCCGGCCCGGCGCGGGACGATCACCGACCGCGCCGGGCTGGTTCTCGCCTCGACGATCCCGATGGATCGGTTGGAGATCGACCTGTCGCATATGACCGACGCCGAGGGGGAGATGACCGACGCCCAGGACGGCGGGCTGGCGCTGGCCCTGGCGGGGCCGCTGGGGATGGACCCGAACGTGATCGCCGCACGGCTGCGCGACACCCGCGAGGCGGGGGGCAAGTGGCTCTCCCTGAAGCGCCGCCTGTCGCCAGCCCAGTCGGAGCAGGTCCGCGCGCTGAAGCTGCCGTGCATGGAGAAGCAGTCGCGCTGCCTGTATCTGACGCCCGAGCCGCAGCGGGTCTATCCGAACGGCGATTTCGCCGCCCAGATCCTCGGCTTCGCCAACTGGGATCTCGATGGGAACTACGGGGTCGAGCAGCAGTATAACGGCGAGATCGGCGGCGATCCGGGGCGTGTCCGCGCCGAATATGATGTGGCGGGGAACGTGATCGCCATCGGCCAGCACGAACTGAAACCGGCGATCGATGGGCTCGACGCGACCCTCACGATCGACGCCTCGGTGCAGCGCCTCGCCGAGCGGCAGTTGGATCAGGTCATCCGCGACCAGAGCGCGACCGGCGGCTCGGTGATCGTGATGGACGTGCAAACCGGGGCGATCCTGGCGATGGCGAACCGCCCGTCGTTCGACCCCAACGGCTTCTCCGGCTTCGATCCGGCCACCTTCAGCAACCCAGCCGTCAACGCCCTCTACGAACCCGGCTCGACGATGAAGGTCCTGACGATGGCCGCCGGCCTGGAGACCGGGGCGATCACGCCGAAATCGATCTTCCGCGACGCGCCAGGGTATCTGGTCATCGACCGTTACACGATCAAGAATCTTTACGGGGCCAGCTACGGGCAGGAGACGATGACCGAGATCCTGCAACACTCCAGCAATCTCGGCTCGGCCTGGATCGCCCGCGAGACCGGCGTGGACAACTTCTACCCCAAACTGCGCGACTTCGGGATCGGCACCCCGACCGGGATCGACCTCCCCGGCGAGGAGGCCGGGATCGTCAACTGGCCCTCGAATCCCGACTGGCGACCGATCAACCTCTCGACCAATGCTTATGGGCAGGGGATCACGGTCACGCCGATTCAGATGCTGACGGCGGTGGCGGCGGTCGTCAACGGCGGTCAGTTGATGCGCCCGTATGTCGTCAAGGAATTGCGGCAGGGTGGGCAGACAGTCCGCACGATCGAGCCGCAGGTGGTGCGGCAGGTCGTCTCGCCGCAGGTGTCGAAGCAGGTTGTCGGGATGATGACCGACGTGGTCGATAACGTCAGCTATCAATATGTCGGGGTGCCGGGCTACGCGATCGGGTCGAAGAGCGGCACCGCTCAGATTCCGGCCGTCGGCGGTGGCTACGAGCCGGACGACCACACGATCGGCTCCCTGATCGGGGTCGGCCCCGCCGACAACCCGCGCTTCGCCGTCCTCGTCAAGATCGATCGACCGAAGAAAGACCCGCTCGGCGGGCATATCGCCGGGCCGCCGACCCGCGACATCCTGCTCGATCTCTTCACCCTCTACGGTATCCCGCCGACGCGCAAGCAGCCGTAGGTGCCGATGTGTGGCGGGGCGAACGGACATGATGGGCGTGATGGGCGAACGTTTTCGCCCGACGATCGGCCCCCTTGTGGCGGATCGATCCGCTACAATAGCCACGCCGCGCGGGGGAGGTGCGGCCGGAGGGGGTTGACTACGCCGGGGTTGGACGAATGATCGAACTAGCGGACGTGCTCGCCGGCACGGGCGGGACACTTTCCACGCCCGCCGCCATGTCGCTCGTGTTCGGGCAGGTGCGAATCGATTCTCGCGCGATCGAGCCGGGCGATCTCTTCGTCGCGATCCGCGGCGAGGTCCACGACGGGCATCGCTTCGTGCCGGCCGCCGCCGCGCAGGGGGCGCGCGCCGCGATCATCCGGCGCGGTCGGGCGGGCGAACTGGCCGCGACCGTCCCCGAGTTGATCCTGATCGAAGTGGATGACACCCTGACCGCCCTCGGTGACCTCGCGGCGCACTGGCGACGGAAGTTCCCGATCCCGATCGTCGGGATCACCGGCAGCGTCGGGAAGTCGAGCACCAAAGAGCTGACCGCCGGACTCCTCGGCACGCGCCTGCGCGTCCTCAAGAGCCCCAAGAGCTACAACAATGAATTCGGCCTGCCCCTGAGCGTCCTGCTGCTCGGCCCGGAGACCGATGTCGCCGTGCTGGAGATGGGTACCTTCGGCCCCGGCGAGTTGGCGTCGCTCGCGGCGATCGCCCGCCCGACGATCGCGGTCGTGACCAATGTCGGGCATACTCACCTGGAGCGGATGGGCTCGCAGGATGGGATCGCGCGGGCGAAGGGCGAACTCGTCGCCGCGCTGCCGCCCGACGGGACCGCGATCCTCAATGGCGACGATCCGCGCGTGGCGGCGATGGCGACGCTGACGGCGGCACGCGCGCTCACCTACGGGCGGGGCGAGGGCTGCGATCTGCGCGCCAGCGACCTCGTCGATCACGGCCTCGACGGCCTCAGTTTCACCATCCATTGGCGGGGAGAATGTCGCGCGCTCGACCGCGCGCCGCTGCTCGGGGCGCACAGCGTCTACACCGCGCTGGCGGCGGCGACGACAGGGCTGATCCTCGGTCTGACCCTCGACGAGGTCGCGACCGGGCTGGGCCAGGCGCACGAGGCGACGCGCCTGCTCGTCGTCCCCGGCGTCAACGGCTCGACGATCATCGACGACAGCTACAACGCTGCCCCGGTCTCGGCCCTGGCGGCGCTCGGTATCCTGGCCCGGACCCCCGCCCGGCGACGGCTGGCCGTCCTCGGCGATATGCTGGAACTGGGCGGCTACGAGGAAGAGGCGCATCGGATCGTCGGGCGCGAGGTGGCGCGGGTCGCCGACGGCTTGCTGACGATCGGCGCGCGCGCGCGGATCATCGCCGACGAGGCGGTCGCGCGCGGCCTCGCGCCGGATCGGATCGGACAGTTCGAGCGGAAGGAAGACGTAATCGTGGCATTGAAGGCGGAGTTGCGCGAAGGCGATGCGGTGCTGATCAAAGGGTCGCGCGGGCTCGCCCTTGAGGATGTCGTCGCCGCGCTGCGGGGGGGGCGCCGATGATCCTCCCGCTGGCGGACATCTGGTTCCAGATCCCGCAGGACCGCCCGAACTGGAACATGGCCTACTCCCTGGCGATCGCCGGGCTCGGCTTCGCGCTGACCACCTTCGCCGGGCGCTACATCATCGCCCTCCTCAGGCGGTATAAAATTGGCAAGCAGGTGCGGATCGACGGGCCGCAGAGCCACATCCAGACCAAGACCGGCACCCCGACGATGGGCGGGATCATCTTCAACCTCACCGCGTTCGCGCTGACCTTCGTCTTCAACCTCTACGATCGCCTCTCGATGCTCCTGCCGCTCGGCGTCCTCCTCTGCTGCGGCCTCCTCGGCGCGATCGACGATCGGCTCAGCCTGGTCGGCGGCAGCCGGGCGGAGGGGATGACGGCGCGCTTCAAATTCGCCTGGCTCTTCCTCTTCGCGACGGTGGCGGCGGTCATCCTCTACGGCCCGCTCGATCTCCACCACGCCAATATCCCGATCCTCGGGCGTTTCGACATCGGGCTCGCCTATATCCCGATCGCGATCCTCGGGATCATGGGGACGGCCCACGCCGTGAACCTGACCGACGGGTTGGACACCCTGGCGGGCGGGACCGGGGCGATCGCCTTCGTCTCCTACGGGATCATCGGCTATATCCAGGGGCAGGTCGGCGTCGTCACCTTCTGTTTCATCATGGTCGGGGCGCTGCTCGGCTTCCTCTGGCACAACGCGCACCCCGCCCAGGTCTTCATGGGCGACACCGGCTCCCTGGCGCTCGGGGCCTCGCTCGCCACCGCCGCCTTCATGACCGGCCAATGGTTCCTCTTGCCGGTCGTCGGCCTGATCTTCGTCGTCGAGGCGCTGTCGGTCATCCTGCAAGTCGCCTACTTCAAGCTGACCGGCGGTCGCCGCCTCTTCAAGATGAGCCCGATCCACCACCACTTCGAGCTGATCGGCTGGTCCGAGACGCAGGTGACGATGCGCTTCTGGCTGGTCGGGATGATGGCCGGGCTTTTCGGTGTAGCGCTGGCGCTACTGTAGACTAGCAGCCGCTGCGAGTGGCGCTATTTGGTAAGATCGTTACTTGTCATAAACTTTTCCCTCCGGTGTTTCGCTGATCCCTACGAAGAGTCGGTCGCTCCACCTTACTTACCCAGCCTGTCACCCTTCGATGGTCACAACTTACTATTATTTGGTGTCCTCCTATGCCGCCCTCGGTGGGTTGCGCGCGCCCCCCCGGTCGGGCTACAATCCTGTACGTACATGATGGCCCGGTATCGCCTTGCGCGGTGACCGTGCGGATTGGGGGAGAGCGGGGGATGGTGGGGCAGGGCAGCGCGCAACTATTCGCGGGGAGGCGGGCGCTGGTGATGGGCCTCGGGATCCACGGCGGCGGCCTCGGCGTGGCGCGCTTCCTGGCACAGGCGGGCGCGGCGGTGACCGTGACCGATCTGCGCGACGCCGGGCAGTTGGCCGAGCCGCTGCACCAGTTGGCCGATTTGCCGATCCGCTACGTCCTCGGCGAACACCGCGAGGCCGACTTCACCGACACCGATCTCGTCGTCCGCAACCCGGCGGTGCCGCGCGAGTCGCCGTTCTTGGCGGCGGCGCGGGCGGCGGGGGTGCCGGTCGAGATGGAGATGAGCCTCTTCTTCCGCCTCTGCCCCGCGCCGATCATCGGGATCACGGGGACGAAGGGGAAGACGACGACGACCAGCCTCTGCGCGGCGATGCTGACCGCCTGGCGACCGGACACGGTGGTGGCGGGCAACATGGGCGTCTCGGCGCTCGAACAATTACCGGGCATCGCACCGACGACGCCGATCGTGATCGAACTGTCGAGCTGGCAGCTGGAGGGGATGGGCGAGTACGGCCTCAGTCCACATATCGCCTTGGCCACCAACCTCTCGCCCGATCATCTGAATCGCTACGCCACGATGGACGAATACGCCGAGGCGAAGCGGGGGATCGTGCGCGAGCAGGGCGGGCGCGACTTTGCCATTCTGAATCGCGACGACGCGATCGTCTGGGGTTTCCGCGAGGCGACCCCGGCGAAGATCCTCCCGTTCGGTCGCGACGACACGGGCGGGGACGGCGCGTGGCTCGCCGCCGATCGGCTCTGCTGGCGCTTCGGCGGGATCGAGCACACCGCCCCGCGCGCGACCCTGCGGCTGCCCGGCGACCACAACGCGGCCAATGCGCTGGCGGCGGGCCTGGCGGCGCTGGCGCTCGGCGCGCCGTTCGCGGCGATCGAGGCCGGGCTGGCCGGTTTCACCGGCGTGAAAGACCGGATGGAATCGCTCGGCGAGATCGGCGGCGTCGAGTACATCAACGACACGACCGCGACCGCCCCCGCCGCCGCCGCCGCCGCCGTCGGCGCGATGACCCGCCCGACGATCCTGATCGCCGGTGGCTCGGAGAAGCACACCGACTTCGCCGACTTCGCCGCCGTCGCCGCGCCGCGCGTGAAGGCGATCATCACCCTGCGGGGCGACTCGACCCCGCGCCTGACCGACGAATTGCTGCGCGCCGGGCTGGGCGCGGATCGACTGCACGGCCCGCTGGACAGCATGGACGAGGCGGTCGATCGGGCGCGGGCGCTCGCCGCGCCGGGCGATGTCGTCCTCCTCTCCCCCGCCTGCGCCTCGTTCGGGATGTTCCGCAATGAGTTCCATCGTGGCGACGCCTTCCGCGCCGCTGTCGCGCGCGTCGCCGCCGAGGCCGAGGAGGGTCGCTGATGGCCGTTGGGGTACCGGGGCGGGAGCATCGCCCTGGCGGGAGGGAGGCGGCGGGGCGGCGCTCTGTCGCGCCCGTGGCTGGTCGGCAGCCGCGCGCCACCGCTGCCAAGGTCGCCGCCACGCTACACGCGCCCGACTACTGGTTGATCACGACCCTGGTGGCGCTGGTCGTCTTCGGCACGGTGATCATTTTCAGCGCCACCTTCGCGATCAACCTCCCGGAGGGTGGCGGCTCGTTCGCCTACTTGCAGAAGCAGGCGCTCTGGGTGGCGATCGGCGCGACGGTCTGCTTCCTCGTCTCGCGGATCGACTATCACTTCTGGCGCGACTACTCGATCCCGATCCTGATCGGCTCGATCATCACGCTGATCCTGGTGCTCTTCCCGCATATCGGGGTCGGCTCGGAGGTCGGGGCACGGCGCTGGCTCAGCCTCGGCCCGCTGCCGCAGTTCCAGCCGAGCGAGGTGGCGAAGGCGGCGCTGGTCCTCTACATCGCCGACTGGCTAACGGAGCGCGGCCCGCGCTTGCAGAACTGGCGGACGGGGATTTTCCCGTTCGCGGTTATCCTCGGCGGGATGATTTTCCTCGTTATGCTCGAACCGGACCTCGGTACCTCCTTCCTGCTGGCGATCATCGGCGTGACGATGCTGCTGGTCGCGGGGGCGAACCTGAAGCAGTTCGCGCTCTTCCTCGGCAGCGGCGTGCTGGCGTTCATCGTGCTGGCCTTCTCCGCGTCGTATCGCCGCGATCGACTAATGCTCTTTCTGCAGTCGGAAGAGGAACTCTGGACGATGGCCGGGGGCTGGCAATTGATCCAGGCGCGGCTCTCGTTCGGCTCGGGCGGGCTGTTCGGCGTCGGGTTGGGGGCGAGTCGCCTGAAATACGGCTGGCTCCCCGCCGCCCACACCGACGCAGTCTTCGCGGTCGTGGGCGAGGAGCTGGGTTTCCTCGGTTGCGCCTGTCTGCTGGCCCTGTTCCTGATCCTGGCGATCCGCGGCTACCGCGTCGCCTTCCGCGCGCCGGATACGTTCGGGGCGTTGCTGGCGACCGGTATCGTCTCCTGGATCGTTTTCCAGGCGCTGATCAATATCGGCGGCATCACCACCACGATTCCGTTCACCGGCGTGCCGCTCCCGTTCATCTCCTATGGCGGCACCTCGCTGATGGTCGTCCTGGGGATTACCGGCGTGCTGATCAATGTCTCGCGCCAGACGACCGAGGGGCAGGAGGGGAACGGCCCGCGCGGCCCCGGTCGCCCCGCAGGTCCAACCGGCGGTATCCGCCACTCGCCCAGCGCCCGCCGAACCGCACCGCGCGCTGCTCCCACGCCCGAGCGAACGGCCCCGGTACCACTCGTCCATCCCGGGAGGTAGCAGATGCCCACACTCGTGATCCCGCCCCTGATCGTCCTCCTGCCAATCCTCCTCGGCGGTGCCTGGATCGGCTTGCGTCGTGGCTGGAAAGACGAAGCCTGGACCGCCGCCGCGCTCCTGGTGACCCTCTTCGTCGTCGCCCGACCCGAGACGGTCCTGTTGCCGACCCTGGAGCGGCTGATCGGCGCCTTCCAGCGCGCCGGGCAGGCGCTGCTCGGGCGCGACACCGGCGGCCCGGCCTTCCGTTTCGAGGGGGCCGCGCGCCCGCTGGCGCAGTTGCTCGCCTTCCTCCTCTTCGTCGCGCTCGCCTATGCGCTCGGACAGTTGCTCGGTAAGGGGGAGCAGGGGCGCGGGCTCTGGAAGATTCTGGCGATCTTGCTCGGTGGCTTCAATCTCGCGCTGGTGATCACCTGGGTCGCCAGCAACTTCCTCGCCGCGCGCGATGAGGATGGGAGCGTCCGGCTGATCATCCCCTCGTTCGAGGGCGCGGAGGTTGTCTTCGGCACGCCGACAACCAATAATATCCTCGCCTCCTGGCCGGGCTTGATCGGCATCCTGGTCGTCGTTATCCTGCTCGTCTTCCTCCTGACGCGCGCGCGCGTCTGGCGCTGAGCGAGTGCCGAGTGTCGAGCAACGAGTGAGGGCGTGGAGAGATTAATGGCTCAGGAGCAACCTCACAGTGTGCAGAGTCAGTCGCTCGGCACTTCCCCCTCGGCACTCCCCCCTGTTGGGAGCCATATCCACATCATCGGGATCGGCGGGATCGGGACGAGCGCGCTGGCGCGGGTGCTGGCCCGCTGGGGTTATCGCGTGACCGGCAGCGATGCCGCAGCCTCTGCCATCACCGCCGTGCTGGGGTCCGAGGGGATCGTCGTGACGATCGGCCACCGGGCGGAGGCGGTTGGCGGGGCCGATCTGGTCGTCTATAGCGCGGCGGTGCGCGAGGAGAACGCCGAACTGGCGGCGGCGCGGGCGGCGGGGACGGCGACGATCAAGCGCGCGGCGTTGCTGGGGCTGATCGCCAACGCGCGCGATGGGCTGGCGGTCGCCGGGACGCATGGGAAATCGACCACCAGCGCGATGTTGGCGAAGATCTGCATCGACGCGGGGCGTGACCCGAGCTTTTTCGTGGGCGCGATCCTGCAAGACTTCGGGACGAACGCGCGACCGGGCGGTGGCGATCTGGTCGTCGTGGAGGCCGACGAGTACGATCGCTCGTTCCTCCAACTTTTCCCGCGCGTGGCGATCGTGACGAACATCGAGCACGATCACCCCGACATCTACCCGACGTATGAAGAGATGCGCGAGGCGTACCTCGCATTCCTGGCGCAGGTGCGGGCGGGCGGCACGATCATCATCTCCGCCGACGACCCCGGTTGCATCGCCCTGCGCCCGAACATCGCGACTGCGGCGGGGGTGGCGATCATCACCTATGGTCGCGCGTCGGATGCCGATTGGCGGATCGTGCCGGGCGGGGTGGGCGATACGGTCTTGCGCGGGGGTGCAGCGGTCGCGACGCTGGCTCTGGAGGTGCCGGGGGAGCACAACCGCCGCAACGCCCTGGCCGCTCTGGCGGCGGCGGCGGCGGTCGGTATCGCGCCGGACGTGGCGGCCGCCTCGCTCGCCGGGTTCAGCGGCACCGGGCGCCGCTTCGAGCTGAAGGGGGAGGCGCGCGGGATCACGGTCATCGACGATTACGCGCACCACCCGACGGAAGTCGCCGTCAATCTCCGCGCGGCGCGAGAGCGTTATCCAGGACGACCGATCTGGGCCGTCTTCCAGCCGCACACCTACTCGCGGACGAAGCTGCTGCTGCACGAGTTCGCCGACGCGCTCGCCGACGCCGACCGTGTCGTGCTGCTGGACATCTACGCGGCGCGCGAGACCGACACGCTCGGCGTCAACGCCAATGATATCCTCGCGCTCTTGCCCGCGCGCGGGGTGCCGTTGCGCGCCGCGCGACCCGCCGACGCGGCTGCGATCCTGCTGGCCGAGCATCGTGCCGGACGCCTGGGCGCGGGGGCGGTGGTCTTGACGCTGGGCGCGGGGGATGTGACCGAGATCGGAACGATGGTGCTCGATGGCCTACGAGACTGAACCGGCGCGGTCGCGCGCGGGCGGCGAGGAGACGCTGGATCCGGCCTGGGAGCCGACCGCCGACGCGAACCCGCCCGACGAGTTGCAAATCCTGCGCGATGAGCCGGTGTCGCGCTACACCAGCTTCCGGATCGGCGGCCCGGCCGATTTCCTGGCCCGCCCCGCCGACACGGCGTCGCTCGGCGCGGCGCTCGCCTGGGCGCGCGAGGCCCGCTTACCGCTCACGATCATCGGTGGCGGCAGCAATCTGATCTGCTCCGATGCGGGGGTGCGCGGCCTGACGATCTCCTTCCGCGCCATGCGCGTCCCGGTCGAGGTCGTGGAGGAGGGCGAGACGATCCTGCTGCGTGTCCCCGCGCAACGGATGCTCTCGGCGGTCGCGCGCTGGTGCTGCGAGCAGGGCTGGTCGGGCCTCGACTGGGCGGTCGGCCTGCCGGGGACGGTCGGCGGCGCAGTCGCGAACAACGCGGGCGCGCACGGCACCGAGATGATCGACAATATCGCGTCGGTGACGGTCATGGGGCCGGATGGTATCGAGCGGACGCACGATCGCGCCTGGCTGCGGGCGCGCTACCGCCATACCGTGCTGCGGTCGCCGGATCCCGCCGAGCGCCCCGCTGGCACGATCGTCGTCGCCGTCACCCTGCGGCTGGCGCGCGACGACCGCGACGCCCTACTGGCGCTGGCCGATGAGCACGCCGCCTGGCGCAAGGAGCACCAGCCGCGCCAGCCGTGCGCCGGGTCGATCTTCAAGAATCCGCCCGGCACCTACGCCGGCCTGCTGATCGAGCAGGCCGGGCTGAAAGGCTACGGAGTCGGCGGGGTGCAGATCTCGCCCCTGCACGCCAATTTCATCGTCAATATCGGTGTCGGCAAGGCCCGCGCGACGGATGTGCTGGCGGTGATCCGCCATGCGCAGGAGACGGTGCGCGCCCGCACCGGCATCGGTTTGGAGACTGAAGTCGAGTTCATCGGCGATTGGGAACGAGTGCCGAGTGCCGAGTGACGAGTGCCGAGTGCCGGGTCGTCAGTCGTCAGCCGGCAGTCGTCAGGGGCGGTGTTGCCACTTCGTACTTCGTCGTTCGTACTTCGTACTTTACGCGGCACGCGTTAAGAGGTAGGGGATGGCTGGTCGGAAGATTCGGGTCGGGGTGATTTTCGGGGGCAAGTCGGGCGAGCATGATGTGTCGCTGCGCTCGGCGCGGGCGGTGATGGCGGCGCTCGATCCGGCGCGCTACGAGGTCGTGCCGCTCGGGATCACGCGGGAGGGGCGCTGGCTGACCGGCGGCGATCCGATGGCCCGCTTGGAGGCCGGGTCCGAACTCGCGCGCCTCGAAGGGCGGGCCGGAGCCGCCGAGGAGATCGGCGGCGAGCTGGTACCGCACGCCTCCGCCACGCCGCCGATCTTCGCCGCCGGGCGGGAGCCGGGCGCGGTCGCCGGGCCGATCGACGTCGTCTTCCCGGTCCTGCACGGGCCGCGCGGCGAGGATGGCACGGTGCAGGGGATGCTCGAACTGGCCGATATCCCCTACGTCGGCGCAGGCGTGCTGGCCTCGGCGGTGGCGATGGACAAAGCGGTGACGAAGGTCGTCCTCGCGCAGGCGGGGATCCCGCAAGCGCCCTGGATCGTCGTGCTGAAACGCGACTGGGAGCGCGACCCGGCGACGATCGAGGGGCGGGTGGCGCGCGAACTCGGATTCCCTTGCTTCATCAAGCCGGCCAACATGGGCTCCAGCGTCGGGATCACCAAGGTGAAGGGTGCGGGCGAGTTGGCCGCCGGGATCGATCTGGCCGCGCGCTACGATCGCAAGATCGTGATCGAGGCCGGGATCGACGCGCGCGAACTGGAGATCAGCATCCTGGGGAACGACGAGCCGATCGCCTCGGCGATCAGCGAGATCGAGCCGACGGGCGAGTTCTACGACTACACGGCGAAATACGTGGACGAGGATGGCGCGCGCTTCACCCTCCCCGCCCAGATCCCGCGCGAGCGGGCGGAGGAGTTGCGCGCGATGGCGATCGCGGCCTATCGCGCCATCGACTGCGCGGGGATGGCGCGCGTCGATTTCTTCCTCGAACGCGGCACCGATCGGATCGTGCTGAACGAGATCAACACCATCCCCGGCTTCACGGCGATCAGCCAGTACCCGAAGATGTGGGAGGCGAGTGGCCTGCCGTTCGCCGAATTGATCGAGCGGCTGGTCGAATTGGCGGTCGAGCGCCATGCCGAGAAGCGGGAGCGCCTGTGACGTTGCGGGGTGTCCCTTCTCGGGTCGTGTTCGCTGGCGGGCGGTGTACCCAGCGGCCGAGACCGCCGCGCTGCGGACAGGGAGAGGGATAATGGCGAACACTGAGACGACGCGCCGACGCGGCGCGACGCCGATCGCTGGCAAGATTAAGGCGGTGCCCGCCAAATCGCCGCGCAATCCCGCTCGCGCGGCGGCGCGCGAGGGGAGTGGGGCGG
>CADCWN010000326.1 GCA_902806415.1 uncultured Thermomicrobiales bacterium | reverse complement strand
GGGCCGATCGCCCGGGGTTCCTTGCCAAGCTGGTGCGGGGCGCGGTCCCGCGGGCCCGCGCCCCGCACCAGCGAACCGACGAGAATCAGTCGTCCCTGAACTGCGGCCCCTTGACACCCGAGACAGTTGCTGGCTCCCGTCGCCAGCCAGCACGATTTCTTGGCACCTGGTGCCTGGGAGTGCCAGGATTCCGCCGCGGATGGTCACGGTAGCCAGGACAGGCCCGCCAGGAGCTGCCACGATCGCAGGAATCGATCGCATCTCAGGTTATTGCGGGCAGGGGTGCGAGAGGCGCGAAGGCATCCCCTACCCCATTGGAGATCGATGCAGTGATTCAATCGCGCAGCAAGGGGATATGTCATCTAGCGTTTCCGGCTGGGGAGTCGCTCAGGGTGTCAATAGTCGGAGTCGGGCTGCGCATCGGGGTCGGGATGGGCGTACACCCCGTGAACGGCCACCGTGGGGCTACCGGTCCGCACCTGATCGCGCAGATTGACACCCCACGAGGCCCGCATGGTGGTGTCGAGGTCGAGCTTCCCCGCCTCCACGAGCCGCATTGCCGCGGTGACGGTGACGGTCTTGGTGGTCGAGCCGATCTGGAAGAGGATATCGGGGTCCACCTCGGGCGGATGGTCGACGTTCGTCACCCCGAAGACGGCATACTGCTCCTCGCCGTCGTGCAGCAGCCCGACCGCGACGCGGGGACGCGGAGGCGCGCCATTTCCGCCCCGATGTACTCGCCGCGTTCCCGGGAGTCGATCGCGCGCGCCGCGGGCACCGCAGGCGCCATCGTCCTCTCCTCCTCCCGTCGGACGGGTTCTCCGTGGGCGTCACAGGTGCCGCGCCGGAGCGGCACGCACCCCGGCTCACTCCACCGTCCGGCCCAGGTGCCGGTCGAACCACGCGGTGACACGCCGCAGCAGGTCGAGCTGGTGCTTGCGCTCGCCGATGCCGTGCGGCTCGCGCGGGTAGGCCACGAGCTGCGTCTCGACGCCGCGGCTCTTCAACCCCTCGTAGAGTTCGTAGCCCTGCGAGACCGGGACGCGGTCGTCCGCCTCGCCGTAGAGGATCAGCGTCGGCGTCTTCGCCGCTTTAATGGTGCGGATCGGCGAATAGCGCCAGTGGACCTCCGGGTCCTCGGCCACGTCCGCGAAGTAGCGGTTGAAGATGGTGCGGACGTCGGCCGTCCCCTGGAAGGAGACCCAGTTCGCGATCCCGGCACCCGAGACGGCCGCCTTGAAGCGGTCGGTGCGCGTGATCGTCACGTTGGTGAGGTAGCCGCCGCCGCTCCAGCCGCCGACGACGAGCTGGTCCGGGTCGGCGATGCCGAGCGCAATCACCCGATCGACACCGGCCATGAGGTCGTGCCAGTCGGGGTCGCCGTAGCAGCCCACGATGCTACAGGTGAACGCGGTGTCGCGCCCGGTCGAGCCGCGCGGGTTCGGCAGCAGGGTCGCGTAGCCACGCTGGGCCATGAACTGCGCCCAGTCGTGCCAGCCCGCCAGCAGCGAGTGCGCCCACGCGCCGGCCGGGCCGCCGTGAATCTGCAGCAGGAGCGGGTAGCGCCGGCCCTCGCGGTAGCCGACCGGCAGGACGAGCAGGCCCTCGATCTCCAGGCCGTCGGGGGCGGTCCAGGCGAGGTCGCGCACCTCGCCCCAGCGCTGCTCGCGCGTCCAGGGGTTGAGGTCGGTCAGCCGCCGCGCCGCGCCGCCGATCTCGGCCACGTGGACGTCGCCGTGCGCCCGATCGTCGCCGCGGACGAAGGCGACGCGCCGGCCATCGGCCGACACGCTGAGGGCGAAGCCGAGCGCGCCGCCGTTCTCCGGCCCGTCGCCCGCCGCGAGCGCCGGCTCGGCCCCGCCACCCGCCGGGTCGACGAGCCGCAGGCGGTGCGTCTGCCCTTCCCCGAACAGCGCCAACAGCCGGCCATCGGGGAGCGGGGCGTGGGCGTAGCACGAGCCCCGGAAGCCGGGCAAGAGGACGCGCGCTGCGCCGCCCGCGGCCGGGAGCGTCTGGAGCGCGAACATCGCCGGCGCCGGCCCGTCGCAGGCGATGAAGGCGATCGTCTCCCCGTCCGGGCTGTAGGTGGGGCGACCGGTCACCGCCTCGAAGGAACCCAGGCGCCGCATCCCGCCGTGCAGGTCGAAGGCGGCGAGGTCGGCGATCGCGTTGTCGTCAGCCTTCGGCCCCCGGCCGACCACCGCCACCAGCCCCGCCGAGTCGGGCGCCCAGGAGAAGCCGCTCGGGTTGGGGTTGATCGAGAGGCCGATGTGGAGCCCCTCGGGCGAGAGCCGCCGCGCCTCGGGGAGCGCGCCTTCGGCCAGCGCGGTCGGCTCGGCCGGCGCGTCGAGGACGTGGAGGATCTGGCGCTTCCAGGCGGCGTCGGCCACCTTCGGGTCGTCGCGCTCCTCGCGGCGCTTCTTCTCGTCCTCGGTCTCCGCCTCGCGCGCCAGGAAGGCGAGCTTGGTCCCGTCCGGCGACCACTGCGGCTCGCCGACGCCGCCCGGCAGGCCGGTCAGCCGCACCGCCTCCCCGCCGTCGAGGGGGAGGACGTAGAGCTGCGGCTTGCCCGGCTCGTGGCGGTCGGAGAGGAAGGCGAGCGTGCGGCCGTCGGGCGACCAGCGCGGCGCGGCGTTGATCGCCCCGCTCGTCGTCAGCCGCCGCGACGGCCCGCCCGCCGCGTCGACCAGCCAGATCGTCAGCGACGGCAGCGCGCCCTCCTTGGAGGCGGCCGTCGTCGCGTAGGCCACCCGCCGGCCGTCCGGCGAGATTTGCACATCGGCCACCACGGTCGCGGTGATCGCCCGCTCGAAGTCGAGCCGCCCCCCGCCGTCGCCACCCTCGGCCATCGCGCGCCTCCTCACGATTCGCAGGTCCCGGGTCCCAGTGAGCGCGGCAGCGCTGTGCTCGCCGCCCCCGAATACTAAACCGAAGCGCCGCTGGGGATCGACTTAACGGACCGCGCGCTGCGCTTCCGGCGAGGCGCACCGTCGACGGGCGCTACCGCGGGTGGCGGCGCGACGGCATCCGGACCCGCGTCATCGCGGTCCTCCAGGATACACCAGCCGCACCCGGCCCTGCGGGCGCGGCGCGACCCGCGATGGTCCCCAACCGGTCCGCGAGGTCCGGTGCGGTGGCGCCGGCCTCCGCGGAGGCCGCCAGCGCCAGCGGGTCGTTGGCCAGGAAGTCCGGTCGCGCCTCCGGCGGGATGGGCCATTGCGCTGTGTTGGCTACCGTCGCCATCCGACCGAACTAATCAGCATTTTTCACCGTGAGTGCCAGGAACAACTTGCGGATGGCCACGGTAGCCAACACAGGGGGCGAATCGGCACGCCTGGCACCGGCGAAGTGGCGCACGAAGCAGCGCGTCCCGCGCCCGCGCTCGGGGCTGCCCGTTGTGCTGGCTCTTTATCCATCCGGGTGGTCTCGGATGGATAAAGGGCCAGCACACGAGGTCGGTCGGGTACTGCACGTGGTTAAACGACGTGCCGATCCGGTCGTTGAAGACGCGTCGGCAGCGCCGGCAGCAGAAGGCGCGGTAGTCAGCGCGATGCGCCGCCACTGCTCGACGTTCACGGTCGCCGCGCAGCGGGGGCGGGGCACGGACAGCCCCTTCAGGTGGCGGCCAAGGCCGCTACGCTACCAGAGCGCCGACGCCCTTACCAGCCAGGAGTCTGATTCCTGACCCACCCTCGCCGACCAGCTGACGCCGCCTAGGACCGACGCGGCGGCAAACCCTCGTGCGGCATGGTGGCCCCGCCTGGACTGTCGCTGGGCATCATCATCCCCCCGCCCATCGCGTCCAGGCCGAGTCCCGTGCCGCCCGCCGCTGCCCCGCCGGCATCGAACGGGCTGTCGTTGCCCTGCGCATCCAGGTTTTCTCGCATCCCTTCCTCCGCCGACGCGGTCAGGGGTTGCTGGCACTTGACACAGAAGTCCTGCCCGACGGGGTTCTCGGTGCCGCAGTTACTGCACCGCTCGCCGTTATCCG
>CADCWN010000325.1 GCA_902806415.1 uncultured Thermomicrobiales bacterium | reverse complement strand
TGGTGCGGCCGGTGCGCGCCGTCGGCCCAGGTGCCACCCGGCGGGTAGCGCCTCGCCGCGACCGGGCCGCATTCGTCCACGCAGATCACGGTGCTGTCGGGCGGGGGCTCCCCGTAGAGCCGGACGATGGCCCCCTTGTATATTGGATGTGTGGTTGACTACCCCCCGGGCGCGGCAGATCCAGGCCCCCTTGGTCTCGTAAGACCGGAAAAAAGCGTCGGTCGCCGCGCCCTCCTTTCTCCCAGAGCCCGAACCATTGCCAGGGCCGACCACCGAGCCCGTATCACACAAGGATGGGCGCGCAGGGAGAGCCGCCAGGTACGAGGAGGTGCACATGAGCGACGCGACCTTCGCCGGGATTGACGTGGCCAAAGCCTATCTCGACCTCGCCGAGCGCCCGGTCGGCACACACACGCGCCACGCGAACGATGCGGCCGGGATCGCCGCGATCTGTGCCCATCTCCAAGCGCGGTCGCCGACGCTGGTCGTGCTGGAAGCCACCGGCGGGTTGGAGGTGCCGCTCGCCGCAGCGCTCGCCGTGGCCGGGCTGCCTGTCGCAGTGGTCAACCCGCGCCAGGTGCGCGACTTCGCCAAGGCGGTCGGGCAGCTGGCCAAGACCGACGCCCTCGACGCCCACCTGCTCGCGCGTTTCGCCGAGGTCGTCCGGCCCGAGCCGCGCCCGTTGCCCGATGCGGACGCGCAAAACCTCTCCGCCCTCCTGGCCCGACGGCAGCAGGTGCTCGGCATGCTCGTCGCCGAGCAGCAGCGCCTGCCGACCACGACCGCGACGCTGCGGCCCCGTGTCGAGGCGCATATCGCCTGGCTGCGGCAGGAGCGCGACGAGTTAGACCGCGAGCTGCGCCAGCAGATCCGCGCGAGCCCGGCCTGGCGCGAGGACGACGACTTGCTCCAGAGCGTGCCCGGCATCGGCCCGGTGCTGGCGACGACGCTGATCGCCGAGTTGCCCGAATTGGGCCGCCTGAACCGCAAGCAAATCGCCGCGCTGGTCGGGGTCGCCCCTTTGAATTGCGAGAGCGGGATCCTGCGCGGCCGACGCATCATCTGGGGTGGCCGCGCCCGCGTGCGCGCCGCGCTATGGATGGGCACGCTCGTCGCCGTCCAGCGCAATCCCGCCATCCGCGCCTTCTATCAGCGCCTCGTCGCGACCGGACGGCCGAAGAAGGTCGCGCTCACGGCAGCGATGCACAAGCTGCTGCTTGTCCTCAACGCCCTGCTGCGCCAGCGTATCCCCTGGCACGATGCTGCTCAGCCCGCCTGACCCCTTGACACCCAAGACCATTGCTTTTT
>CADCWN010000324.1 GCA_902806415.1 uncultured Thermomicrobiales bacterium | reverse complement strand
TGATGCGCCACCTCACGGCGGCGGAGCAGGCCGAGGTGATGCGCGGGATGACCCTCCTGGCCGAGGCGGCGCGAAGGAGTGAAGGCGATGGCGACAGGATTGGGGACGATCTGGTCTGGTGAGATGCGGCCCGGCGACGCACCGTTCGTACTCCCGTTCACCGCGCTCGACCGGTCCGCGCTGGCCGTGGCGGGCGGCAAGGCCGCGAACCTCGGCGAACTGACCCGCGCCGGTATGCCCGTGCCGCCCGGTTTTTGCGTGACGACGGCGGCCTACGCGTTCGTCGCGCGCGGGGCGGGACTCGATCACACCCTCGCCGCGCTCGCCGCGACCGCCGCCGACGATCTCACCCGCCTGTCCGCCCGCGCCGCCGAGGCCCGCGCGGCACTCCTGGCGGCACCGCTCCCCGCCGCCATCGAGGAGGCGATCGTCGCGAGCTACGCGGCGTTGGGCGAGGCCGGGTCGGTGCCGGTGGCGGTGCGCTCGTCGGCCACGGCGGAAGATCTCCCCTTCGCGAGTTTCGCGGGTCAGCAGGATACCTACCTCAACATCGTCGGCCACACAGCAGTTCTCGCCGCGGTGCGGCGCTGTTGGGCCTCTCTCTGGACCGATCGGGCGGTCAGCTATCGGGCCAGCAACGGGATCGATCCGCATGACGTGCGCCTCGCCGTCGTCGTCCAGCGGATGGTCGAGGCGCGCGTCGCGGGGATCCTCTTCACCGCCAACCCGCTGACCGGCAAGCGCCGCCAGGCCGTGATCGACGCCAGCCCGGGCCTCGGCGAGGCGGTCGTCTCCGGCGCGGTCAACCCCGATCACTTCGTTGTCGACACGCCGACCGGCGCGATCATCGAGCGCCGCCTCGGCGATAAACAGGTGGCGATCGAGGCGGTGGCGGGCGGTGGGACGCGCCGGGTGGAGCGCTCCGATCGCGCGGGCGTCGCCTGCCTGCCGGATGACCAGATCCGCGCGCTGGCCGCGCTCGGGGCGCGGGTCGAGGCGCACTACGGCGCGCCGCAGGATACCGAGTGGGCGATCGACGCGGCGGGGACGGTCTGGCTGACCCAATCGCGCCCGATCACCACCCTCTTCCCGCTCCCGGCGGGCGCCCCGATGGGCGATGACGATCTGCGCCTCTATTTTTCGTTCAACGTCGCGCAGGGGGTCTACGGGCCGCTGACCCCGGGCGGGATGCAGGCCTTCCGGCTGATCGGCTCGGCGGTGGCCGCCGCCTTCGGTCGGCCCCCCGCCGATCGTTACGCCGGCCCGCCGATCATCGCCGAGGCGGCATCCCGGTTTTTCCTCGACGTGACACCGCTGCTACGCAGCACCGCCGGGCGACGGCTGGCCGAGCAGGTAACGCAGCACATGGAGGCCCGCACCGCCGCGATCATTCGCGAACTCGACGCCGACCCGCGCCTCGCGACGGTGGAGACGCCGCTAGCGCCACTGGTACCCCTGCTTCTCGGCATCGCCGCGCGTAACCGGGTACCGTTCTTTCTGGCACAGGCGTTCTTGCAGCCGCGCGCGGCGCGCGGGCGCGTGGCGCGGCTCGAAGGCGAGTTGCGGACACTCGGCATGGTCGGTCCACACGCCAGCGCGGCGGATCGCCTCGCGGCGGTCGAGCGGCTGTTCGCCAACGTGCCGCGCGTCCTCTTCGGGGTCGGGCCGGTTTTCGCTGTGGGGCTGGCGGCGGCCAACGTCGCCGGGCGCGTACTCGGCGATTTGGCCACCGCCGACGAGCGGCAGACGACGATGCGCGCCCTGCCGCACAATCCGACCACGGAGATGGACCTGGCCCTCTGGGGGCTGGCGCAGCGCATCCGGACAGATGCCGCCGCCGCGCGCTTGCTGCGCGCGACACCGCCCGTACAGTTGGCGACAGACTACCGCGCGGGGCGACTGCCGCGCACGCTGCAAGCGGGGCTGGCCGACTTCCTGCACGCCTATGGCCATCGCGGGGTGGCGGAGATCGACCTGGGGGTGTCGCGCTGGGGCGAGGACCCGACCCACATCCTCGGCGCGCTCGCCAACTATTTACAGTCGGATAACCCCGAGGCGGCACCCGATCGCCAGTTCCGCCGCGCCGCGACAGAGGCACGGGCGATGGTCGCCGCGTTGGCGGGGCGGGCGGGGCAACAAGGTCGCGTGCGCGGTGCGTTGGTTGGTCTCGCCTTGCGGCGGGCGCGCGCCCTGGCCGGGCTGCGCGAGATGCCGAAATATCTGGTGGTCCTGGCGCTGGCGGAGGTACGGGCGCTCCTGCTCCCGGTCGGCGCGGAATTGGCGCGGCAGGGACGGCTCGCCGCCGCCGAGGATATCTTCTTCCTCACCTTGCCGGAGATCTATGGGGCGCTGGATGGCGCGGATCAGCGCGCCCTGGTCCGCGAGCGGCACGCCACCCGCGAGTATGAGCAGAAGCGGCGACACCTGCCGCGCCTCCTGCTCTCCGATGGCACCGAGCCGACCGGTGCCGTCGGCGTCGTTGCCCCAGGGGCGGGGACGCTTATCGGCACCCCCGCCTCGGCGGGGATGGTCACCGCGACGGCGCGGGTGATCCTCGACCCGACCGGCGCGCGGCTGGAGCCCGGCGAGATCCTCGTCGCCCCTTCGACCGACCCCGGCTGGACGCCGCTCTTTCTCACGGCGGGCGGGCTGGTGATGGAGATGGGCGGCGCGATGTCGCACGGCGCGGTCGTCGCCCGCGAGTACGGGATTCCGGCGGTCGTCGGGGTGGCGGGGGCGATCGCGCGAATCAGTTCCGGGCAGCGGATCACGATCGATGGCGCGGCGGGGACGATCACGATCGCGGATGCAAGTGCGGAGGGGGCTGCGGCCCTGCCTTGAGCGCAGCGATCTGGCCTATCGTGAGCAGCAGAATCGTGAGAAACATGCGCGGTTTGGACGCGGCTGTCGCACGCGAGGCGATTATGTAGGGCGTGGGTACGGTCGCTTGTAGCGATCTGCCTCATGCCCCGACCGCATAACATGGTCGGGGCATGGCACGCTAAGGAACAACGCGAGACGGCTGATCGGCCGGGCGCACGGTCATCCCCTCTTAACGGACTACGCCAACACGGGCAGAGTGGCACTGACCCAACCCCATGTGTCACCGGACGGCCATCATGACGCGTTCAGGGGCGACAGCAGGCCATGGGTATCCGCACAATCACCGCTCACGCGCTCACCATTCCCTTTGTGTCGGCTACCAGAGACATCCGCGCCCATCACGGCCTCGGCCACATCCGATTAGGCCGCCCTTCGATACACATGGTGGAGACTACCAAGCACTGGGAATGAGATGACTCCGGCGGTGGTGCCCATCGCATTATCCTCATTCCCCCCCGGTTCTGGGACACGTTGACCGATGCCTTGGTGCGGTCGCGACTGATTGAAATACTGGACGTATTCGTGCAAGACGCGCCGCAGCTGGGCCTCGCTCACGGGCAGGATGTGATCCAGACACTCGCGGCGCAGGCTGCCGATCAGACGCTCGCAGGTGGCGTTCGCGCGCGGCGCGCGAATGGGCGTCCGGAGCAGGGCGATTCCGGTTTCTGCCGCGACCGCGTCGAACCGAGGGCCGTATTTCGCGTCGTTGTCGCGGATGAGACACCTCGGCGCGACGCCGAAGGGTGTGGCCTCCCGCAGCTGTTGCGCGACCCAGGCGTCCGTTGGCGTGCGGGTGGCGCCGACGTGGACGATCGGGCGCGATCCCAGCGCGGTGATGACGAACGCGAAGAGCGGCCGGAACCAGGCATCGGAGAGCTGCACGAAGTCGCAGGCCCAGATGTCCGTGGCGTGGTTGCGCAGGAACGTCGCCCAGGTCTGCCCGCACGGCGGCGAGGGGCGTGCCTGGCGCATGTGGCGCTGGATCGTGCGCTTCGCGACCGTGATTCCCAGCTTGCGCAGTTCGCCACGGATGCGGTCAGTGCCCCACAGCCGGTTGTCGGCCGCCATCTCCTTGATGAGGGCGATCGTCTCGACCACGATCCGCGGTTTCTGTGACGTCGCGCGGGACTTCGCCTTCCAGAACAGGCGCAAGCCCTCGCGATGCCAGCGCAGGACCGTCTCGGGCCTGACAATGAGCAGCGCGTCTCGCCAGTGCCGCACCCTACTCGCGAGCGCGACAATGAGCGGGCGGTCGGCGCGCGTGCAGCGCGGACGTTTGCCCGC
>CADCWN010000323.1 GCA_902806415.1 uncultured Thermomicrobiales bacterium | reverse complement strand
GCCTACCAGTCCACAAACGACCGAGTAACCAGACGGATTGCCCTCGTGCAGCCGCGGTACGACTCACCCGTTAGAAGCCACAGCACGGCTTCGGCCCCTCCCCATCACAAGGGCGAGATCGTGCCTGCTACACGTTCGGGCGCTGCGGTTCCCGCGGTTGAATCGGATCGATGCGCGGCGGTTCTCCCGGCGCAGCAGTGCGGCGCCGGCATTGTCACGTTAAGGCGCAGACGAGCCGGTTCTGACGTTCTTGCGGCACTGCGTGCCGAGTTGAGGACCGATGGGCCAGAAGAACGTCTGGCGCGCCGCCTCGAACGGGGCCGAAACGAGCGGTCGCGGCGTTAACGCGACAGTGCCGTCACGGCCGGTGGCGAGCCGATCCCAGACGCGTTTCAGGAGGCGATCCGCCGTCAGGCGCGCCGCCTCGTGGAGGTTGCTGCGCGGCTCGTCTCGTAACGGCGACAGGCATCACTCGCGTGCCTGGCGACCGTCCCGCGGGCGCGAGACCGGAGCAGCGCCGAGCGGCCCACCATTCGGCCAGTCGTGGCATCCAACCCGACTCTGCGCCACGCCGGGCCCTGAGGCGGCTCCCACCTTTGCGAGCGTAGGAAGTATTTCGGCGACAGCCGCGTCGCTCGCGGCATCGAGAAGCTCGCCTGCTACTTCGACAGCGACCGCTACGCCCAGACAACCCGCAGATCGCGAACGCGCTGTCGGGCCGCGGCGCCGCGCTTGAGGCAATGGCGCAGGCGGACGTCACAATGAAGGATGACTGCATCCACCAAGTGCTCGGCGGTGAAGCTTCGGCGGCAGGCCGGCGAGCTTCTACAACCTGTTGCGCGTCGAGAACCGCAAGACCGCGGAACTCTCGGACCCCATCAGACGATCCCGCCCGGGAGCGAGTGGAAGAACCAGAACGGCACGTTCGGGTTCTGACCGGCGCAGCCTCGGGGTGTGCGGCGACGGCTCACCGGCGCGGCGCGCGGCCGTCCCATGCGGCCGAGGTGCGTGTCGCCGAAGCCGCTGGCATGGTCCTCCGCACGCCGGCCTCCGGTTACCACGGAAGGACGCCGCCCGGCCCCGTGAACGTCGCCGTCGGGCCGTCGGTGTCGAGGGCGACGCGGATCGGCTCCCGCGCCCCTTCCTCGAGGGTGTCGGTCCCCTCGAAGTTGTTGAGCGCCGTCGCGGTGAAGCCCGGGCTCACGGCGTTCACCTTGATCCCCTCGGGCTCGAGCTCGATCGCGAACGCGAGCGTCACCGCGTTGAGCGCCGTCTTCGAGGCGGCGTAGCCGACGCTGAACACCTGTCGGTACGGGAACGCGGGGTCGGCGTTCAGCGCGAGCGAACCGACGTTGCTCGACACGTTGACGACGCGCGCCGCCGGCGCCTGGCGCAGCAGCGGGAGCATCGCCTGCGTCACCGCGATGACGCCGAACACGTTCGTCT
>CADCWN010000322.1 GCA_902806415.1 uncultured Thermomicrobiales bacterium | reverse complement strand
GCCAGGGCGGGCGAAATGTATGCTCGTGGGGGCAAGTGGGGCCGCCCCGCCGCGACTGCAAAGCAGCTGGCGTAGGCTTGCTGCGGACCAGGTTCCGCTCATGGCTATCGGTGAGGGTCTTTGACGGTGCGACGGACTGATTATGTTGTCGGGGCCCAGCCGGTCCGGTCGTGTAGTCTGGTAGCAAAACGGTAGCAAAACGCGGTGACCGCCGACTTCCACCGCCATCCACAGAACTATGGCAAGCGCGATTTCCCGCAGGATACCCGGGAAAATGGAAGCGTGTGGAAGTGGATAGCGAGGCGAGCATGGAACTGAAAATCGCAGTGTCCGGAGTTCGATTCTCCGCCTTGGCACCACGAAAGCCGCAGCAGAATACGGGAAACAGCAAGGCCACCCTTTAGCCGGGTGGCTTCTTTGCTGCTTCGGTTGCAACGTCGCCCCTTTTTGCCCCATTTGTCTCAGCTTGCGGCGGAGAAATAGCCCGTCAATAAGGTTCGCGGCATCCGCGCCCACCGAAGGAATCCGGTGCGAGTAGGTATCGGGCGTGATGGCGATGGTCGCGTACCCTAACTATCGCGTGATTTCACGGATATTTTGGTAGACGTGTGCGGGCCTGAGCCGAAATCGTTGCAGCACCCGGTTAGGCTTTTTTCGGTCCCGCCGCCGGGCCACGGTCGCGCTTGTTACGCCACGTTGCGTTCTGCACCTCGTCCATAACCGCGCCGCTTGACGACTGTACGTACAAGGCTCTATACTCCCCGCGTTCGCTATGTTGCGCCAAGTGGCTCACCGCCTGATACCGACTTCGTCGGAAAACCTGCGATGCTGGCGGGCGGCTGAAGCCGCGCCTCGCGGGCCTGCGGCCACAAAGCCCGCCTGCGCGGGCTGGACAGGCACGATTTTCACCCGAAGTCGGTATGAGTCCGACGAAGCGAGGGAACGCGGATGGAAGAGACAAGCCCGAAGCCGTTTGTCCTGGTCTTGATGCCCTTCAATGAAGCCTTCCAGGACATCTACGAGGTCGGCATCAAAGTGGCGTGTCGCGATGCGGGCGCGTATTGCGAGCGCGTCGATGAGCAGATGTTCGAGGGCAGCATCCTGGACCGCATCTACCACCAAATCAGGGCCGCCGACATCATCGTGGCCGACATGACCGGCAAGAATGCTAACGTATTCTACGAGGTTGGCTATGCCCACTGCCTCAACAAGCGCGTACTCCTGCTGACGCAGCGGACGGACGACATCCCGTTCGATATGAAGCACTACCCCCACATCGTCTACGGCGACAGCATCAGCGTGCTGAAACGCGACCTGGAAGCGCGCGTGCGTTGGGCCATCGACAATCCGAAGCAGTCCCTCGCCAGCGCCGAGGCGAAGCCAGACCTGTACATCAACGGAAAGCCTCACACGGAAGCGCCGGTGGTGTCGTTCACGCGGGCGCCGAACGCCTACGCCGAGCGGTCGCTGCGGGTGCAGCTCGACCTCCACAACCCGACCGCGAAGCTACTCACGCCCGACAGTTACACCATCGCCCTCATCGCACCGCGCAACGTCTCCGTCTCGGAGAAAGGTAAGGTTGTCTCGATGAGCCGACTGCCGGATGGGCGTCAGATTCTCACGTTCGAGAAGATTGAGGCGCTGTTCCCGGATGCGTGGTCCGCGCTATGGCTGATGCTGAGTCCCAATGATGCGCGTGATGATCTCGCCATGTGCGTGCGCGTCTTCACGGAGGTTGGGACGCAGGATTTACCCTTCACGGTGCGCCAGAACGAGGCGAAACCGCAGGCCGCGCGATGGGTGCCGAATGGCGTCGGCGTGCCATCTTCGTGATGCGCGCTGACACTATCCCTTCACTGCTTGTGCGGTTGGGAGTCACCCAGCCGGTGCAGCGCAGCTTCGCGCGTTGCTTGCATTTCCGCCTCACAGAAGGCGGCCAGCGTAGATCGTGCCGATCAAAGCAGTCGCCGCCCGAATAGACAGGGCTTCTTCCACGCCATACGTAGCGCCCTCGAATAGCTCGCACCAGCCCATTCCTGATGCTCATGCATCGCCTCCGCCAGCGAAAATACCTTGATCGTACGGTAGGAACGTCGGCGTCTTTCCGCTATCCTGCGCGTATTCAAGCGAGCATATGGAGACGGCGACCAGATCGGCGCGATAGGCACTATTCCGGCGTCTCCGCATGATACAAGACCGATCGTCACGCCGCGCGGCAGCGCCGTGCGAAGTTTTCTCGCGCGCGTCGTCGCGCGGGGCGGGGGGCATCGTTGGTCGCGCCGAGAGGCAGGAGAAATCGAGTGGTGAGCTTGATCGTATAGAAGGCGTACGCCGCTCAGCGAACCGCACTCGGTGTCATATCCCCGCCCGCGACCGGCGCACGCGGGCGGCAGAAAGGAGCGACCATGACGCACAAGCGCCCCCTTCCCTTCCCGGTGATCGCGCTGGGGATTCTCGCGATCATCCTCACGCTCGGCGTGGCGAGCCTCTCCACCACCGTGGCCGGGGCCGCCCCGATCGTCGGCGACGGCACGGGCCGCGCGCAGGCCGCCCCGACCTTCACGCCGATCAGCACGCCGCTGCCCAAGGGCGACCCGGCGGCGGGGCGCGTGATCGACCGTCAGGTCTGGCTCGAGCACGCGCTGTCGGCGACCATCTTCACCATCCTGATCTGGGGCGTGGTGGCCGCCGTCGTCATCGGCATCGTCGCGACCGGCAAGCTCAAGGGGCCGGTCGTCCCCGGGCGCTCGGACGTGGACACCCCGCGCGGCTGAGCGGGGCGCATAGCGACCGGCCGCGCGCCGGGGAGGGGATCATATGGCCGCGTTCACCAGGATCTTCGAGCGTTTCGTCGCCTTCCGGCGCATCCCGATGCGCGTCGTCATCATCACCGCCCTCGCGTCGTATGCGCTGCAGCTCGGGGCGATCCTGCAGGGGCAGCCCTTGTACATCATCGCCATCTTCACGCTGCTCCCCTGGCTCCCGCTCTTTCTCTTCGAGGGGCTTTGGAAGTACGAGCACTATAGTTTCGTCGCCGTCTTCGCGATTATCACCGCCCTCCAGGTCGGCCACCTCGGCGAGCATGCCCTGCAGATCGGGCAGCTCTACGGGCAGAACGGGGTGCTCGCGTGTCCCTTCCCGCAGGACAACGTTGCGGGGGCGCAACGCGCGGTGACTGCGGGGCTCCGCAGCCCGGACCAGGCCGCCACGGGGATCTATTCGAGCGCGATCGTGCACGAGAACGCGGATGGTACGCCGCGCTTCAAGGCTGACGGCACCTACGACACCGGCCCGCCGGCCTGCGGCGTCTTCGGCCAGCTCGACTTCGAGACGATCCACTTCGTCTGGGACACACTGGTCTGGATCGGCGCGCTGATCCTGCTCTGGCGCTTCCCGCGCAATATCTGGCTCTGGCTGGCGGTCTTCTTCGCCAGCCTGCACGAGATGGAGCACGCCTTCCTCTTCTGGATCTACATCACGGACACGGCCCCGACCTACGCCTCTACGCACACCGTCTACGCCACGACCGTCGAGGGGAATACCGTCACCGCCGTCCCGCTCGGCAAGGTGACCGAGCCGACCAATTTCTACGAGGCGGGCGGCAAGGCGGGCCTCTGGGCCAGGAACGGGATGGTCGAGTCGATCTTCTTCGGGCAAAAGGGCCGGTTCCCCTTCCGCCCGGTCCTCCACCTGGGGTACAACTCCCTGGTGGTCATCCCGACCGTCATCGGCTTCTTCTGGCAGTCGCGCAAGGTCTACAACGCCTTCCTGGCCAGGGCGCTCCCGACGCTGAGCGAGGGCGAGTTGATCGCCGCGACCGCGAAGCTCGAGCGGATGACGTTCGACACCGGGGATGTGATCGTGCGCCAGGGCGAGGTCGCCGACCGCTTCTACGTGATCAGCCGCGGCCAGGTTGATGTCGTGCGCCGCGCCCCGGATGGCCGCGAGATCGTCGTCACCCGCCTCGGCACCGGGCAGTTCTTCGGGGAGATCGGCCTGCTGCACGGCGGGAAGCGCACCGCCGACGTGCGCGCGGTCGATGATGTGGAGGTGATGACCCTCAACGGGCAGGACTTCCGCAACCTGATGGCCGACTCCAAGGCCAGCGAGCAGGCGATCGGCGAGGTCATGCGGCAGCGGATCGTGCAGACCGGTGCCCTCCAGCGGGGTGCCTGATGGCCGCGCGGCGGCGGGCGGTGGGCGCGGCCTGCCCCGCCGCCTCGCGTGGGGTGGTGCGATGAGCGGCGCGACCGGCAATCCGACGCGGATCCTGATCCTGGGCGGCGGCTTCGGCGGGGTGGCGACCGCGCAGGAACTCGCGAAGCAGCTTCGCCGCGATCCGGCGGTCGAGATCACGCTGGTCAGCCGCGACAATCACTTCCTCTACGTGCCGTTGCTCGCCTCGGCCGCGGCGGGCTCGATCGAGGCGCTGCACGTCGTGGCGCCGATTCGCGCCATGCTCAAGGGCGTGCGTTTCCGCCAGGAGGAGGTGCTGGGGATCGATCTGGGCCGCCGGGTCGTGATCACCGGGACCCCCGACACGGCGCGCGAGCGCGAACTGCCCTTCGACCACCTCGTTCTCGGCCTCGGCAACGTGATCAGCCTGGCTAAGTTGCCCGGCGTGGCGCAGCACGGCAAGACGCTCAAGACCCTCGGCGACGCGTTCGCCATCCGCAACCACGCCCTCAAGATGCTGGAGATGGCCGACATCGAGACCGATCCGGTCGCGCGTCGCGAGATGCTGACCTTCGTCGTCGCCGGGGGCGGCTTCTCGGGCGTCGAGATGATCGGCGAACTGAACGATCTGTTGCGCGCGGCGCTCCCGCAGTATCCCTCGATCGCCGCCGACCAGTTGCGCGTGGTCCTGCTCCACTCCCAGGGGCGTATCCTGCCGGAGATGTCGGCGGGGATCGCCGACTACGCGCTGAAGCAACTCCGCAAGCGCCAGGTGGAGGTGATGCTGAATGTCCGCCTCGCCGGTGCCACGCCGCACGAGGCGAACTTGCAGGGCGGCGCGAAGATCCCGACGCGCACGCTGATCGTGGCGGTCGGCAACGCGCCGCCACCGGTCCTCGACGCGCTGGCGGTCGGCAAGGATCGCGGGCGGATCGTGGTGGACGATTGCATGCGCGTCCCGGATGCGCCCGGGGTCTGGGCGCTCGGCGACAACGCGATCGTCCCCAATCGCGCGGCGAAGGATGGGTCGCCGAGCCCGCCGACCGCGCAGTACGCGCTGCGGCAGGGGAAGCGCCTGGCGAAGAATATCGCCGCGACGATCCGGGGAGGGCAGCCCGCGCCGTTCGCCTTCGGCGGCCTGGGGCTGCTCTGCCTCGTCGGTCACGGCGCGGGCGTCGGCGAACTGCCGTTCGGTATCCGCGTGAAGGGTCGGCTCGGCTGGTTCCTCTGGCGCAGCGTCTATTGGTCGAAACTGCCGACCCTCGGCCGAAAAATCCAGATCGGGGCGGGCTGGCTGCTCGACCCGCTCGTGCCGATCGACACGGCCCGGGTCAATCTCGGTCGCACGCAGACGGTCAGCGAGGAGCACCACGAGGCGGGCGAATATATCTTCCGCCAGGGCGAGCCGGGCGACAGCTTCTACCTGGTCGCCCGGGGCGCGGTCGAGATCGTCCGCGAGCATTCGTCCGGCCAGCACGAGATCCTCGCGCGCCTGGGCGAGGGGGAGTATTTCGGCGAGACGGCGTTGCTGACCAAGCGCCCGCGCAACGCCTCGGCGCGTTGCAGCGTCCCGACCGACCTGATCTCGCTCGGGCGCGACGACTTCTCCACCCTCGCCGGGACCTGGCTCCAGTTCGCCGAGAGCTTGCGCGCGACCTCGGACCAGCGTGTCGAGTCGGCACCGCTCACCAGCTTCTTCTCGCGACTCAACGTGCCGAGCGACGGCACACCGGTGATGGCAACCACGGTGGGGGGGACTATGTCACAGGTGACCCCGGCGGCGCGCCTGGTCCGGCGCGATGCGGAGGGCGAGATCGCCCTCGACCGCGACCTGATCAGCATCGGTCGCAGCGCCGACAACAACATCGTGATCCCGGACCAGCGAGTGTCGCGCCGCCATGCGCTCATCCAGCGGGAAGGTGAGGTGTACTGGCTGGAGGATTTGGGCGGGGCGAACGGCACGCTGGTCAACGGCCAGCGCGTGACCGAGCGCGTGCGCTTGCAGCAGGCCGACAGCATCGCGATCGGGCCGACGCAATATCACTTCATGGCCGCGCCGGTCCACCCTCCGGCCCCGCCGCAGCCGGTCACATTCACTCCACCCCCGCCGGTGTACGTCGCCCCGCCGCCACCCTCGCCGGTGCAACAGCCTGCGGCCTTCGCGCCCGCTCAGCCGCCCGCAGTGGAACAAGAGTCCCTCACCAGTCTTATCCGCGGACTCGACGCCCGGTTGCCCACGGAGGGCAACCAGCAGGCGGAACCGCCGCCGCAGAGCGGTCCGGTCACGCGCATGATCCGCGCGCTCGACGCACCCCCCGCGCCGCCCGACCGCGTGTTACTCCAGGCTACGGAGGGGCCGGCGAACGGTCACGGTTTCGAGGTGCGCCAGGCGGGGGGTATCCTCGGTCGCGCCAGTGAGAACGCCGTATCGATCCCGGATGAGCAGCTCTCGCGCCGCCACGCGCAGATCCAGTTCGGTGACGGGGCCTTCTGGATTAGCGACCTGGGCAGCAGGAATGGTACATTTGTCAACGAGACCCGGATAGTCGGCCCGCAGCAATTGCGCTCCGGCGACCAGATCACCGTCGGCAACACGCGCTTGCTGGTGACCCTGGATGGCCGCTAGGCCGAACGCGATCTCGCCGCCACGCGCCGCGACCGAGGGAGGCGCACCGATGCTCTTGCCACTCCACATCGTCACGTCGCTGCAGTTCGCCTGGGACGAGGCGATCTTCCTGGCGGTCCCCGGCACGATCGCGTTAGGGATCGGGCTGGAGAAGCTGCGGATGCGCTACGGGGCCACCCCACCGGTGGAGGGCGATGATCTGGCCCAAGCGCAGGAGCCGAAGAAGAAGGCCCGCGCGAAGAGGCGACGACAGTAGCCCGCGCGGGGTTCAACCTCTCGCCCTGGCACCAATGACCGCTAAACGATCGCCGAGACCGGGGTCGCCCGCGACTTCTCTCGCGCCCAGCGCGGGCAGGGGATTGAGGATGGGGCTCTGCCGTGCGGTACTACCGCCGCCCCTCGCGCGTGCCTGCCGGAGTTACGGTTGGATGGCGAGCACGTTGAACTGCGAGTTCACCAGGATACTGGCGAAATCCTCGTTGTAAATGGTCCACTTGCCATCGACATAATAGACCCCGAGGGGGTGCGGGTTATAGACACATGGGCATACCGCGCCTGGGTTGTAGTTGTGTGTAACGAACAGCAGCGCGTCGGGCCGACCGTTCGTCAGCGGATTGTCGATCGTGGTGATGTAGCCCGACGTGTTGGCAGCGGTGGCGCGGTGGACGAACGCGGCGTTGCTGCGTACGAGGGCGCTCGCGGGTATCCCGCCCACGGTGTTGGCGTCCCCGGCGGTGGCCGCGAAGACGGCGTTGTTCGCGCTCATGATCGGCTGCCCGGCGGGTTGGTAGTAGCTGCCCGGCTGGTTGTTGAGCAAGTTCGCGTTGGTGGCGGTGTCAGCGTTCGTCGCGCGGTCGGCCGACGACGCGGAGTTGGCTGTCACTGCCGTGTTGGCATTCACCACCGGCGGATTGCCGCCCAGCCCCGCAGTGCGCGCCAGGAAACTCGCCATCTCCTCGCGTGTCACCTGACCCTTGGGATTGTAGAGGCGGGCGCTCGTGTTGTTCGGATCCTCGAAGCCGGTGGTGATCCCCGCGTTGCCGATCGCCTGGATATTCGGCTGGTGGACGGCGGCCGCGTCTCCGAGATCGCTGAACGTCGGGTCGGCGGCGAGGAGGGAGAGCGGGACCAGGGCGACCAACAAGGCCACGATGCCCAGCGTGATGCGGCGCGTGAAGGATCGTTGGGGCGTGCGCCGCGAGGGTTGTCGCCGGTCCGCCAATTGTCGTTCCGCCTCCTCCAGGCGGTTGAGCAGATCGCGCAGCGCTGGATCGTTCATCATCGTCCTTTTTCCTCCCTATCTCGTGCTTGCCCCTGTTGCTCTGCTGGCCTTACTGCGACTGAACCCCCGCACGGTTGCACTGTTGAATCGATCGCGCGGCTACCGCAGGTATGCGGTAGCGCCCGCGCAGCCCGAACGCCCTCACGCTATGCTGCGTTCCCCCCCCTTTCCCGCCACCCGCGCATCGTGTTAAGAAGATGCGCCGGGCGGCGGGAAAGTTCGCTTGCTTTGTCGCCATTCGCTGTGATATTGCTAGGGCGACTACTCCGCGCCGAGCGCCCGCATATTGCGGAACACGACTTCCATCGTCCGCTGGTACTCGCCCTGAGGACTGAACTCGACGACCTCGCCGTCCTCCTCGCAGACCGCGATGTGGCCGGGGGCGAGGTAGTAGGCGTCGCCCGCGACCATCACCTCCTCGCGATCGGCGTACTTCACGCGCATCCGACCGCTGACCACATAGCCCCAGTGGGGACACTGGCAACGGTCCCCCGGCAGACCCTTGAAGAGCGGGGTCGGGTCCGCGCCGGCGGGGGCCGTTTCGATCGCCACCGTCATCCCGCCCCACTCCGCCTGCCTGCTCGACATCGGGCCTGATTCAAACACCACCGGCAGATCCTGCTTCGAGCCGCGCATCGTTGCCCTCCTTGTCTACTACAGCCCGGGCAACGCCCTGTCGCCCCCTCTGCTCACTAGGATGCCAGAGGGGCACCGTCGGCACATCGTGACAATTACTCAACTGTTCGGGCCATGCCTCGCTCGCGATGCGTCGGATTTGCCGGGCGATAGAGAGAATTACTCACCGGGCGATGGCCGATCCTCACGGCGAGTCCGCGCACGCGCGAGCGTCGCGCCGCCGACGCATCGGCGTGGTCTGTGCGGTATGGGGTGTTGGCCGGGGCGGGGGGTGGCGGACCACTGTCTCAGGCGAGATCGTTCCGCAGGGCGAACGCGGTGGCGGCGGCACGATTATCAATGCCGAGTTTGTTGAAGATATTGGTCAGATGGTTGCCGATCGTGCGCTCGCTGAGCGACAACTCGGCGGCGATCGCGCGATTACTGCGCCCGGTCGCGACGAGCCGCAACACCTCGGCCTCGCGCGCGCTGAGGCCGCCGGGGAGGGCGGGGCGCGGGCGGGCGGCGGGCGGGATCGCGAATTGGCGCAGTTCCGCGCGGACTCGCGCCGCCTCGCCCGCCATCCCGAGTTCGTCATAGTGCGCCAGCGCCGCGTCCAGTAGGTCGCGGGCGCGAGCGACCGCGCCGGGGCCGCCGCGCGCGCCCGCCAGTCGTCCTTGAGCAGCCAGCACGTTGGGCAACTCGATCCGATCGCCGCCCGCTCGCGCCTGCGCCTCGGCCGCAGCCAGGTATCCCTCGCCAGCGGGCCAGTCGCCGAGCACGGTGGCGAGTTCGCCGAGGACGCGATCGACCAGGAAGTCGGTGTGGCGACCGGCGAACGGCAGAAGCTGCCCGAAGGAGCGGGCGGCCCGCTCGCGATCGCGGAGCAGGACGGCACCGGCCCCGAGCCAACTGAGGGCGTCCGCCGCCTGCACCGTGCCGGATTGCTGGGCCGCGAGCAGCCCCTCGACCTCGGCGAACGTTGCCAGGGCTTCCTCGATTTTGCCGCGCTTGATCTGGAGGATCCCGAGCGGTGCCAGGTACCAGAGCAACGCGCCCGGCCCCAGTGTGCGAAAGATCCCGACCACCCGTCGCGCATAGGTTTCCGCTGTCTCGTAATCCCCTTGCAGCCAGGCGAGTGTGCCGCGCACCACCTGGAGGAAGCCTTGCGCCTCCGGGTTCGGTAGCCGCTCGACCAGCAACTGTGCCGTGTCTAACGTCGCCGCCGCCTCGGCCCAGCGCCCCTGATGCGCCAGTTGCATCGTTTGCCAGGCGTAGACGTGGCGCAGTTGGTGGAGGTCATTGGAACGTCGGGCGAAAGTGAGGCGCTGATCGAGCATCGCCCAGGCGCGGCGCAGGTCGCCGAGCCAGTAGAAGGCGTGGAAGAGCGCGGAGCAACACTCCGCCGCGATCGCCGGATCGTCTTCCTCGATCGCGGCGCTGAGTGCCGCTTCGAGCAGCGGGAGCCCTGCGGCGAAGTCATTGCCGCGAATCAGCACATCGCCCAGGGCGCGTCGCGCGGCGGTCTCGAGCGACCGTTCCCCGAGGCGTTGCGCGAGCGTCAGCGCGCGCCGACCAACGACCACCCCTTCCTGCTGACGCTGCTGGGAGACGCCCAGGAGGCCGGCGAGATCGACCATGATCTCGACCGCCTCGCGAGAGTCGCGCCCATCGAGATGGGCCAGCCCGCGCTCAAACGCCGTCCGGGCCTGGGCCGTCAATTCCTGTCGCCACGCAGAACGGCCCGCGCCGCGCGCGCCGCGCGCGGCCGCGACCGGGTCGTGGTCGCGGAGAAAGATCGTTTCCGACTCCTCGAAGGCCGCGACCGCGTCCGCCTCGGCATTCGCCAGGCTCGCGGCCTCGCCCAGGCTGAGGAGGACCGGCCCGCGCTCCGCCACGTCTGCATCCAGCAGATCGAGGGCCTCGCGGTAATGCACGGTCGCCTCGACGAAGGCGTAGGTCGCCGCCGCCTGGTCGCCCGCCAGCCGGGAATAGCGCGCGCCGCGCGCGCGGTCGCCGCTGTTCTTGAAATGGAACGCCAGTTCGGCCAATTGCCGCGAGGTGTGCGCCGCGCCGCGCGCCTCGATGGCCCTGCCGATGAAGCCGTGCAGCCGACGGCGACGCACCGGGGTCACGTCGCCGTAGAGGCATTCCCTGACTGTGTCGTGCCCGAATGCATAGGTGCCGTCGCCGTCCACGCCCAGGAGGCGTGCGCGGACCCCGCCCTGCAGCAGATCCTCGGTCTGCTCGTCACCCAGACCCGCGACTTGGCTGAGGAAGGGGGCATCGAAGCGGCGACCGATAATCGCCGCCGTCTGGAGGAGTGCGCCCGTGGCCGGGTCGAGCCGCGAGAGCCGCTGGTGGACCACGGCCGCGATCGTAGCGGGCAGGCTGGCAGCGAGGCCCGGTGTTGCGCGCCAGATCGCCCCTGTCTCGATGATCGCCCCCGACTCGCGCCAGTCTCGCAGCAACTCCTCAGCGAAGAACGGGTTTCCCTCACTCTTCTGGTGCAGCGCGGCGAGCACGTCCGGCGCGAGCGGTGCCGCGAGGCGGGCCGAGGCGAGGTCGGCGAGCGCCGACCGATCGAGCGGCGTGATCTCGACGATCGTGAGCGCGCGCAAGCGGCTCAGCTCGGCGAGCGCGCGCGTCAGGGCCGGATTCTCCGTCGCCTCACCGGGGCGATAGGCCCCGGCCAGCAGCAGGCGGATCGTCGGCTGGACCCGGATCAGATGCGCGAGGAGATCGAGGCTGGCGGCGTCAACCCAGTGCAAGTCGTCGAGGATGAGGATGAGCGGCGACCCTTCGGCGGCCGCCGCCAGGAAGAAGCCGATCGCCTCATAGAGCCGCAGGCGAGCCTGCTCGGCGGGGAGCGGGTAGCCGGGGGCGAGCGCCCCGATGCGCGTGGGCAATTCCGGCAGGATCGTCGCCAGCACCGGCGCAAGCTCGCCCGCTTGCGCGCGCAGACGCTCCGGCGGGGTCGCGCGGATATAGCCCCCGAGGGCTTCCAGGAAGGGGAGATACGGGGGCATCCCCGCCGCCTCGGAGGCACTGCCGCGCAGCACGATCGCGCCGTCGGCGGCACCATGCGCCGCCAGCGCGGCGAGCAGGTGGGTCTTGCCGATCCCCGGTTCTCCCGCCAGCGCGACGACCGTCGCGCGCCCATCCGCCGCCATCCTGTACGCGCGCCAGATCGCGTCGAAATGTTGCCCACGCCCGATCAGTTCCGGCATCCCTCGTGGTGTCCCGTCGGAACGGTTGCCCATGATCTCCCTCGTCGATCGCCGGCACCCATGTGGCTTGAGCGCTATTGTATGCCGGGAGGGTGGGCGACACCAGAAAGGTCAATTCCGGGCATCGGGTGCGCATTTCCCCAGGGGCGCGCATCATGCTACACTGACGGTGGTTGATGCCCCGGCAGCACCCCGGACGAGACGCGCCGTACCCGGCTGGCGAAGACGACGCACCAGGAGAAAGGTGCGCCTTCATGCGGTATCGACGGCGAGGATCCAGCAACAATCCAGACCACTCAACGCCCCCCTCCGCTAGCATGTGCATCATCGGGATAGATCCGTCGATGCGCGTTGTCCCCAGGTGCCAAGTCGCGCTCAGCGTGTCCGCCTGCCCGGCCCGGGGCAGCGCATGACGCCGTTCGGCTCGGCCAACTTCCGCCGCCTGTGGTGCTCGACCCTCTCCTCGGCGGGCGCGCAGGGGATGGAGCGCACCGCGACCGCCTGGCTGACCCTGGAGGCGGGCGGCGGTGCCTTCGCGGTGGGGCTCGTCTTCGCGGCACGGATGCTCCCCTCGCTCCTCTGCGGGCTGGCGGCGGGGACGATCGCCGATCGCGGCGACCGCCCGCGCCAGTTGCTGGCGGTCGCCGCCGCCGCGCTCGCGCTGATGCTCGGCTTCGGCTGGCTGGCCGGCAGCGGCGCGCTCCGCGTCTGGCAGGTGGTCGCGGTCGCGTTCGTCTCCGGCTGCGTGCAGGTCTTCGACACCCCGGCGCGGCAGGCGTTGGTCCTCGACACGGTCCCCGGTGAGCTGGCGGAGCGGGCGCTGGCGCTGAACGCGCTGGCCGCGCGACTCGCCGCGGCGGGTGGGGCGTTCCTGGCCGGGGCGATTATCCCGCTCGGCGGCGTGGCGCGCGCCTACCTCGTGATCGCGGCGCTCCACGGCCTCACTGCGGCGACCGTCGCGACGTTGCGGGTCGCGCGGGAGCGCCGCGCGACGGCCTCCCTGCCGCCTTTCTCGCACGCGCTGCGCGACGCCGCGCGGCTGATCGTCGATGTCCCGGCGGTCCGCACCCTGATCATCGCCGGGATCGCCTGCGAGATCTTCGCCTTCTCGCACGGCAGCGCCCTGCCGATCGTCGCGCAGGACGTCCTGCGCGCGGGGGCCGAGGGGCTGGGGACGCTGAACGCCGCCGTGGCGATCGGCGGGACGCTCGCGGTCGTCTGCCTCTCGGCCCTGCCACGGCGCGTGCGGCGCGAACCCCTGCTCGGCGCGGCGTTCGTCATCTACGGCCTGTCGCTCCTGGCGCTGAGCACGACCCGCACGCTGGTCCTCGCCACCGCGATCCTGCTCGTGACCGGGCTCTGCGCGGGGGCGTTCGACGTCTTGCAGCAGACCCTCATCCAGCTGGCGGTGCCGGAGGAGCAGCGCGGTCGCGCGGTCGGCGTCTGGGTCCTCGGGCTCGGCTCCGCGCCGATCGGGCATCTCGAAATGGGCCTGCTGATCGCGCTGATCGGCGCGCCGGGCGCGCTGCTGATCAATGGCGCGCTGGCCGTCATCGCCGCCGCGACGTTGCTGATCCTCGCCCCCGCCTATCGCTGGGGCGGGCGAGCGCGCCTCGCCCGCAGTTAATCGTTGCGCGGTGCGAATGGGCCGCCGATCGCGGGCGAACCGGTTGCATCCCTCCGCCGCACGCGTTACAACTGCTCGGTGGGCCGAGGTTAGATCGTCGGGATGTGGGGGGCGATGAGCGGGCGAGGGGCGGTGAATGTGCCATGCTGCGCGCCAGCGCGACTCGGTGGCGCGACGTGCGAGGCGACGCCGCGCCTACTAGCCGCGACTGCCGCGCCCGATCATGGCCTGGTCGTTATCCCCGGTGGGACGTACCTGCTCGGGGCCGCCGACGACGAGGGGTTTCCCGCCGATGGCGAGGGGCCGACCCGCCATGTCGCCTTGCGCCCCTTCCGCATCGCGCGCCACGCCGTCACCAATGACCAGTTCGCCGCGTTCGTCGCCGCGACGGGCTACGTCACCGACGCCGAGCGCGAAGGGTGGTCGTTCGTCTTCGATCTCCTCGTCCCCCCGGCGCGGCGCGGCGCGGCGCGCGGGACTGCCGGGGGCGCGCCCTGGTGGCTGGGCCTGCCGGGGGCGGATTGGCACGCGCCGGAAGGCCGAGGCTCGACCCTCAAAGGGCGCGGCGACCATCCGGTCATCCACGTCTCCTGGCACGACGCGGCGGCGTATTGCGCCTGGGCGGGAACCCGCCTGTCGACCGAGGCGGAGTGGGAGGCGGCGGCGCGCGGCGGGCTGACCGGGAAACGCTATCCCTGGGGCGACGACCTGACCCCCGGTGGCAAGCACCGCTGCAACATCTGGCAGGGGCAGTTCCCCGCCCGCAACACCCGCGCCGATGGCTATCTGGGGACCGCGCCCGTGGGCGCGTACCCGCCGAACGGCTACGGGCTGCGCAACATGGCGGGCAATGTCTGGGAATGGTGCGCCGATTGGTTCAGCGCCACCCACCATGCCGACGGCCCGCGCGCCGATCCGACTGGCCCGCCGGGCGGCACGGCGCGCATCCTGCGCGGCGGCTCGTACCTCTGCCACCGCTCGTATTGCAACCGCTACCGCGTCGCCGCCCGCAGCAGCAACACCCCCGACAGCTCGTCCGGCAACACCGGCTTCCGCGTCGCTGCCGATGCCTGAGGGCTGCATTTGGCAAGGGCTTGTGGGATTGTGAGGGTGGGCTGACCCCTCCCCGCCGCCCCGGCGGCGACCCTCCCCTGAAGCGGGAGGGTGGGGGATGGACTTGACCAATCCTATAGGCGATTTAGCGCGCGTTATGCTTGCATCGCCTCGTCCCTGGCGGGTAGTTCCAATCCGGCGATCTGGGCGTAGAGCCGGGCTACCGAAGCGTCGTCGTCGCGCCCCATCCCCGCCGAGGCGGTCATCAGGAAGAGTTGCAGGGCGGAGGCGGCCAGCGGCAGGGCGAAACGCTCCGAGCGCGAGATGTCGGCGACGATCCCGAGATCCTTGGTGAAGATCTCGACCGCGCTGCGCGGCGCGTAATCGCCCGCCAGCACATGCGGGATCCGGTTCTCGAACATCCAGGAGTTGCCCGCCGAGCCGGTGATCACCTCATAGACCTTCTCCAGGTCGAGGTCGAGGCGCTTGGCGAAGGTGATCGCCTCGCAGGCCGCCACGATGTGGACCCCGGCGAGGAGTTGGTTGACGATCTTGTAGGCCGCCCCGACCCCCGGCTCGTCACCGAGCTCGTGGATGGTGGCCGCCAGGGCCTCCAGCGCTGGTCGGGCTGCGTCGAACGCCGCGCGCGACCCGGAGGCGAGGATCGTCAGTTCGCCCTGCGCCGCCCGCTGCGCCCCGCCGCTGATCGGGGCGTCGAGGTAGTGCAGCCCCGCCGCCGTCGCCCGCGCGGCGAGGGCGCGGGCGCGCTCCGGGGCCATCGTGGCGCAGGAGACGACCACAGTCCCCGGTCGCGCCGTCTCCCCGATCCCCCCTGGTCCGAACAACGCCGCCTCGGTCTGGTCAGCGTTGACCACGACCACGACCACGATCGCGGCCTCGGCTGCCGCGACCGACGGTGACGCCGCGCCCTGACCGCCCGCCGCGACGAAGTGCTCGACCGTCTCCGGGCGCACATCATATCCGGCGACGGCGAACCCCGCGCTGACCAGTGCGGTCGCCATCCCGAAACCCATCGACCCCAAACCGATCACCGCCACCCGACTCCCGCGCGCCTCTGCTGCCATCAGAACCCTCCTCGCTGCACGGTCGTCATGCGACCCACGACCTGCTTCGCCCGTTGTCCGCGCTCATAGTTCCACGATGCATCGAGTTCAGCCGAATCGGCCTCGCGGCTGCGCGTAACGGCGACCTCTGGTGAGCTCCAGGCCGAAGGCCACCCTCTACCAATCCCGGCACCGCCGCACGCAGCACCGTACCCCTCCATGATCGCCTCGGACGTCCACCTGCTCTCGTCCCCACCCTCCCTTGTAGGGGAGGGTCGCCGCCGGGGCGGCGGGGAGAGGTCATCCCCTCCACCGCCCGCCCGTCGCGCGGCGTGCTCAGACGACGAGGGCGATGCCGACGAAAGCGACGAGCGCGCCGACGATATTGCGGCGCGTCGGGCGCTCGCCGAGGAAGATCATCGCCCCGATCAGCCCGAAGATCGGCGCGGAGGCGTTGAGGGTCGCCGTCTTCGCCGCGCCCGCCAGCTTGATCGCGTTGAGGTAGCTGATCCCGCTCCCCATGCTGAGCAGTCCCGCCAGGAAGAGCGGGCCGAATCGCCAGCGCTCGACCCGCCACGGCGGCATCCGGCGCTCGCCCACGCTGATCACGGCGCAGACCGCCGCGCTGAATGGTAGCCGGAGCATATTGGCCGCGATCAGGTCGATATCCGTGACTGCCACGCGCGTCAGCGTCGTCGCCCCGGCGGCGCAGAGGGCCGAAGCCAGCGCCAGCCCCACCCCGATCCAGTGGTTGGCCGTGAGCGCCTGATGCTGGGCCAGTTCCGCTTCGAGCGGGCGGCGCGGCAACGCCACCAGCACCACCCCGACGATGACGAGCAGCGCCCCACCGACCGCGCGCGAGCGGATCGTCTCGCCGAGGAAGAGCGCTGCGATCACCATCGTCAGCAGCGGGTAACAGGAGGCGATCGGCATCGCCAGCGCGATCCCCAGCCGCCGGATCGCGGTGAACTGGAGGATGTCGCCGATCACCATACTCAGCAGGACCGACAGCAGCAGCACGCCGAGCGTCCCCGCCGGGATCGTCAGCAGGTCGCTCGGTCGCCGGAGTGAGAGGAAGACGACCGCGAAGCAGAGCATCGCGAAAGTGTTGCGCCAGGTATTCGCCGTGGCCCCGCCGAGCTTCAGCACCTGATGGCGCAAGAGCAGATTCGTCGCCGCCCAGAGTGCTGCCGATAGGAGTGCCGCCGCCGCGCCCACGCTGCCCCCTCATCGCCACTCGTTCACATCTCGGCGCATCGTAGCACAGCCGTGGCCCCGCGCCGCGACACGTCGCCCGCGTCGTCACGGGTGGCCCGATGGTGACAGGCCGGATAGCGGGTGGGGCGGCAACCCGATTAATCAGCGCCTGCCGCGAGCGCGAACGGTGCTACAATGCCGCGCCGGAGGGCGAGAGAGGCGGGCGCGGTGGGCGACAAAGGCCAAACGGGCTGCCGGTCTCGATCGAATCGACGCCGCGCCGAAAGCGTGGCGACTCGTGCGCTCCAATTCCGGCCACTTCGAGACAGCGATCAGGCGGGCCGAAGCCCTGGATTTTCTCGCGCTGGCTCTGAAACCGCGCGGCGTATTGGCCAAGGGAGGGCGCAGCGATGACTGACGGACGACCGCGACTCGGCTTCATCGGCGTCGGCGCGATGGGGCTGCCGATGGCGCGCAATCTGCTGCGCGCGGGCTATCCGCTCGTCTTCTGCACCGGTCGCGCGGCGACCGTCGAGGCCCTGACCGCCGCTGGTGGCACCCACCTGCCCGACCCGGCGGCGGTGGCCGTTGCCTGCGACACCCTCCTGACCTGTCTCCCTGCGGACGCCGAGATCGATGCGGCGATCCTCGCCGAGGGTGGTGCCCTGGACGCGCTGCGTCAGGGTGGGACGATCATCGAACTCAGCACCGCGTCGCCCGCGATCACGCGGCGCTTGGGCGAAGTGGCCGCCCGGCGCGGGGTCGCCGTCCTCGACGCGCCGGTCAGCGGCGGCACGGGCGGCGCGGAGGCGGCGACGCTGGCGATCATGGTCGGCGGCGCGGCGGACGATCTCGCCGCCTGCCGCCCAATCCTGGAGGTGCTCGGCAAGAACATCTATCACGTCGGGCCGGTCGGGATGGGCAAGGTCTTCAAGCTCTGCAATCAGTACCTCGCCGCCGCGAACACGGCCCTCGTCGGCGAGGCGCTGACCCTCGGCGCGGGCGCGGGGGCCGATCTGCCGCTGCTGGTCGAGGTGATCGCCGCCAGTTCGGGGGCCTCGCGCGCCCTGGGCGGTGCCGCCGAGAACCTGCTCGCCGCCGAACCGCTCCCGGTCGGCTTCCGGCTCGACCTGATGCGGAAGGATCTCGGGCTGGCGCTGGCGCTCGGCGCGGAGACGCGCGCCCCGCTGGCGACCGGCGCCGTCGCCTATCAACTCTACGGCGCGGCGAGCGCCAGCGGTCTCGGCGACCGCAACTTCTCGGAGTTGGGGAAATTGCTGGCGCAACTGGCGGGGGTGAATCTCGCGCGGGGGGAGTAGTCGTCGGTCGTCGGTCGTCGGTCGTCAGTCATCAGGGGCAATTGCCGAGTGCCAAGTGTATCCCTGCGAACCCTAATGCTGAGGAAAGTGCGGCGCGGCGGGCAGTGGGAGTCTCCGTAGAACGACGCCTGCCGATTCCTCCCTCTCCCAACGCTCTTCTGACGACTGACGATCGACGACCGACGACTGCTCCCCCAGAGTTGGGGGCCCGGGCTATTTGCCTTGCCCCATATTGCATCGCCCCCGCCGCGTACTATAATCCGCTCGTGTGCCCATCCCCGCCGCCGATGATCGCCCGATGGATCGCTACCAAATCGATCTCCCGATCGTTCCCCCTCTATGAATGGAACGCGCATGAGTGAGCCGTCCGCCCCCCGCGCCGGGCTCTGGCGACAACGCCTGCGGCAATCCGTGGCGCGCGGGCGTGGCGCGCTCACCTTCGTCGGCGGGGTGTCGGCGGCGCTGGTCGCGGTCCTGATCTATCAGGCGCTCGTACCGGGGCCGCAACTCCTGACGCCGACCGATGTCAATAGCTCGATCGAGCGGGCGTTGGCCTCGGTCACGCCCGCCCCCGCCCCCTCCGCGCGCGTCTACGCGGCTATCCGGCCCGCGTTTGTCCTGGTCCAGGTGCGCGGCGGCGCGGGCGACAACGATGGCGGCCTGGGGAGCGGCGTCCTGGTCTCCGAGCGCGGCGACATCCTCACCAGCCTCCACGTCGTCGCGGAGGCCGCCGAGATCCAGCTGACTTTCGCCGATGGGACGAAATCGGTCGCCCGCGTCACCGCACAGCAGCCGGAGAATGACATCGCGGTCCTGCGCGCGGCCCGCCCCCCGGCGCAATTGGTGCCGGCGACGCTGGGCAACCCCGACGCGATGGTCGTCGGCGACGAGGCGTTCGTTGTCGGCAACCCGCTCGGCCTCTATGCCTCGATGAGCGCGGGGGTCATCTCCGGCTTCGATCGCTCATTCGCCGTGCCGGGGTCGCAGCAGCGCCTGGAAGGGCTGATCCAGTTCGACGCGGCGGTTAATCCCGGCAACTCCGGCGGGCCGCTGCTTAATCGCGACGGGCAGGTGATCGGGATCGTCACCGGGCTGGTGAACCCGACCGACGAGAACTTCTTCATCGGCCTCGGCTTCGCCGTGCCGATCGATGTCGCGGGCGGGGCGGCGGGGCTGCCGCCCTACTAGTTCGTGCGCATCCGCCTCGCATGTCGGGGCGGCTGTTGCGGCAGTGGACCAGCGTGGAGAGGGCATGGAACAGCGTGAGGATGTCCAGAGCAGATTGACGATCGAGCGGGTCCTCTACGAGGTCAAGCGGGTGATTGTCGGGCAGGACCAGCTCCTGGAGCGGCTGATCGTCGCGCTGCTGGCGCGCGGGCATATCCTGGTCGAGGGGGTGCCGGGGCTCGCCAAGACGATGGCGATCAAGACGCTGGCCGAGGCGATCGGCGGCGAGTTCAAGCGGATCCAGTTCACGCCCGATCTCGTCCCCGCCGACCTGATCGGCACGCGGATCTATAACCAGAAGACCGGCGAGTTCAACACCTCGCGCGGCCCGGTCTTCACCAATCTGCTGCTGGCCGACGAGATCAACCGCGCGCCCGCGAAGGTGCAGAGCGCGCTGCTGGAGGTGATGCAGGAGCGGCAGGTGACGATCGGGCTGGAGACGTTCCCGGTGCCGAACCCGTTCCTGGTGATGGCGACGCAGAACCCGATCGAGACCGAGGGAACCTACGCGCTCCCCGAGGCGCAAGTCGATCGCTTCATGATGAAAGTCCTCGTCGGTTACCCGACCCCGACCGAGGAATTCGTGATCGTCGAGCGGATGACCGGGATCCTGGAGGCGGTGCGGGAGGTCCTGACGGTCGAGCAACTGGTCCGGTTGCAGGGGCAGGTCTACCGGGCCTACGCCGACCCGAAGCTGATCGAGTACGCTATCCGCGTGGTGAACGCCACGCGCGACCCGAGGGAGGTTGGTCTGCCGGACCTGGCGCGCTACCTCACCTTCGGCGCGAGTCCGCGCGCGTCGATCAACCTCATCCTCGCCGCGCGCGCGTTGGCCTTCGTGCGCGGTCGCCCATACGTGCTGCCACAGGACGTCCTCGATCTCGTCTACGACGTGCTGCGGCATCGCCTGTCGCTCTCGTACGAGGCGCTCTCGGACAATGTGACCGGCGACGATCTGATCAGGCAGATCCTCGACCGCATACCGCCGCCGGTGGTGCCGCTGCATGAGCATGCAAATGCCCGCGCCAACGCCTGAGCGCGTCCTCCAGCGCCTCGATTGGCAGGTCATCCGCCGATTGGATGGCCTGTTGCAGGGCGATTACCGGGGCCTCTTCCGGGGCCACGGGATCGACTTTGCCGATCTGCGCGAATATCAGCCCGAGGACGATGTGCGCCACATCGACTGGAATGTCACCGCGCGAATGGACACGCCCTACGTGCGACAGTTCATCGAGGACCGCGAGGTCACTGGCTGGTTCCTGCTCGACCTCAGCCCGTCGATGGATTTCGGGACAGTGCAGACCCAGAAGCGGGCGACGCTGATCGATTTCGTCGCCACCGTCGCCCGGCTGCTGACGCGCCACGGTAACCGCGTGGGGTCGATCGCCTACGGGGGCGCGGTTGGCGGCACCATCCCCCCGAGGGGTGGGCGGCTCCAGGTGCTGCGGCTCACAGACGATCTGCTGCGGCAGCCGCAGTTGCCGAGCGCGCCATTCACCGACCTGACCGCGCTGCTCGACGCGGGGCTGCGCACAATCAAGCGCCGCTCGCTCGTCTTCGTGATCTCCGACTTCATCAGCGCGCCCGGCTGGGACCGTCCCTTGCGCCTGCTGAGTCAGCGGCACGAAGTCCTCGCCATCCGCCTCTGGGACCCGCGCGAGGTGGAGTTGCCCGACATCGGCCCGATCATCATGCAGGACGCGGAGACGGGCGAACAACTCTACGTGGACACGCGCGACAAAGGTTTCCGGCGGCGCTTCCGCGAGGCGGCGGGTCGGCGCGAGGCGGCGTTGACGACCGCTTTCGGTCGCGCCGGGGTCGATACCCTGTCGCTCTCGACCGAGGATGATCTGGTCCGCGCCATCGCGCACTTCGCCATGCGCCGACGGCAGCGCCGCAAGTGAACGCGGGTTAACGATGTCTTTCATCTGGCCGACGCTGCTCCTGTCGCTCCTCATCCTCCTGCCGCTCGTCGCGCTGTACCTCCACATGGGTCGGCGACGGCGCGATCTGGCCGCGCGCTACGGCAGCCTGGGGTTAATGCAGGCGGCGGGACGACCGCTCGGCTGGCGACGGCACGTCCCGCCCGCACTCTTCCTGCTCGCGCTGGCGCTGCTGTGCTTCTCGCTGGCGCGACCGCAGACAGTCGTCAGCCTGCCGCGCGTCGAGGGGATCGTCATCCTCGCGTTCGATGTTTCCGGCAGCATGGCGGCGGACGACCTCAAGCCGACCCGGATGGAGGCGGCCAAGGTCGCCGCGCGCAGCTTCGTCGGTCGGCAGCCCCCCTCGGTGCAGATCGGCGTCGTCTCGTTCAGCGATGGCGGCTTGCAGGTGCAGCCGCCGACGAACGATCAGGCGGAGGTGCTGGCGGCGATCAATCGGCTCGCCCCGGCGCGCGGCACCTCCCTCTCGAACGGGATCCTCGCCTCGCTGAACGCGATCGCCCTCGCCAATGGTCGGCAGTCTCCGAATTTCTACACCAACCGCACCCCCGCCCCCACCGCCGTGCCGACTGCCGTGCCGAGGGGGACCTACACCCCGGCGGCGATCGTCCTGCTGACCGACGGTGAGAATACCGCCCCGCCCGGCCCGAGCGAGGCGGCGACGGCGGCGGCCGAGCGCGGGGTGCGAATCTACCCGGTCGGGATCGGCAGCGCGGCGGGCGCGCCCCTGAAGATCGAGGGCTTCGTCGTGCAGACGCGGCTCGACGAGGCGACGCTGAAGCAGATCGCGCAGCGGACCGACGGCACCTACTACAACGCCGTCAGCGAGGATCAGCTGCAGAAGGTCTACGAGAATCTCAGCATGCAACTGGTGATCCGCCCGGAGCGGACGGAGGTGACGGCCCTTTTCGCGGGGATCGGGCTGCTCGCCCTACTGCTCGGCGGAGTCTTCTCGGCCCTATGGCTCGGTCGCATCCCGTGATCTGTGATCCTGTGCTCCCGCGCGACGCGGCAACGGTGTGGAGGTGAGGGGTGAGCGCGCTGTGGCCGGGGTTCCTGCTGCTGCTCCTGTTGATCCCGCTCCTGATCGCGGCATACCTCTGGATGCTGCGCCGCAGGCGGCGGTTCGCGGTGCGCTATTCCAGCCTCTCCCTGGTGCGCGAGGCGCTGCCGCGCGCCAATTGGCGTCGCCACGTCCCGTTCGCGCTCTTCCTGCTGGCCCTGACGAGCCTGATCATCGCCCTGATCCGCCCAGTGGCGATCGTCAGCGTGCCGACCAGTCAGACGACGATCATCCTCGCCCTCGATGTGTCGCGGAGTATGTGCTCGACCGACATCGCGCCGAATCGTCTCGTGGCGGCCAAGGCCGCCGCGGTGTCGTTCATCGACCGCCAGCGCCCCGGCACACAGATCGGCGTCGTCGCCTTCGCCGGGTACGCGGAGCTGGTGCAGCCGCCGACGACCGACCCAGAGGTGTTGGAGGATGCGGTCAACGGGTTGCTGACCGGCAGCCGCACGGCGATCGGCAGCGGCATCTTGCGCTCGATCGACGCGATCGCCGAGGTCGATCCGAACGTCGCGCCGAGCACGCCCGCCAATTCGACCGCCCCCAAGCCGCCGCCGGTACCGAAGGGGACTTACGCGCCGGACATCATCGTCCTGCTGACCGACGGGGCGAGCAATGCCGGGCCGCTGCCGGTCGCCGCCGCGCGCCAGGCCGCCGACCGGGGCGTGCGGGTCTACACGATCGGCTTCGGCACCGCGCGCGGCGCGGAGATGCCGAACTGCAACCCCGGCGTTCAGGGCCGCGAGCCGTCTTTCGGCGACCCGCAATTCGGTGGCGGGCAGGGGTTCCGTGGGGGCGGCTTCCGGCGCGGAATCGACGAGGAGACGCTGAAGCAGGTCGCCGCGCTCACCGACGGCAAGTATTACTCGGCGGAGAGCGCCAGCGAACTCGCGGACGTCTTCAACAGCCTCCCGACTTCCTTGATCACCAAGACCGAGACGACCGAGATCAGCGTCGCCTTCGCCGCACTCGGCGCGCTGCTGGCCGTAATCGCCGTGACGCTGTCGTTGCTGCGGCACCCGCTGCCGTAGAGGGGGTGGTGGCGAGCGGCTATGGCGGTGGCGAACTTGATCGGGCTATGCGCGATCCTAACCCGCGCAGGCGGGTTCATCCTGCGCGGTTGGCAGGGCTTTGTGGCCGCAGGCCCGCGAGGCGCGGTCTTGTCCTGTGCCGGGTCACAGGGTTCAACCGCCAGCCACCCTCTGCTGACGGCTTGTTCCCGCGCGGAGACTATTACACCCCTTCACTATCCCGGACAAAGGTGCGCGCCAGGAGCGTCTGCATCCGCTCGACATACAGGCTTGGCGACCAACCACATTCGATCGTGAGATGCTCCCAGTTGCGAACCGACAGCATCGTCCACGACAGGTCGATCGCCTCGTCGCGGGACCATTGGGGCGCGAGCATCCCATCGCGCTGGAGGGCCTCGATCACGTTGCGACAACCATCGCGCACCGCGTCCATCCGATCGTTCCAGGCTGCCGCCGCCGCCTCGTCGGTGTCGCGAACCGCCAGCAGCGCTTTGGCGACGCCGTAAATCTCGGGGATGTAATTCCCCCAAAACTCGACGAACGCTTCGAGGGTTGCCACGCCGGTGGTCGCCGCTTGATAACGGAGCAGGCGCTCATCCAGGCCCAGCACCGCATCCCCGTAGCGGGTGGTCGCGATCAACAACTCAGTCCGCGAGCCGAAGTGCAGATAGAGCGCTTGGCGCGAGACACCCGCCGCCACGGCAATATCGCTCATGCGGAGACCACGGTCGCGCCGCTCTTCCAGCAGCCGCCAAGTCGCCCCTAAAATTCGTGTCCGTGTCTCACCCTCGCCACTTGACATGGTGACAAGCATACCGTAGTCTTTACACAGTGTCAATTGACACTGTGTAAAGTAGCGGGAGGGCGAGATGAACGTTCTGATCTTCGGCGCGACGGGCGGCACGGGGAAGCAGTTGGTCGTGCAGGCGCTCGCGCAGGGACACACCGTCACGGCGTTTGTGCGGAACCCCGCGAAGCTCGCTATCGAGGCTCCGTGCCTCACGATCGTTCGAGGCGACGTGCTGAATCGCGCCTCGGTGGACAGCACGGTGCGGGGACAAGAGGCGGTGCTGTCGGCCCTCGGGGCGCCGGCCTCGCAGAAAGACACCGTGCGGTCGGATGGGACGCGCCACATCCTCCGCGCGATGGATGGGGCGGGTGTCCGGCGTTTCGTGTGTATGACGACACTCGGGATGGGTGACAGCCGGGCGCTCTTGCCGTTCAGCTACAAGTTCATCATCGTGCCGCTGATCCTCCGGCAGGCATTCGCCGATTCCGAGCGCCAAGAAGCGGAGATCAGGCAGAGTCGTTTGGATTGGACCGTCGTCCGCCCCGCGACCTTAACCGATGGGGACCGCACCGGCAGCTATCGGCACGGCTTCCCGGCCACCGAGAAGGGGATCAAGATCAGGATTGCCCGCGCCGATGTCGCCGACTTCATGCTGAAGCAACTGGCGGACAACACCTATCTGCACAAGACGCCCGGTCTGTCGTACTGAGCGCCGCTCTCCTCTGGCGGGGCAGCGCCCCGTCAGGGGCTCTACCCGAGCAGAGCATCTGGGCAAGACACCGGCTCGTGCCCGTAGGCGCAGAGGGCGACTTCGAGGGCGCGCAGGCCATCCTCGCCGGTGACAGGGGGCGGGGTGTCGTCGCGGACGGCGTCGATGAAGGCACGGACGAGCGCGGGGTCGCCCCCGCCGGTGTAGGGGACGAGGCTGTAGTGTCCCGCGTCGTCGTCGAAGAGTTGCACATTCTGGTTGAAAGCGTCGAGCGCGAGGACGCCGCCTTCGCCGATCACCTCCATCGTCAGGCCGCCCCAGATCGGCCAGGTTTTGGCGCGCGACCAACTGGCGTCGAGGCTGGCGGAGAGTCCCCCGTCGAGGCCGAGGAGCATGAGGCCGATATCGTCGGTCGGCAGGCCGGGGTGGAGGCGCGCGTCGATCTCGGCGTAGACCGAGACGATCTCGTGCCCGAAGATCCAGCGCAGCAGATCGGCGACATGGACGGTGTGATCCATTGTCGCACCACCCCCGGCGAGGGCGGGGTCGCTGAACCAGCCCGGTGGCATCCGGCCCGGATTGGTCGCCTTGACCATCAGCGGCGTGCCGATCGCGCCGCCGCGTACCGCCTCGCGCAGGGCGATGGTGGGCGGGCTGAAGCGCATCGGGAAGGCGATCTGCAACTTGACGCCGTGCGCGCGGCAGGCGGCGATCATCGCCTCGCCGTCGGCGCGCGTCGTCGTCAGCGGCTTCTCGCAGAGGATATGCTTCCCGGCCTCGGCGGCGGCGGCGACCATCTCGCGGTGGCGCGCATTCTCCGAGCAGATGATCACGGCGGCGATGTCGTCGCGCGCGAGGAGGTCGTGATAGGCGGCATAGTAGACCGTGGAAAATCGCTCGGCATACTTACGCCCACGCGCCTCGTCGTCATCCGCGATGGCGACCAGTTCGACGCCGGGAATCTGCCCCAGGCATGTCGCGTAGCTCGACGCGTGGCCGTCGTGCGCGAAGCTGATCATCCCGACCCGCAGTGGCTCCATCGGCAGCTACTCCTCGCGCAAGGGCATTCGACATAAATGAGCGCCTGGTGCGACCGAACGCACTATTTGCGGGGAGACGCCGCTCAGACCGTGACCGGGATGTCGCTGACCAAGCCTTGCGATTCCAACATCGGCCAGCCGTCGGTGAACGGGATCGCGCGACCGGTCCGCACCGATTCGAGGACGGCGAGGGCGGCGGCGAGCGAGCGGGTCGCCTCGTCACCGCCGGTCAGGATCGGCCCGCCATCGGCGATGCGGTCGAGGAAGTGCCGCAGTTCGGTCTGGTAGGGGCTCTCGGCCAGCGGGCTGTGCGGCACATTCACCCCCCTGACCGGCGCGGCGGGCGCGGTCTGTTCGAGGCGCAGGGAGGTTGTTTCGTCGCTGGCGTGGCGGATGATCCCGCCCGACCCCGCGATCTCGATCGACGTGCGGAAGCCGCTGTGCGCCCAGCTCGTCTCGACATGGGCGACGACCCCATTGGCGAAGCGCACGATCGCCAGCGCGTAATCGACCGCTGCGCGGTGGGGCGTGTAGCTGAGCCCGCGCGCGTAGACCCGCGCGATCTCGCCGAAGTACCAGCGCAGCGTGTCGAGGTCGTGGATCATCATGTCGAGGATCGGCCCGCCGCTCCACGCGAAGTCGCTGTACCAGCCGCGCCCGACGAACGGGTAGGCGTTGACGCGCGACGCGCGCACGACCCCGACCTCGCCGACCGAGCCTGCGTCGAGGAGCGCCCCGATCCGCGCGTACTCGGGGAAGAAGCGGACGACGTGGCCGACCATGAAGCGCACCCCGGCCCGTTCGCAGGCGGCGGTCATCGCCCGCGCGTCGTCCAACGTCAGCGCGATCGGCTTCTCGCAGAAGACGTGCTTCCCCGCCGCTGCCGCCCGCTCGGTCAGCGCACGGTGGGACGGGGTCGGCACGGCGAGGATCACGGCGTCGAGCGCCGGGTCGGCCAGCGCCTCAGCGAGATCGGCGGTCGCACGCGCGGTGGTCGGCGCGGCGAGGCTGGCGGCGCGCTCGGGGTCCTCATCGACGACCCAGGCGAGGGTCGCGCCGGGCAGCGCGCGACAGGAGGCCGCGTGCATCGTTCCCATCGTGCCCGCCCCGACGACGGCGATATTCGTCACCCGCGCCCCCCTCACTCGCTCCGCGTCCCTATCTCGCACCCCTCGTGGCCCGCAGTATAGCGCACTCTTCGACGCTTCTGGTCATCCTCGCGCCGCCTTTTGTGGCCCGCGCGTCAACAACAGCAGCCCGAGCAGGACACAGACGCCGCCGATGAGATGTTGCCAGCCTAGCGGCTCGCGCAGGATCATCGCGGATAAGAGGATCGCGCTGGTCGGCAGCAGGGCGGTGAAGCCCGCTGCCACGCTGGTCGGGACCCGCGCCACCCCGCCGAACCAGAGCACGAATGCCAGGACTGTCACGAAGCTGCCGGTGTAGGCAATTGCCAGCCAGCCCACCAGCGGGACCGCGCCGAATGCGAAGCCGCGCGCCTCGATGATCGCGAGGGGCAAGAAGAGTGCGAGACCGATGACACTGACGGCGGTCGCATTGAACAGCGGCGTGGCCCGCGCCCCGATCGCCTTGCTGCCGAGGGTGAAGCAGGCTTCGCCACAGACCGCGCCGAAGACCAGCAGATTCCCCGCGAGCGGGTAGGCACCGGCCGCCCCCGTCGCCGCGCCGCTCGGCAGGCTGGCGGCGACCGCGCCGAGCGCCGCCAGCCCGATCCCGGCCCATTGGCCGGGCCGGGCGCGCTCGCGTAGCACGAGCGTGCTCAGCAGCGCGGTCACGACGGGGGTCGTCCCGGTGATTACGCCCGCCGCTGTGGCCGTGGTCCAGCGCAAGCCGTAGAGGAGCAGGGCGTAGAACAGGAAAATCCCCGCGAACGCCTGGAGCGCGAGGATTGCCCAGTCGCGCCGGGTTAATGTTGGCGGGCGACCCTCTCGCGCGAGGAACAACGGCACCAGCAGCGCGACCGCGAGGGTGAAGCGCAACGTGCCCGCCAGGAACGGCGGGATTGCCGCCACCGTCAGCTTCGCCGCGACCACCGACGAGCCGACGAGGATCATCGCGGTCGCCAGGCGCGCGTACGCCCCCCACCGGTCGCTCATCGTGTCACCGCCATCTGACGCGCCCTCTCGCCCCGTCTCCGCGCGCTTCCCTCGTCCATCGGTTTCGTGTACCCCCCGTTCGCTGACTCGCGTGCATGGCCGGATCATGTCGCCTGCCAGTTCAGCGTAGCGGGGTCAGCGCGAGGCGTCTTGCACGATCTTGCAGCCAGCGCGGTATTGGCCGGGTGTCAGGCCGGTGAAGCGCTTGAATTGGCGGGTGAGGTGGCTCTGATCGGCGAAGCCCGCCGCGAGCGCCGCCCCGGCGAGTGGTTCCCCCTCGGCGATCAGCCGCTTCGCCTCTGCGATCCGCAGCCCGGTGAGGTAGGCGTGGGGCGGCAGGCCGGTGGTCGCGCGGAAGCTGCGCAGTGCACGCAGGGGTCCCAGGCCGACCAGTGCGCTCAGGTCGGCCAGCGTGACCTCGTCGGCGTGGTGGGCTTGCAGGTAGTCGCGCATGGTGGCGACTGCACCCGACTCCGGCTTGTCCCCGCTCGCCGGTGTCGGCGCGGCGGCGTGGCGGGCCAGGAGTTGGGCGAGCGACCAGAGGAGGCGGGACTCCCTTTCGAGCTGGCTCGTCGGGGCGAGTAGCGACCGGTGCAGCCGCAGGATGGACTCGGCCAGGGCGGGGTCGGCGATGACCGGTTCGGGAACATCGGGGAGGTCGCGCGGCCTCCCCGCGAGTTCGGACGCCGTCTCGCCGAGGAGCTCGGGCGCGAGGTAGAGCATCCGGTAGGTCCAGCCGTTCGCGTCGAACGCCCGGCCGGTATGGACCGCGCCGGGATTGTTGACGATGATGTCGCCCCGCCCCGCCGCGTACCCCTTGCGCCCGCACTCGAACCGTTGCGCGCCGCGCTCGATGACGCCGATGGCGAACTGCTCGTGCGTGTGGCGCGGGAAGGTCTGCGTGATGTAGGTGGCGTGCAGCACCTCGATCGCGCCGGGCGCGGGGAGGCGGCGGAAGGAGACTTGTTCGCGGGGCGGGCGGCTGTTCGCTGCGGGCCGCTCGGCCCCGCCATCCCGCGCCATCAGACCACCTCCGCGCGGGCGACTTCACCTCCCGCAGCGCGCGGGTCATGGACGGCGCGCGCGACCAGGAACGCCCCGGCCAGCGCCAGCAGGGCGGTCAGGGCGAAGAGGGCGGGGTAGCCCCGCGCGTCGGCGAGGGCTGCGCCGAGCAGCGGCGCGCCGAGGGCGCAGGGCGCTTGCGCCGCGTTCGCCAGCCCGACGTAAGTGGGGCGCTGCGCGGCGGGCGCGAGGTCGATGATGAACGTCAGCGCCGTCAATTGTAGGGCGCTCGTCGCCAGCCCGGCGAGCAGGAAGACGACGCCATAGCCGAGCGGCCCCCAGCGCGGGTCGCGCACCATCAGCGCCAGGAGCGGCGCGAGGCCGGTGCAGAGCGCCCCGGCCACCACCACCCGCTTGTGCCCGATCCGGTCGCCCAGAGAGCCCCAGAGCAGATTCCCGGCGGTCGCGGAGGCGAGCAGGACGGTCGCGTAAAGCCCCGCCGTGCCATCGCTCAGCCCCAGCGCGCCCTTCGCATCGACGATGTAGAAGGCGGCGGTCGGGCTAGCGGCGGTGACCAGCAACAGCGCGGCGAGGTAGCGGCGCAGATTCTGATCGCGGCGCACGATCGCGGGCAGCTGTCGCCAGGCCGTCCCCTCGCGCGGTCGTGCGGGATTGTCCGCTTCGACCGGCTCGCGGGCGAAGACCAGGCAGATGAAGGAGAGGGTCAGGCAGACGAAAGCGATGGCGAAGCAGAGGGCGATCCCCACGACCCAATCGAACCGCGCGAGCAAGGCCGCCGCCCCGGCGCTCCCCGCGACGCCGAGTAGCCCGCCGAGCGCCGACGAGAGGCCGAAGAAGCGCCCGCGCCAGTCGGCGGGGATCATCCGGGCGATCAGGTCGAGCCAGGCGGGCATCGCCACGCCCGCCGAGAAGGTGGTGATGGCGAGCAGGGCGTAGAAGAGCCACAGCAGGGCGGTGGGGTGACTCAGGGCCAGCAGGGGCGTCGCCACGGCCATGATGAGGTACGGCACCCGCTCGAAGACGGTGACGCCGAGGACGAACGGCTGCTTGCGCCGCAGCCGTTCGGTCAGCCCCGCGACGAAGATCGGCGGCAGCAGGGTCGCCGCGCGGAGGGCGGGGATCGCGCCGACCGCCAGATTGGAGTCGGAAAGGTGGCTGACGAAGAGCGGCAGCAGCCCGTAGGAGGAGGCGAAGCTGAGCGCGAGGACGAAGAGGCTGATATCCAGCCCCATCGCCGAATAGTTCCAGCGATAGCGACGCGGCGGCGCGAGCAACGACAGCATCGTCGCGGCTCAGCGCCCGAGCCGCGCGCCGAAGTCGGCCAGACGCCGATCGCCGGGCAGCGGCTCCATACTCGGCCAGGGTTCGTCAGGGTTCCCCCTATTCTCCCGGTTTACCGCCTGTGCCTCGGAGCGTCGCAGTGCTGGGGGTGCGGCACGGCGCGCGCGACTGGAGTGTAGGATCATCGGCAGACCTCTTCTCGTGGCTACCGCGCATGTGCGCTGCGTCGTACAGTGGCGCTCAGTCCGCGATCTGCCGCAACTGGCCGAATGTCTCAACCGCGATCGCCCGCCCGCCGCGCAGATAGTGGCGCGGCACGCGGGCGCTGATGCCCGTGCCGATCTCGTAGGGGATCGTCCCGGCGAGCGCGGCGAGTTCGTCGGCGCTGATCCGCTCCTCCCCTTGCGCGCCGATGACAACGACCTCATCGCCAATCTGCGCCGAAACGCACTCCGGGAGGGCGATCACCGTCTGATCCATGCAGACGCGCCCGAGGACCGGCGCGCGCCGGCCGCCGAGCAGCATCACCCCGCGACTGGAAAGGCTGCGGCGATACCCGTCCGCGTAGCCGAGCGGGATGAGCGCGGCGCGCATCGGGCGCGTGGCGACGAAGGTGCGCCCGTAGGAGACGCTGTCGCCGGGCGCGAGGTCGAGGATGCGCGCCACGCGGCTGCGGAGGCGTAGCACCGAACGCAACTGGGGCGGCGCTGGCACCTCGTCCGAGGGCGACATCCCGTAGAGGGCGACGCCGGGCCGGATCAGCGTCACGCGCGGGCCGGGACCGCCGAGCGCCCCCGCGCTGTTGTCCTGGTGAATCTGTGGCACGGCGATCCCCAGGCTTTCCAGGTTGTCGAGGACCGCGCCGAAGTGGGCCTGTTGCAGATCATGGAACCCCTGATCGGCCTCGTCGGCGGTGGCGAAATGGGTGTAGACGCCGTCGAGTCGCAGGCCGGGCAGCGCGGCGATCCGGGCGATCTGCCCCGCCGCGACGGTGTGCAGTATTCCGAAACGGTTCAGCCCCGTATCGACCTCGACATGGACCCGGGCTGCTCCCCATCGCGCCGCCGCGGCGACCGCCGCCGCCCCCGGCAGATCGGCCACCGCCAGGGTGAGGTCGGCGCGCACCGCCGCGTCGGCCTCCTCGGGGTGGCTCGGCGCGAGGACCAGGATCGGCGCGGCGAGGCCCGCCGCGCGCAACTGGCAGCCCTCGTCGACCGTCGCGACCGCCAGCCAGGACGCGCCCGCCGCGACTGCCGCGCGCGCGACCATGACCGCGCCATGCCCATAGGCATTCGCCTTGACGACCGCCATCACCCCGGCCGTCGGCCCCGCGCGATCGACGAAGAAGCGGACGTTAGTGGCGATCGCGTCGAGATCGATCTCCGCCCGCGTCGCCCGCCGTGAGGAGCCTATGGTTACGTCTTCACCCACTGCAGTTATGCTCGCCCACTCGCCCACTCGCCCACTTCGTACTTACTCGTCACTCGCCTCGCCGCCCGGCTCGGTGAAGTCCGCCGCCATCAAGCGCACAATGTCGGAGCGACTGATGATCCCGATCAGGCGGTCGTCGAGGCTGATCACCGGGACGGGATTGACCTGGCGCTCGAACATCAGCGAGGCGACATCCTCGATCGTGGCATCCTCACGGATCGAGTAGACCGTACTCTGCATCAGTTCCCCTGCCGTTGTGGCGAGGATGCGCGCCAGCTTCTCCTCGCTGTCGCGCTCCGCGATGACGAACGTCGCATCGAGGACGCGCGTGTAGGTCGGCATCTCGAACTTGGCCTGACGCTCAACCATCTCCAGTTCCGTGATCATCCCGAGCAGCTCGCCGGTGTCCCTGTTGATCACTGGGACGCCGCTGATCCGGGCCTCGACCATCAGCCGCGCGACATCGACAATCGGCGTCTCCGGCGCGACGGTCGCGATGTTGGCAGTCATGAACTCTGTGACGCGCATAGATCCCCCCGTATAAAGTACGAAGTACGAAGTAGGGTGAGGGACAGCACCGCCGCGTACTTCGTACTTCGTAGTTCGTACTTATTCCGGCGTCATGCCCTGCTCTAGCTCGACAATGGCTTGGGCGATGAAGCGTGGGAGGTCGCCGGCGATCAGCGGCAAGGTGCCGATCGCCGCGCGGGCGAGGTCGCCAGCGTGCGAACCGAGCCAGAGGCCGAGGATGGCGGCGTCGTCCGGGGTCAGCCCCTGCGCCAGCAGGCCGCCGATCAGCCCGGCCAGGGTGTCGCCGGTCCCGGCGGCGGCGAGGGCGGGGTTGGCGAGCGGTGCCACCCAGAGGCCGCCGCCGGGCGTGGCGACGACCGTGTAGCCGCCCTTCAGCACGATCGTCTGGCCCCATTCGCGGGCGGCGTCGCGCGCCGACTGCCAGGGCGCGGCGCTGATCGCCTCGCGCTCGACTCCGCGCAGTCGTGCGAGTTCGCCGTGATGCGGCGTGAGGATCAGCCGCAGGTCGGCCAGCTTCTCCCACCACCGCTCGATCTCGCTGAGGAGGTTGAGGCCATCGGCGTCGAAGAGAACCGGCACCTTGATCGGCGACTCCGCCGCTTCCTCCTCCGCCGCGGCGCTGTTCGGGCGAAACCCGACCGGCCCCTTGGCGTGATCGCGCGGGGCGAGGGCGAGGAGGTTGGCGAGGAATTCGCCGGTCGCCTTCTCCCTGCCGAGGCCGTTGCCGATCTGAATGGCGGTGTAGCGTCCCAGCGCCTCAGTGACCGTCTTGGCGGCGTCGCGCCCGATCGTCCCCCACTCGGACTCGGGCAGGGGGAGGTAGGTCGCCTCGGCGACCTGCGTGGCGATCGGGCCGAGGAGGCTGCGCGGCACCGCGAGGGTCAGCAACCCGACCCCGGCGCGCAGCGCGGCGTGCGCCGCCAGGACCGGCGCGCCGAGATAGTTCAGCGAGCCGCCGACGATCATCAGCGAGCCAGCGTCGCCCTTGTGCGCGTCGAAGGCCCGGCTCGGCAGGCGTGCGGCGGCGTCCGCGCGCTCGATCAGGCGCGGCGCATCGTCCGGCAATGATCCCTCGTCGAGACCGATCGACTCGATGGCGATGCGCCCGGCGGCGCGCATCCCCGCCGGTTGGTAGAGCCCCACTTTGGGTCGCCCGAGGGTGACGGTCAGGCTGGCCTGGAATGCCCCATCGGCGGCAGCGCCGGTGTCGGCGTCGACGCCGGTCGGGATGTCGAGCGCGACGAGCGTGGCGCGCGGATCGGCGGCGCGCGCGTTGACGAGCGCGAGGGCGGCGACGAGATCGCCCGGCAACTCCTCGCGCCCCCCGATCCCGTAGATCGCATCGATGATCAGATCGGCCCCCTCGACCGCGCCCCCCAGCGCCTCCTCCGCGCCAGCCCCCCCGGCGCGAATCACGGTGAGCTTCTGGAGGAGGTCGGCGGCGACCGGCGCGCCGGTCAGGTCGTCGCGCCCGTAGAGCCAGACGGTGACCTCGCGCAGCCCGGCCTCGACCAGTGCCTCGGCCGCGACGAGGCCGTCGCCGCCATTGTTGCGCGGGCCGACGAGTAGCAGGGCGCTGGCCTCCGACCGATGACCGAGTGTGCCGAGCGCGCGCTCGGCGATCGCCCGTCCCGCGCGGCGCATCAGGTCCGGTTGCGCGACGCCGCTGTCGAACGCCGCTTGCTCAATCTGCCGCATCTGGGCACCGGTGACAATCCGCATGACGGTGGACCTTTCTCGCGCCCGATCGCCGATCGGGCGGGTGCTGCATCAGGGCGGCGAGTGCCGTCCGGGGATGATAGCACGCCCCCCGCGCGGGCGTGCCGGAGACGCATCCGTGCGACGCGGCGCATCGAGTCCTGCCCGCTCGCGGGCGATATTGACCAGGCAGTCCAGGGCGTACCGGCGAGAAACTGCTGTGGCGATGAGCGTTCTCAGAAGGCGGGGTCTGCCGGTGCCGCATCCTGCGCGGGGAAACAGGCCGACCACTTGCTGGCCTTCGCGGCGGCGACGCTCGTGAACTCCTCGCACACCAGCGTGTCGTACTTCGTCCGCTCACGGAAATCGACGAGGTAGATACTCGGCGGGAGCCGGTCCCACTCGACCCAGGTGATCACGACGCTCGGCTCGACCGGCGAACGCTCGATGATATCCAGCGTGGTGTCGTCGCCGAAGTGGCCCAGCAGCAACGTTTCTTCTTCGGGGGTCCAGCCGCCCCGGCGGGACGAAATCATCGGTGTCTCCTCCTTCCCCATGGTGCTCGGCTCAGGTCAGTTGCGCGACGACCGCCTCGGCGAACGTTGTAGTAGTGCTGGTGCCGCCAAGATCGGGGGTGCGGGCGCCGCCCGCGACGGCCCGCGCCACCGCGTCATCGATCGTCGCGCCGAGCGCCGCGAGGTCGGGATCGGCGTGTCGCTCGGCGAGCCAGCGGAAGAGCATCGTGACCGAGCCGAGCAGGCCGATCGGGTTGGCGCGATCCTGCCCGGCGATATCCGGCGCGGAGCCGTGGGCCGCTTGTGCCATCGCGCGCTCGTCGCCCGCGTTAATCGAGGGGGCGAGGCCGAGACTGCCGGTCAGTTCGCCGGTGAGATCGGAGAGGATGTCACCGAACATATTGGTGGTGACGATCACATCGAAGTCCGCCGCGCGGAGCACGAGGTGCGCCGCCATCGCGTCGATGTGGTAGTCGTCCACGCGCAGCTCCGGGTACTCGGCGGCGACGGCGCGGCATTCCTCGAGGAACAAGCCCGTGCCGAGGCGGATGACGTTGGCCTTGTGGACGATCGTTAGCCGCTGGCGGCGTGACCGAGCCAGGCGACAGGCGACGTGGGCGATCCGCCGCGCCGCGCGCCGGGTGAACAGGCCGACCGAGAGGGCGACATCCGGCGTCGGCATCCACTCGCCGGAGCCGACGTACATATTGCGGTCGGGATAAAACCCCTCGGTGTTCTCGCGCACGATCACCAGATCGGCTTGCGGGGCGACGGCGGCGATGCCGGGCCAGCCGTGGGCCGGGCGGATATTGGCGTAGAGGTCGAAATGGTGGCGCAGTTCGCCGCTCGGGTTGCGGCGCTCCCGCTCCGCCGCCGGGTAGGAGGCGGAGTCGTGCGGCCCCATAATCCATCCATCGCAGGTGGCGAGGGCGGCCTTGGTTTCTTCCGGCATCGCCGTCGCGCCGCCCTGTAGCGCCTCCCAGCCCATCGGGAGATGCCGCCAGCGGAGATCGACCTCGGCGCGCCCGCGCGCCGCCTCGACGATCAGCAGGGCGGCGCGGGTGATCTCCGGCCCGATCCCATCCCCCGCGAGGACGCCGATCTGGTAGCTCGCCATGATCCCTCCCGCTCTGGTTCGACCCGATAGCGATTGAAACCGGGCGCGATCCCTCCGGCACTCACGAGCGATCGCGCGCTCAGCGAATTGGACGGATGAGAAAGTTGTCGAAATGGACGGCGATCGGGCCTGCTCCGGCGTCGGCCCGGAGGGCGACGACGCCAAAGGCCGGCCCGCCGGGATCGGTCACCGTCGGCAGAGTGGCCCCGTTGATGCCCACGGTGATCGTCCGACCTTTGGCAGCGATCGTCAGGCGGTTGACGCCCTCGCCTTTCACGATCTGTGCCAGTGGTGCCGAGGGGATGAGCTCGACCCGCTCGGTATCGTTCCAGCGCACGAGGCGCACCGTCCCCCCCTCCGGGTCGATCAGGACGAAGTATTGGACGTAGGCACCGGCGAACTGGCGGTGGAAGACGAGGCCGTAGCTACCCCCAGCGGATGGCCCGATGGCGCGCGCCTCGACCTCCAGCACCATGTCGCCGAAGATGCAGTCCGGCACGGCGGGCAGGACGCAACCCGTCAATTCGGCGATCTCGAAGCCATCCGGCTGGGGGACGCGCACGATGTACTCCCCGGCCTGATAACCGGCATCGGCGAACCCTCCCGGCTCGCGGGGGAAGCCCGTGTTCGGATCACCGAACGTGTCGGCGAAGACCGGCTGGAGCGGCGGTAGGGTCGGCACAGGTGTCGGGGTGAGCGGCGCGATCGTCGGGACGATCGGGATGACCGGCGGGACGTTGGGCGCGATCCGCGTCGGCGTGCGCGTCGTGCTGGCGGCCTGCGACGCCCTGCCGGGAGCGGCACCGGTCGCGACCGACGGTGTTGGGGCTGCCACTTCCTGACCGCGCTGCCGAGAGATGAGCGCGCCGCCGAGCGCCAGGGCGAGGATCAAGGCCGCAGCGGCGATCACCGCCGGGAGGACCGCTTGTCGGCGCAGGCGCGCCGGGGAGGCGATCGGCTTGAAATCGCGCGGCGGCACCCCGCGCCCGGCCTGGCGCGTCGTCCCCAGCCCACCGAGGTTGGGCGGTATCCCGCCGGACTGGTCCCCCGGCCCGGGGCCGAACGGGAATAGGTTGCGCAACCCGAAGTGGCCGCCAGGATTCGCCGGTGCCGCATCGATCGCGGGCTTGCTCGCCCACCCGCTCGTGGCCGGATCGTCGTCGGTTGCTGTGGGCGCTTGCGGCGCTTCCACCACGGGCGCTTGCGCGTTCGCGGGCGATTCTGTGTCAGTGGGGACGGTGGGTGGCCTGCTCGCTGTCGCGGCGGCGGTCGATTCGGCACGACGGCGGGCGATCTCGGCGCGACGGTTCTCGATGGTGGCGAACTCGCGCCGCGCCATCTCATCCTCTGGTCGCAGCAGCAAATAGCTGCTGTACGACTCGCTGGCCGCGCGCAACTTCCCGGCGGCGACGGCAGTGCGCGCCTCTTCGAGCAGGGTCCCGGCGTGTTTATCGTCGTTGCGGCGGGCGGCGGCGGAAGCGTCCCGCAGGGCGAGCACGAAGTCCGCCCCCGAACCGAAGCGGCTCGCCGGATCGGCGGCCAGGGCGCGGCGGAGGGTCGTGGCAAGACCGCCAGGGAGCGTATCCGGCGGCGCTGTCATCGCGTCGGCAACGGGCGGCGCGCCGGTCAGGAGGGCGTAGAGGATCGCCGCCAGGGCGTAGCGATCCCCGCTGCTCGATCCCGCGCCTGTCGCGTCCTCCGGGGCGGCGTAGGGCGAGCGGTCACCTCCCTCCCCGGGGCCGATCAGCGCGGCGAAGCCGTGGTAGCGCACGATCGGCCAGGCCGCGAAGAGGGTGTCCTCACCGGGCGGCAGATTGGCGAGTTGAACCGCCTCAGGCGTGAGATTTCCGTGGGGTAAGCCGAGGCGGTGCGCGTGGTCCATCGCTTCGCAGAGGGTCGCGATCAGGCTCAGTGCCTCGACCGGTCGCCGTACCTGGCCGATGATTGTCGCCAGGGTCGGCCCTTCCAGGTGCGGTGTCGCGAGATAGACCTGCTCGGGAGTCTCGCCGAAGTCGAGCAGCGGCAGGATATTGGGATGCCGCAGGGCGGTGAGCGCCGTCGCCCGGCCCTCGAAGCGCTGGGCGAATTCTGCGTCGTCGGCGGGCAGGGCGGCCACGGTGAGGGCGACCGGCTGCCCGAACAGGCGCGGATCGATCGCCCGGTGCGTGCTGTACGGTCCCGCCCCGGCAAGCAGCTCGATCGGCTGGTAGGGGCCGATGGTGCGCGTGATCATCGCTGCGCGCCGCGCGCGGTCGCGATATCGGGTCGCCACTCACCGCCCGGTTCGGTTCGCTCCATCAATCTCCGCAACACTCCTTCAACGCTCAGTTTCGCGCCCGGCTGCCGTCGCGACCACCAGGGCGAGGGCCAGCCCGGCCAGATGGGTGAGGCTGACCGACCAATGCTGCAGCCCGAGCTGGGCCGCACGGGCGGCGGCGGCCCCGTGCAGGACGAGGACCGGTCGCCCGCGCTCGTTCGCCAGGATTTCGATCTCGCGCCAGGCCACGTCGCCCAGGCCGGTGCCGAGCACTTTCGCGACCGCCTCCTTGGCCGCGAAGCGCGCGGCCAGGGAAGTCGCGCGGTCGCCGCAGAGGGTACGCTCTGCGGGGGTGAAGATCCGCCCGAGGAAGCGCTCGCCCCAGCGGGCGATCGTCGCGGCGATCCGCGTCGGCTCGATCGCGTCGATCCCCCCCGCGCACGGACCCACTAGGTCGGGATCGAAGATCGGGCGGTAGACGCCCGCGTCGGTCGTCATCACGGCCTAGAAGTGGCGGATCGCGGCGACGAGGGGATCCGGGCGGCGATCCTCCTGGAGCGCGGCGAGATCGGCCTCGACCATCATGGCGACGAGATCCTCGAACGAGGTCTTCGGGTGCCACCCGAGGGCGGTGTGCGCCTTGGTGGCGTCGCCGATCAGGAGATCGACCTCGGCGGGGCGCACGAAGCGTTCATCCAGGATCACATGATCCTGCCAGTTGAGCCCGACGTGACCGAACGCGATCTCGCAGAAGCGCCGCACCGTGTGCGTGCGCTCGGTGGCGATCACGTAGTCATCCGGCCGATCTTGCTGCAGCATCAGCCACATCGCCTCGACGTAATCCCCGGCGAAGCCCCAATCCCGCTGCGCGTCGAGATTGCCCAGGCGCAGTTCCCGGTCGAGGCCGAGCTTGATCCGGGCCACCCCGTAGGCAATCTTGCGCGTGACAAACTCCAGGCCGCGACGCGGACTCTCATGGTTGAAGAGGATCCCGGAGCAGGCGAAGAGATCGTAGCTCTCGCGGTAATTCACCGTGGCCCAGTGGCCGTAGACCTTCGCCACGCCGTAGGGCGAGCGCGGGTAGAAAGGGGTCGCCTCGCGCTGCGGCGTCTCGACAACCTTGCCGAACATCTCGCTCGACGACGCCTGATAGAAGCGGATCGTCGGGTCCACGAAGCGGATCGCGTCCAGGACGCGGGTCACACCCAGGCCGGTGACATCACCGGTGAGGACCGGCTGCCCGAACGAGGTGGGGACGAAGCTCTGCGCGGCGAGATTGTAGATCTCGCTCGGGCGCTGGTCGCGCAGGATATGGATCAGCGCCGAGCCGTCGGTCAGGTCGCCGGAAACGAGGGTCAGGCGATCCTGGATATGGGCGATCCGCTCGAAGTTGAGGGTCGAGGAGCGGCGCACCATCCCGATCACCTCGTAGCCGCGCGCGAGGAGGAATTCGGCCAAGTACGAACCGTCTTGCCCGGTGACCCCCGTGATGAGCGCTCGTGGCATCGTTGTCTTCCCTTCCTGCATTCTCGGCGTCGCGTTATTTATCATCACCGATGGCGAGCGTCACCGCAGGCGCGATCTGGCTGAACTCCGGCAAGTCGATCCCATCGGCGGAGGTCGGGAGGCCGACGCCCCGATAGGTGAAGCCGAGCTGGGCGAGTTCGCGCGGGTCGTAGAGGTTGCGGCCGTCCAGAAGGATCGGCGCGCGCATCCCGTCGCGCACGCGGGCCAGGTCCAGCCCCTTGAACTCGTTCCACTCCGTCACCAGCGCCACCGCATCCACCCCGTTAGCCGCCTCGTAGGCGTCGGCGCAGAAGGCGACCCGCGGCGACGCCAGGGTCGCCCGCGCCCCGTCCATCGCCGCCGGGTCGTAGGCGCGGACCCACCCGCCGCGCGCCAGGATGTCCGCGATGATCTCCAGCGCGGCCGCCTCGCGCAGATCGTCGGTGTTCGGCTTGAAGGCGAGGCCCCAGATCGCGACGGTCTTCCCCTCCAGCCCGCCGATCAGGCGGTCCAGCTTGCGGACGAACGCGCGCCGACCGTCGCGGTTGATCTCCAGCACCGCGCGCAACAACTGGGGGTGGCAGTTCGCTTCCTCGGCCATGAACTCCAGCGCCTGCACATCCTTGGGGAAGCAGGAGCCGCCGAAGCCGATCCCGGCGGCGAGGAACTGCGGCCCGATCCGCGGGTCGAGTCCCATCCCCGCCGCCACCTGGCGCACGTCGGCCCCGGTCGCCTCGCAGACGGCGGCGACCTCGTTGATGAACGAGATCTTCGTCGCCAGGAAGGCGTTGGAGGCGTACTTGATCATCTCCGCCGTGCGCAGGTCGGTGATCAGCACCGGGGCGTCGAACGGCTGGTAGATCGCCGCGACCGCCTCCGCCGCGCCGCGGTCGGTCGAGCCGAGGACGATCCGGTCGGGGTGCTGCATGTCGCGCACCGCCGAGCCCTCGCGCAGGAACTCGGGGTTCGAGACGACGGCGAAGCGCGCCCCGGCGGGAGCCTCCTCGCTGAGCAGCGCCCCGACGAGATCGCCGGAGCCGATCGGCATGGTGCTCTTGTTGACGACGATCGTGCGCCGCCCCGGGGTGAGATGGCCCCCGACCGCGCGGGCGGCCGCGCGCACATGGCGCATGTCGGCCCCGCCGTGCGGCCCCGCCGGGGTGCCGACGCAGATGAAGACCAACTCGGCGTCGGGGACGGCGGCGGCGTAGTCGGTCGTGAAGCGCAGCCGCCCGGCCTTGAGGTTGCGCGCCAGCAGCTCCGCCAGCCCAGGCTCGAAGATGTGCGGCGTGCCGGACTGGAGGAGCGCGACCTTCGCGGCGTCGATATCGACCCCGATCACCTCATTCCCGAGGTCGGCGAAGACCGCCCCCGTCCCCAGCCCGACATACCCGGTGCCGATAATCGCGATCTTCATGCACCCTCCCCCAAGGCAATTTGGCTTTGCTATGCCGCGTACCGGCCCGAGCGCCTATCTTAGTGCGGAATTAGGATTCGGCGCGCTGCAAGTACGGATTGTCGGCGATCTCCTCGCCGATCGTCGTCGCGTCGCCGTGACCGGGATAGACGATCGTCTCCGGCGGTAGCGTCAGAATCTTGCCGTGAATCCCGGCGAATAGCGCCCCCTTGTCGCCCTTGAAGAAGCGCCACGCGCCGACGCCGCGCCGGAAGAGCGTATCGCCGCTCAGCAACAGGCCGTGGCCATAGAGGCAGATCCCGCCGGGCGAGTGGCCGGGCGTCTCGATCACCCGCAGCGCGCACCTCCCCCAGCGCACCTCATCACCTTCTTGTAGGAGCGTGTCGGGCAAGATTGGCACATACTCCTGTCCCAGCATCCGCAGCCCATCGGGGCCGTTACCCTCGATTAACTCGATATCGGCCTGGTGCATCAGCACCGGCAGCGGGCCGAGCGCTGCGCGCAGGGCGGCGACGGCCGAGGTGTGGTCGATGTGACCGTGCGTGTTGACGATCAGGCGCACCTTCTCGCGCATCCCCCCGGTGAGGTCGTCGATCACGGCGAGGATCCGCGCGCCCTCGTCGCCGGCGTCTACGACAACGATTTCGCCGGTTGCCCGGCAGGTCAGCAGGTAACAATTCGCCGTCAACGGGCTGACGACGAGCCGAGTGATCGCGATGTCGGGATGCCGGGCGGCGCGGGATGCTGCCCCCGCGATCGTGTCAGTCATCGACCTCATCCGGGTGTGCATTCAAGCGGTCGTGCCGTGCGACAACTATCGGGAATAGTGTAATCTGTGCGCCGCCGCTTGGCGACCCGCCGATGGTCGTGGGTTTCTCGACGCCGATGATGGCGACGTTGGTGATCCGCGCGCGGTAACCCTGCCCAGAAGCGTAGACTTCGATCGATTCCAGGCGTACCGGCTGCGGCACCAGCCCGCGCAAGTCGAAGCGCAACGGCTCCCATTCCCCGACCTGCACGGCCCGCGCCTCGACCAAGCTGGGGTTCACCGGGATCGCGCCGTTCCCGGACGGCGCGATGTAAAACCCCCAGATGCGGGTGTTATAGCCATTGAAGGTGTCGTAGTAGTTGATGCGCACGATGAGCGGGAACTCGGAGCCCAACTGGCCGCCTCCGGGGAGATTCTGCTCCAACACCTTGATGTCGGCGGTGAGCGAGAGGGAAGGTTCATCGGCCACACCGACGTCGAGGTTTTGGCGCACGCCCGTATTGGCGGGATCGGTGCTGCTGAGATTGCGGGAGATTTCGAGGGCGGGGAGTTCTCGCCCGTCGAGCTTCTCCTGCACCGTCGTGAGTCTCCCGAAGCCGCCGTCGATCTGACCGGGGACGCATTTCGCCACCCAAGGTGTGAATTGCTCTCTGAGGTCGCAACCACCCGCCCCGATCGGGCCGAACTGGCTGTTGGCGACGAAGTCGCGCCGCGCCTCGGTCGGCGTGCCCGCCGGTTGGCCGGGGGGGATCGTTGTCTGCTCATTGGCCGCGAGGCGCAGCTCGTCTGGGTAATTCGCGACCCGCACCGCCCCGACACCGCGGCGGACCGAGGCGCGCACGGTCACCGGCGGGTCATCGCTGGTCGTATCATTCGCGGTCACCTGCACCACGAAGACGCCGCCCGCGCCGCCGTCACCCTCTCGCATCAGGATCGTCGTATCGCCAGCGACAACCTGAAAGCGGGCGCGGCGGTAATCCCCGGGCGCGAGCGCCACGCGACTGAGCCCGCGCGATTGCGCCATCGTCACGGTGCTCGCCTGGCTGATGTACCGCGTCGAGCGCAACTCGGCCATCCGGAGTTCGGTGTTCTCGAAGACCTGGACGGTGCTGTTGTCCCAGAAGGTCAGCAAAACTTGGGTGCCGTTTTTCGTTTGGAGCGCATCGCCCTCGTGCAATTCGAGCGGCACGCCGCCAGTTGCGCTGCTGGCGGGGATCGCACTCCAGTTGCGCTGGAAGGCCGGGCGTACAAAAGCGCGGTCACCCTGCACGAGTTCTACGCGTACGGTGCGCTTCTCCGTCGCGTGGCCGCGATACCAGTAGCCGGCACCACCCAACCCGCCGCAAATTACTAGGAAAGCGAGGAAAGCTGAGATGAGGCAAAGCCACGCCCGCCGAATCTGCCGTCGGCCCATCGCGGCGGTGCGCGCGCGATCGAATTGGATGGCGTCTGGCGGCGCATTCATCGCTTGCGCGTCTCCACCGGCTCATCGGCTGCGGGAGCGAGCTGTCCTCGACGGGATGACTATAACGTTCGGGCGGCAGGGGGGTTGCGCCAGCGGCCCTGCCGACACGCAATGCGCCCGGCGGGGACAATCGTCTCTCGCGTTCATAGTGTCCAAGTGTAGCAGATGGATACGTGAGGATAGCGTTCCACGCCGGGGCAACATCGCGTCAGGAACTCAACTCGCAACACTTGTAAGGCTACTAATAATAGTTTTAGGACTTACGCGGTTGAGGTCAGGGTGTAGCGCGGATGGGCCAGGTAGTGCCGGATGGCGTCGCGGGTGAGGCTGGTTTTGGCCTCCCACCAACTCGTGCCGGTGACGAGGCGGTGCTGCTCCAAGCGCAGGCAG
>CADCWN010000321.1 GCA_902806415.1 uncultured Thermomicrobiales bacterium | reverse complement strand
TGCGCGAGGAGCGCGAGCGGGCGATGACGATCGATCTCGGCTTCGCCTGGCTGACGCTGCCGAGCGGTCGGCGGGTGAGCGTGGTCGATGTGCCGGGCCACGAGCGCTTCATCAAGAATATGCTGGCGGGCGTCGGCGGGATCGACGCCGCGCTGCTGATCGTCGCCGCCGACGAGGGGCCAATGCCCCAGACCGCCGAGCACCTGGCGATCCTCAATCTGCTCGGCATCGCGCGCGGCCTGGTCGTCCTGACGAAGCGCGATCTGGTAGACGGCGATTGGCTCGATCTGGTCCGCGAGGAGACGCGCGAGCGACTGGGCGGCACGACCCTCGCCGACGCGCCGATTGTCGCCGTCTCCGCGACGACCGGGGCGGGCCTGGACGAATTGCGCGCGGCGATCGATCGGCTGCTGGATGGGACGCCGCCACATCCGGCGACCGGCGCGCCGCGCCTGCCGATCGACCGCGTCTTCACGATCAGTGGCTTCGGCACGGTCGTCACCGGCACCCTCAGCGACGGGCCGTTGACCGTCGGCCAGGAGGTCGAGATCGTCCCCGCCGGGCGGCGCGGGCGGATTCGCGGCTTGCAGAGCCATCGTGAGAAGGTGGCGGTGGTGTCGCCGGGCAGCCGGGTCGCCGTCAACCTCGTCGGCCTCGCGGTGGAGGAGTTGCGCCGGGGCGATCTGCTGACCCTCCCCGGCGTGCTGGCCCCGACCGACCGCCTCGATGTGCAACTCACTCTGACCGCCGATGCCCCGGTCGAGCTTGAGCAGAACGACGAGGTCGATTTCTTCCTCGGGGCCGATGAACTCCCCGCCCGCGTCACGCTGCTCGACACGCAGCGGCTGCGCCCCGGCGAGACCGGCTGGGTGCAGCTGCGCCTCACCCGCCCGGTCGCCGCGCTGAAGGGTGATCGCTTCATCGTGCGCCGACCCTCCCCCTCGATCACGATCGGCGGCGGGGTGATCGTCGATCCCGCGCCGCGTCGCCACAAACGGTTCCACGACCCGACCCTCGATACACTCGCGACCCTCGCCAGCGGCACGCCCGAGGAACTGCTGCTGCAAGCGCTCGCCGACGGCCCGCTCGATCGCAAGACCCTCGGCGAGCGTGCCGGCCTCGATGCCGAGGCCCTGCAGGGGGCATTGGCGACGGCGCTGGCGGGGGGGACCGCCCGCGCGCTGACCGGCGACCCGGCCGCGCCGCGCCCCGCCGATGTTTTTGTCGCGAGCGCCGTGTGGGCAACCCTCACGGCGCGGATGCGCGAACTCCTGGCGACATATCACGCCGCAGCGCCGCTCCGAGCCGGGATGTCGAAAGAGGAATTTAAGAGCCGCATCGCGCTGGCCCCGCGCCTCTACGACGCGACCATCGTCGCCGCGCTGCGCGAGGGCTTGATCGTCGAGGAAGGGCCGACCTTCCGCCTGCCCGAGCATCGGATCACCTTCACCCCGGCGCAACAGGCGCTCTGCGATCGTTTCCTCGCCGCCCTGCGCGCCCGACCATTCGCACCGCCCGCGCCAGCCGATTTCGGCCTGGCCCCCGAGCTGGTGGCCGCGCTCGCCGCGATCGGCGCGGTGCGGCGGATCGATGAGGGGGTGGCGTTCGCCGCCGCCGCCTATGATGAAATCCTCGCGACGACGCTCGATCTGATCGCCGCCGAGGGGGCGATCACCGTCGCGCGGTTTCGCGACCGCTTCGGCTCCAGCCGAAAATATGCCCTGGCGACCCTCGAATATTTCGACCGCGTGCAGATCACGCGGCGTGTCGGCGACGAGCGCGTGCGCGGCCCGGCGGCGGCGCAATCGGCGGCTGGCGGGCGACCCGCGCCCGCCGATGCTGCCCCTGATACGGATGGGGCGTGACCGTTCACCCGCACGCGGCCTCCACGATTCGCGGGTCCGGTTTGACGCGGACCTTGCCCGCGCCATAGACTACCACCGACGGGGACAACGGCGGGTGGCGAGGTGTGCGGCCCGAGCATTACGCCTGCCACAGGAAATCAAACTATCCGCAAACGGTAGAGGGAGGTCGGTGAGGGTGGGCAAAGATTTCTGGCTCATGTGGGGACTCTTCTTGCTGTTCATCATCTTCGCCGCAGGGACCACCGCCTGGGGCGGCTACGCCGATTTCGCGCTCTTCTGGCTGATCTCCGGCGTGGTCGGCACGATTGTCCTCTTCCTCTACTTCCGTCGTGACGCCTCGCGGGCGGGCAAGTAGGCCATGTCGGGCGACGCCCCGCGCGCGGAGGCCCCGCCCGCCGGGGTGGGCCAAGAAGGACTCGCCGCCCATCTCTTCCTCGCCCCGCACTACGATGACGTGGCCCTTTCGTGCGGCGGCACCGTCGCCGCGCTCGCCGACGCGGGCGAGCGGCCACTGATCGTCACAGTGTTCGGCGGCGAGCCCACGACCACCGACCTCACCGCTTTCGCCCGCTGGCAGCACGAGCGCTGGGGGACCGGGGCGGGGGACACGATCGCCACACGGCTCGCCGAGGACCGGGCAGCGGCAGCGAGCCTCGGCTGCGAGACGCGCACCTTGCCGTTCCTGGACGCGATCTACCGTGGCGAAGGCTATCTCTCCGATGCGGCCCTGTTCGGGCCGATCCTCGCCGCCGACGCCCCGTTAGCGGGGCAGATCGCGGCCACGATCGCGGCGCTGCCCGAGGTCACGCCATCCGCGTTGCCCACCGTCTATGTCCCCCTCGCCATCGGCGACCATGTCGATCACCAACTGGTCTACCGCGCCGGGCAACTCCTGGCCGCGCGGGGCTGGCGCGCGTTCGCCTACGAAGACTTCCCCTATGCGGTCCTCGGTGACGCCGCCGCTCGCCGCCGCGCGACCGTGAAGGGCGAGGTCGGGCCACCGGAGCTGCGGTCGATTGCCGCGACGCTATCGCGCCGGATCGCGGCGATCGCCGCGTATCGCTCGCAACTGCCGGTCATCTTCCGTTTCACCGACGATTGGCGTGCCGCAGTCGCGGAGAGCGCCCGCGCTCCGGGAGGCGGTGGGGGGGCGGTCGAGCACTTCTGGCCCCTGCTTGGGCGCGCATAGGCGGTAAATTCGGGCTATATCGCCGCGCGGGCACGATCGTCTATACTTGGGAGGCGCATGGTCCATCGGCGGGGGACTCACGCTGTGTCCAGGTACAGCGGGTGTGGTTCGTCTGTCAGCGGGTATCGACCAAAGAAATGGGGCGAGGCACGATGGCGAGGCAGGGATTGCGACGGCGCGACGCGCTGCCGTTCGGCCAGGTGACGGTCGATATTGTCATCCCCGTGTACAACGAGGAGGTCGCGCTGCCCAAGGGCGTGGCGACCCTGCGCGACTACCTCGATACCTACTTCCCCTACGAGTGGCGGGTTATCGTCGCCAATAACGCCTCGACCGATAATACGCTGGCAGTCGCCCGGGAGCTTGCCGCCGCCGATCCGCGCGTCTCCGTCCTGCACCTCGACCGGAAAGGGCGTGGGCGGGCGTTGAAGGCGGCCTGGCTCGCGTCCGATGCCGACGTTGTCTCCTACATGGATGTCGATCTGTCCACGAATCTCCAGTCGTTCCTGCCGCTGATCGCCCCGCTGGCGACTGGGCACAGCGACGTGGCGATCGGGTCGCGCCTGCTGAAGGGGGCGGTCGTCACCCGGCAGTGGAAGCGGGAGATCATCTCGCGCTGCTACAACTTGCTGATCAAGATCCTCTTCCGCAACCGCTTCTCCGACGCTCAGTGTGGCTTCAAGGCGGTCAAGCGGAGCGTCGCGCGCCAATTGCTCCCCGAGATCGAGAACAACGAGTGGTTCTTCGACACCGAGCTGCTGCTGCTGGCCGAGGAGCGCGGCCTGCGCGTCTACGAGGTCCCGGTCGACTGGATCGAGGATCTGGACAGCCGAGTCAAGATCGTTTCCACCGCGACGGAGGATATCAGGGGGCTCCTGCGCATCCGCGCCCGCCGTCTCCGCCAGCGCCGCGCCCTCGCCGCGAGCGGCGACTAATCGTTGGTCGCGCGAATTGCGGGCCGGAAGCAAGCCTCTCCCGATGGGCGGGTCGCGCGAGCACCCGCCCATCCCCATCCTCGCGAGTCGTGGAGTAACATCCACGCGCGCTGGCGCGTTGCTAGTAGGGGCAGGGCTCTTCAAGGGTGCCATTTTGTCGCCATTCGGGTGGGTCAAGTACAATCCCATCGCAGTGCGTATAGCGGATATCGTGGAGTAGAGCGTGGCGAGGGAACTGCCAATTCGCAAGGCGCGAGCCGGGGCGATACCGACCCCGACCGAAGGGCGGGAGACTGACCGCGAACAAGCGCCCCATCGGCCCGTCGTCGCGGCCTCAACCGCCACCAGGTCGGCGGCGATCCTCGATTCGCCGACCGAGATGGCCGAAACGCTCGACACGTCGACCGGGCGAACGATCGCCCCGGCCACACCCCCGACGCGGTCGCTGCGTCGTTGGACCGGCTTCCCGACCAGGATCACGATCGAGGGGCTGCTGTACCTGCTGATCGGTTGTGCGGCGGTCCTGTCGCGGTTCTGGAATCTCGGGCAACAAGCGCAGCACCACGACGAGAGCCTCCATTCGTATTTCTCCTGGATGTACTATGTCGGGATGGGCTACACGCACGACCCGCTGATGCACGGGCCGTTCCTCTTCCACGTCGCCTCGATCTCCTACCTGCTCTTCGGCGACAGCGACGCCACCTCGCGCTACGCCGCCGCGCTGTTCAGCGTGGCGACTGTCCTGCTGCCGTGGTTCCTGCGGCGCGAGTTGGGGCGCTGGGGAGCGCTGACCGCCTCGGTCCTCCTGCTCACGTCGCCGTCATTCCTCTATTTCGGGCGTTTCCACCGGCACGATGTCTACTCGGCCTTCCTCACGCTCCTCTTCTTCATCGCGATCGTTCGCTATGTGGCGCGACCGCGCGCCGCCTGGGCAATCACCGGCGCGGCGGCGTGGGGCTTCCTCTTCACCAACAAGGAAGACTTCTTCATCGTCACCGCCATCTTCGGCTCGGCGCTGGTCTTCGCGCTCCTCTGGCCGGCGGCGCGGCGGGTCATCTTCATGGGTGTAGGTTACGTCGCCGCGATTGGGATCGTGGGCAAGGTGCTACCGGGGTTGCTGGGCTGGCCACATCTGCCAGAAATTCCCTGGGATAGCCCGACGAATGACCAAATTCGCACCTATGCGATCGCGTTGTTCGCCCACCCCGTCATTCTTTCGTGGGGGCTGCTCACTATCGGCTTCGGCGTGCTGGTCATTCAGGCGTTCTCCTCGATCGCCGCCGGGAAGACCTGGGCCGAGGGTCTGTTCGGGCCCTTCCCGGCGGGGACGCCGGGGGCGGCCGCGCGGGAGATGTTCACGAACAGACGCGCGCTGGCGATTGCCGGGATCGTCTTCGTGGGGGTCTACGTCGTCCTCTACACCAGCATGTTCACCAATATCAGCGGGATCCTCACCGGCTCGTTCGGCGCGATCTTCTACTGGCTCGGGCAGCACGATGTGCGCCGTGCCGAGCAGCCGTGGTTTTATTACCTCCTGCTCGTGCCGCAGTACGATCCGCTGTCCGCGCTCCTCGGGGGGGTCGGCGTCGTGCTGACCGGCTGGCGACTGCTGGCACACCGCCTCTTCAGGCGACCGGAAGGGCCGTTCCCATTCGCGCGCGGGCTGATGGCCTACTGGGCGCTGGCGACCGTCGCGATTTACTCCTGGGCCGGCGAGAAGATGCCCTGGATGGATATCCACATCGTCCTGCCGCTGCTGCTCTTCACCGCCACGCTGCTCGGCACCGTGATCGAAAAGGTGTTCCACCTCGGCAAGGAGCGATTGGTCAGCACCGCTGCTGCTGATGAAGCTGACGCGGTGACTCCCCGGCCCGTTCTAGGCTCGCCCCGTTCGCCGTGGATGGTCATCTCCGCCGTCCTGATCCTCGCCGCCGGGTGGTTCCTCGGTGCGGCGCGTCTGAGTGTTGGCGGGGCCGGCGCGGAGGGGCGCGGCTGGTGGCTCCTGCTCATCCCGCTCGCCCTAATGGTTGTCATCGGCGTCGGCTATGGCCTGCGGGCCGGGTGGACGCGCGCCGGGCAGACGCTGACCCTGGCCCTGGCCGGGGCGACCCTCCTCTTCCATGTCCATGCGGGCTGGGCGCTGGCTTTCCAGACCGGCGACGTGCCGAAAGATCTGCTCGTCTACGTGCAGTCCTCGCCCGATGTGACGCGCGTCGCGAACGAGTTGCAGGAATTCTCCGAGTTGAAGACTGGCGGCCTGGATCTCCCGATCCTCTACGACGACAACACTTCCTGGCCGTATCAGTGGTATCTGCGCAACTACACCAACAAGCAGTATTTCGGCTGCACGCCGGGCGCCAGCTGCACCCTCGTCGATCCACCCGCCGAGGATATTGCGGTCGTCCTCGTCGGCAACGACAACCTGGGTGCCCACCCGGAACTAAGCTCGCTGCTCGGTAACTATCAGGCGACCGAGTACGCGATGCGCTGGCACTTCCCCGAGGAGGTCTATCGCAGCTTCGCCATCGCCCCCGAGTTGCGACCCGGTTGGAGTGCCTGGATGACCGAGTCGCAGCCGCATGGGCTAACCGACGTGATCGGGAGTGTGCTGTCGTCGCTGCTCGCCACCGCCACCCCGGATGGGCAGGCCAAGCTCTTCCGCCTGCTGACGTATCGCGAACTCGGGGCACCACTCGGCTCCTACGACTTCACAGTCTTTGTCCGCAAGGACCTGGTGCCTGAATACAACACGATTCGCTACAAGTAGCGCGCGGGGTGGCGGTCGATCCGCATACTATCCCTGTCATTCGCTCACCATGCAGGAGGAGCCGCTTCCCATGCTCAATGTCGACCAGCGCGCCACCGCAGCCCCTCGCGCGGAGCGCGATCCCGCGCCCCTCGCCGATCTGACCGCCGCCGACCAGACCCTCGACCGCACCATCACCCTCGGGCGGGTCGGCGGAGAAACCGTTGCCTGGGGCGGTGTGCTGCTGACGGCGACCCTCCTCCGCCTCGCCAGTCTGGGGACCGACGCGCTGAGCCCCGACGGTGCGCGCCATGCCTACGCCGCCTACTCGCTCTTCCGGGGCAGCGGCGCAGCGCTCGACAGCGCGGCGGGCGGGCCGCTCGCCGTCCTCTTCGGCGCGCTTCTCCTCTTCCTCTTCGGGATCAGCGATCAGATCGTGCGGCTTGGTCCGGCCCTGGCGGGGATCGGCGCGGTTGCCCTGATCCTCCTGCTGCGCCCGTATCTCGGGCGCGCGGGTGCGCTGCTCGCCGCGCTCCTGCTGGCGATCTCGCCAAGCGCGGTCTACTTCTCGCGCCTGGAGCAGCCCGACGCCTACGCCGTCTTCTTCGCGACGTTGTTCTTCGTGGCGCTCCTGCGCCTCCTCGATCATGGTCGTCGCGGCGACATGGTCCTCGCGGCGGCGGCGGCGGCGTTCCTCTTTGTCTCCGCCCCGGTCGGCCCGACCCTGCTCCTCCTGTTCCTCGTCGCCACCCTGGTCATTTGGGCGCGCGGGCGCGCGGCGGCTGCCTCGGTGGATGCAGTGGACGATCCGGCGGGGCGACCGTTCGGCGCGCCGGGTCTGCTGGCCGGTATCCGAGCTGGTGGGCTTCCCGCATTGCTCGTCTTCCTCGGGGTGCTGGCCCTGACCTTTAGCGCCCTCGGGGCGGTGCCGGGCAACCTGGTGGGCGGTCCGATCGAATGGCTCGGCACGTGGAGCGCCAGCTTCACCGGACCGGGGAGTGCCCCCGCCGGGCGCGACGGCCTGTTCGCGCTCGGTCTCCTGCCCCTGTACGAGCCACTGGCGCTGCTGGCCGGCCTCTGCGGCCTTGCGCGGGTCTTCGTCGGCCCGGCGTTGCCGGACGAGCAGGTGCGCGGCGGCGCGACCGCCCCCGCGATCCTCGGAGTCTGGGCGCTCGTCGGCGTGGTGCTGCTCCCCCTCGGTGGTGCCCAGCAGCCGGAATTACTGCTGCTCTCTGTTGTCCCCTTGACGCTGCTGGCCGGCGCAGCGATTGGCGAGTTGATCGAGCGGATCGACTGGCGGCGCGAAGGCTCGTTCTGGACCGGCGGCGTGGGCCTCATCCTCTTCGCCGCTCTCGCTGCCATCGCCTGGGGCGCGACGCTTGGCCAGGTTCTCCAGCCGTCGCGATTCCCCGACGAGACCGGGGGGATGCTCAGCCTGCTGTTGACACTCCTGCTCTTCGCGCTACCGCTCTCCGGCGCGGCGCTCTGGTTCGCGCGGCGGATCGAGGGCGCAGCGGCGTGGCGGGCGCTGGCGCTCGGTGTCACCATACTCCTGCTCGGGTACGGGTTGCGCTCGTCCGTCGGATTAAATATCTACCGCGCGAACGTCCCCAATGAGCCGATCGTCTACAACGCCAGCACGCCGGAGGTGCGCCCGCTGATGGAGCGGATCCTGCGCCTCTCGCGCGATCTGACCGCTCTCAATCGCACCCTCGCCGACCCGACCGGCGGGCACGGCCTGAGCGTCGCGGTCGATCCGGCGGTCGAGTGGCCGGTCCGCTGGTATCTGCGTGACTTCCCCGATCTGACACTCGTCTCGACGGCGGCGCTCGCGAACGGGACCGCGCGCACGGCCACGCCGCCGAAGCTGATCTTCCGGCCGGGCGACGGCCAGCCCGCGACCGGTGGGTTCACGGCGCAGACCTACAAACTCCTCTGGTCGTATCCGGCGGGGCAGCCGCTCACCGGCGTGGATAACCCGCTGCTACGCGCCCTGGGCTTCCTGGTCTTCCGCAACAATGTCGCCCCGGCGGGGAGCGCCAATATGACGGTGGAGTACGGGCCTGACCTGGCTCAGCGACTTTTCCTGCCGCCCGCGCCGGAGGGGCCATTCAACCTGACCGATCGCCCCGGCCAGGGGAAAGCACCGGGGCAGTTCGATACGCCGCGCGGCGTGGCGGTCGCGCCGGATGGCTCGATCTTTGTCGTCGATATGCGCAATACGCGGGTCGAGCGGTATGCTAGTGACGGCACCTTCATCCAGCAGTTCGGGAGCCTGGGACACGGCGATGGTCAGCTTTGGCGCGAGGCGAGTCGTGGGCCGACCGGGATCGCGGTCGGTCGCGATGGCTTCGTCTACGTCGCGGACACCTGGAACTACCGAATCCAGAAGTTCACGCTCGACGGCCACTTCGTCGCGAAATGGGGCACCTACGTCAACCTCGTGACCGGCCCGCAAACGGGGGATCGCTCCGGCCTCTACGGGCCGCGCGGCATCGCCATCGGCCCGAACGGGGATCTCTACGTGACCGATACCGGCAACGGTCGCGTCGTCGTCTACGGTCCCGATGGCGCATTCCGCCGTGAGTTCGGCGCGAAGGGGGCCGGGGCGGGGCAACTCGACGAGCCGGTCGGGATCGCGATCAACGCCGATGGCTCGCGCATCTACGTCGCCGACAGCAACAACGCGCGGATCGCCGTCTTTGACAGCCAGGGTCAGGCGGTGGCGCAGTGGGCGGTCGAAGACTGGCGTGGCAAGAGCTACTATGAGCCGTACCTCGCGCTCGACGTGAGCGGCGCGCTTCACGCCACCAGTTCGGTCACCCGCCAGGTGCTGAAGTTTGATGCCAATGGGAGGGTTGCGGCGCGGGTCGGTGCCGGCGCCACGGTGGAAGATACGCTCGGCACACCGTTCGGCATCGCCATTGCCGGGGATGGTGCCCTCTACGTCAGCGACGGCAGCAAGCACTTCGTGGCGAAGCTGAACCCGATCGGCGGGCGATAAGCGGGCTATCCGGTTTTCTTCTTGTTCCAGTCGCCATCGTCACCCCCCAGCGCGGGATGGCAGGCGGTTGAACCCTGTGCCGGGTCACAGGGTTCAACCGCCTGCCATGCTGAGTGCAGCATCGCCTCAACGCACCGCCCCCTGCACGACAACCAGCTATAATCGCCCCAGATTGACAAGCGCGGCATACTCATCGCGGGGGGCAGCATGGGGCGAATCGTCGGCATCTTGGGGGGGATGGGGCCGCTGGCGACGGCGGATCTCTACCGGAAGATTGTCCTGGCGACCCCGGCGCGGTGCGACCAGGAGCATCTGCACATCGTCATCGAGGCCGATCCGTCGGTGCCGGACCGCAGCGCGTTCCTGCAAGGCCACGGCCCCGACCCGTTCCCGGCGCTGACGCGCGGCGCGGCGCGGCTCGCGGCGGCGGGCGCGGACTTCATCGCCATCCCCTGCAACACCGCGCACGCCTTCCTGCCACAGCTGCGGACGAGGGTGGCGACGCCGTTCCTGGATATGATCGCGGAGACGGCGGCGCGGGTCAGTGCCGATTATCCGCGCGTCCGGCGCGTCGGCATCCTGGCGACGGCGGGAACGATCGGCACCGGCCTCTACCATGCGGCCCTACGCGATCGGGGGCTCGAACCGCTGCACCCCGACGCGGCGGGGCAGGCGTTGGTCGGCGCAGCGATCGCGGCGATCAAGGCGGGCGACACCGGCGCGGCGGTGGGCGGGCGGCTGGTGGAGGCGAGCCGGGCGCTGATCGCCGATGGCGCGGAGGTGCTGCTGGCGGCCTGCACCGAACTGCCGCTCGTCCTCACCCCGGCGATGTTAACGGTGCCGCTGCTCGACCCGACGCAGATCCTGGCCGAGGCGGCGGTGCGCGAGGGCCGCGCCGCGCCGGTCGCCGGGGGGACACGATGACGGTCCTCCCGGTGCCGACGCGAGGGGTGTCGCTGGCGACGGCGCAGCGGTCGCTCGGCGACCCGGCGATCGGCTACCCGCTCTGGCCGCCGCTGACCGCCGGTTGCCCACGCACCAGCACGGGGGCGATCGCCTACCCGCTGGAGGTGGCGTTCGATTACGGGCGCGGTGTTGGCGACCTCTTCGACGACCCGCCCGCGCCGGGGTTCGAGCGCTGGGCGCCGCTGCTGCCGCCCCTCCTGCCCGGCGGCGGGCTGGGCGAGGGGGCGACGCCACTGGTGCCGACCCCGCGCCTGGCCGACTGGGCCGGTTTCGATGGCGAGTTGTTCGTCAAGGACGAGGGCCGCAACCCGACCTGGAGCCACAAGGACCGGCTCAATCGGGTCGCGGTCGGTACCGCCGCGCTGGGTGGTGCGCCGGGGATCGTCGTCGCCTCGTCGGGGAATCACGGTGCGGCGGCGGCGGCTTATGCCGCCCGCGCGGGCCTGCCGTGCATCGTCGTCACGAGCGCCAGCGCGCCACCGGCGATCCGCTCGTTCCTCCTGGCCTACGGCGCGGCGGTTTTGGGCGTGCCGACCGAGGCGCGCTGGTCGGTCCTACGGGATGTCGTCGAGCGCCTGGGTTTCATGCCGGTCAGCAATCGCACCGTGACGCACACCGGCCATCCGTTCGGCCCGGAGGGCTACAAGACGATCGCCTACGAACTCTTCCTGCAACTGGGGCGGCGCATCCCGGCGGCGGTCTGCGTGCCGACCGGCTACGGCGAACTCCTCTTCGGCGTCTGGAAAGGGTTTCGGGAGTTGCGGACCCTCGGCGTTGCCGACCGCACCCCGCTGCTGGTCGCCTGCGAACCGGCGACCCGCGCGCCGCTCGGGCGGGCGATCGCGACCGGGCAACCGGCGCTGATCGTCGAGCCGACCCCGACCGACGCCTACGCGGTGGCGGTCTCGGTCGGCGGCTATCGCGGCGTGGTGGCGCTGCGCGAGAGCGGCGGCTGGGCGGAGGCGCTCGATGACGAGGCGACGCGCGAGGCGCAAGGGGCGCTGGCTCGCGAGGGGCTGTGGCAGGAGCTCTCGGGGGCGATCGGCGTCGCCGGGCTGCGCGCGGCGACCGCGGCGGGGCGGCGGTTCGATGAGCCGGTCGTCTGCATCGCCACGTCGAGCGGCTTCAAGGATATCGGCGTCGGCGAGGCGACGATCCCCACGGTCGCGCCGGAGTGGGGGGCGATCGCCGCGACGTTGTGCCGAGAGTACGGGATCGGCGGCTGAGTCGCGCCGCATGGGGGGATGGCGCTGTGGGGTGGCGGACTTAACTGGGTCATGGCGGGCGGTTGAACCCTGTGACCCGGCACAGGATAAAACCGCGCCTGGAGGCGCTCACGCGACACGAATCCCCTGGCCCGGCAGGGGATCACACCCCAAGACTGCGCTTGGGATAACAACCGCCCGGCGGCGGTTAGGCTCGCCGATGGACCGTTTAAGCTCGCTGGCGGCTGAACCCCGAGACTGCGCTCGGGACAAGGCCGCGCCTCACGGGCCTGCGGCCACGAAGCCCTGCTACCCGCGCAGGATACACCCGCCTGCGCGGGCCAGGGCGTGTCCTCAGTTGTATGCCGCCCATCCGGCGGTCGAAAGCGCAAACGAACGCCGGTGCGTATTGCCGATATAGAACATGAGTGCTATATTGCGGTCGCGCTTCGGGTTACACGGGGCAGCCGTGCAAGGAGGTGCCATGCCATCGCACAAGGCGGTCGTCGAGACCTATTTCGAGGGATTTCGCCGCCGGGATCACGCGCAGATCCTGGCCTGCCTAACCGACGATGTTGCCTGGGACATCCATGGCCATACCCATCTGGTGGGCAAGGAAGCATTTGACCGGGAGATCGAGCGGCCCAACGCCACGGAGGGGCCGGCCCTGGTCATCGATCGCCTCGTCGAGGAGGCGGACACGGTGGCCGCGCTCGGTATCGGCGAAGGCAGCCAGCCGAGCGGCGAGCGCTTTCGGTTCGCCTTCTGCACCGTCTGCACGTTCGTGGGCGACAAGATTGGCCGGGTCGAGTCGTACGTCGTGCCCCTAAAATCGGACGAATAGCTGAGCCCTAGGGT
>CADCWN010000320.1 GCA_902806415.1 uncultured Thermomicrobiales bacterium | reverse complement strand
TACTTCGTACCTCGTACTTCATTTACATGCCGATGCTGCTCCACTACAATGACTGTGGAGGAAACGAGTATGACGGGTGGTCAGAAGTACGAGCGCGAGATCGCCGAAATCCTGGAACGGATGGATCGCGATGAACCGAAAACGGAGCGGGCGAAGCGCCAGGCCCGCGAGACCGTGCAGCGGCGTCGCGAGTCGTTCGGCGATCGGATGTCCGACTGGCGCGGCGTCGGGGGTGGCTTCGGCCCCTCCGCGGGTTGGACTTGGATCGGCGTGACGATCGGGATCGGCGTCCTGGGCCTGCTGTTGCGCGGGATCTCCCCGATCCTGGCCCTGATCTGCGCCGTGCTGATGTTCATCGCCTTCTTCAGCCCGCTGCTGCGGCAAGTGAGCGGCCCCCCGCAGGCGGCACCGTCCACGATGTGGCGCGGGAAGGTGGTCGATATCCGCCCGCGTGGGTTCCTCGCCAACGTGCGCTTCCGTTGGCGGCGCTTCCTCAGCGGTGGCAATCGCTTCCGCTGATTAGCAGTATCGGCGACAAGGAATAAAGTGAGGGGGCGCGGCTGATGCCGCGCCCCCTCATACGGAATCGGGCATGATCCTCCCGCTTATACCGACTTCGGGTGAAAATCTTGCCTGTCCAGCCCGCGCAGGCGGGCTTTGTGGCCGCAGGCCCGCGAGGCGTGGCTTCAGCCGCCAGCCAGCATCGCAGGTTTTCCGCCGAAGTCGGTATTAGGCGTCCGGCCACCCGTGGTAGCGGGTCGCACCTCGCATGTGGGCAGGCTGGGCGAGGAGGTCGCGGCAGCGGGCGGCCTCGTGCTGGTCTTCCCGATCGTTCACCCAGACGAGGACGGGGCATACTGGGCGACCAGCGACCTGGCGATGGGGGAGCTGGCGCGGTTGCAGTACGCCGAGATCGCCTGGGGCGTCGAGGTCGACCATCGGGGCCTCAAGCAGCACTGCGGCGTGGAGCGGGCCGGGGTGCGCGCGGCGCGGGCGCAACGCAACCACATCGCCTGCGCGCTGCGCGCCTTCCTGCGTCTCGAGCAGCACCGCACCGTCACCGGCGTCGGCCGGTGAGAGGCGAAGACGGCCATCATCCGCGAGGCCGTCCGCCAGTATCGCGCCCATCCGCTCTACACCCTGACCTCGACCGCAGCACCAACTGCGTAAGTCCTAATGTATTCATCTTCTGCTTATATCAGTCGTCGTATGAACTCGCTCTGTTCACAATGGCTCCTGCCGACGCACGAAAGCGAATGTATGCCCTTCATGGGTACAGTGTCGTGGTGGATCCCTAGCGCTGATTGATGGCGAACGCGATCGGGCTATGGGCGATCCTAATCCGCGACGGCGGGTTTCGTGGCGTCAGCCCCCAGGGCGGTTTCAACCGCCTGCTATCCGACCATACTCCTCACTCCAAATACCCCAAGATCGCCCGCACATAGACCCGCGCCGCCGCGTGGACCTCGGCCAGCCGCACGAACTCATTGACCTGATGGGGGATGGTCGTGTCGCCGGGGCCGTAGGTGACGATCGGGATGCCGCGCTCGCGCCAGAGGATCGTGCCGTCGGTCGCGCCGGGGACGCCGCCGAATGGCGGGGTCGCGCCCCACTCGGCCTCGTGCGCGGCGACTGTCGCCGCGACGAGCGGCTCGGCGGGGTCGGTGGCGGTGGGCGGGCGATCCTCGATCACCTTGATCGTGATGGTGCGCTCGGGGTGGTCGCGCTCGACCGCGCGGGCGAGGGCGCGGAGGCGGTCGAGGATCATCGGGTGCGGCGTGTCGGGCGTGGTGCGCACGTCGAGGTGGGCGACCGCCATGTCGGGGATGACATTCATCTGCGCGGGGCTACCGGCGTCGAGGACGGTGGGGGTGAGGTACGGCTTGCCGAGGTAGGGGTGCTCGCCGCATTCGGCCTGGAGGGCGCGCTCCAGCGCCGCGCAGCCGACGAGGAACGCGGCGAGCGCGGCGAGCGGGTTCGCGCCCGACTCCGGCATCGCGCCGTGCGCCATCCGCCCCCCCGCGACGACGCGCAGGCGCAGCGCCCCTTTCTGCGCGATGCAGACCCGCCCCCCCTCCGGCTCGCAGACGAGCGCGGCGGTCGCGCCGTCGGCGTGGCCGCGCGCCACGAACTCCTTGATCCCGAGCATCAGCCCTTCCTCGTCGGCGACGATCGCCAGGATGAGGGTGCCAGCGAACTCCGCTCCGGACCGCTGGATCGCCCGCGCCGCGAAGAGGGCCGCCGCGACGCCCCCCTTCATGTCGGCGGTGCCGCGCCCGTAGAGCTTGCCGTCCACGGCCGTCGCCCCGAAAGGCGGGTGGGTCCAGCGGGCCGGGTCGCCGGGGGTGACGACATCGGTGTGGCCCTCGACGATCAGGCGGCGACGGCGGTCGTCGGGCCGCGCGCCGCGCAACGTCGCGACGACGTTCGGGCGACCGGGCGCGATCTCCTCCCAGCGCGGCGACCAGTCCCACGCCGTCAGGAGGTCGTGGACGAGGCGCGCGGCCGGTTCCTCGGTTGTGCCGACGTCCGGGTCGTAGACGCTCGGCGCGCGCACGAAGTCGCGCAGGAACGCTTCGAGCGCCGCCTCATCCGCGCGCAACGCCGCGAGGGCGGGCGCGATCCGCGCAAGGGGGTCCGACATCGCCACTCCTCACCGTGTTTGTGTGCGGCAGTATAGCGTATGCCGCCGGGCTGTCGGCGACGGGGGCGACAAATGCGCCCGCCGCGCGCCTGCTGGACTTGCTGCGCGGGCGCGATCTGGAGTCGTTGGAGCGGCTGCCGCGCCCGCTCCTCTCCGAGTTCGTGGTGAACGAGATCTGAGCATCAGCGCCTCCGTTGCGCCGACACGCCAACGCAATCGATTGTCTCGACCACGC